>JBGAWE010000151.1:0-11506 GCA_044227705.1 Saprospiraceae bacterium
GACGGCGGCCGCGAACGCGGTGACCGGAAACGGCGTAAGCGGGCCGGTCATCTTGGAACTGCAACCAACCTACGTCAGCACGGCCGAGCCGGCCTTCCCAATCGTCCTCGGCCTGTCGACCGGCTGCGGCGGCCCGCTGACGGCGACGAACACCGTGACCATCCGCCCGGCCAGTGGTGCGACCAACCTCTCCATCAACGGGGCAAACAACGGCCCGACTGTCGACATCAACGCCGGCAACTGGTGGCGCATTGACGGCCGCCCCGGCGGCACCGGCACGTCGCAGCTTGCCATCACCAACTCGAGCCTCACCGGCATGGCTCTGCGCCTCATCAATGAGGCCTCGAACAACATCGTCCGCTATACCAAGCTCACCGGCGTCAACAACACCGACGGCCTTGCGGGCAACGGCGGCGGCGTCGTCTATTTCGGCACGACGACCGGTGCCAACGGCAACGACAACAACACGCTCGACTTCGACGACATCACCGCTGGGGCGACCACGCCCACGATCGGCCTCCTCTCCATCGGCACGACGACGACGGCGGCGACCTACAACGACAACAACACCGTCTCGAACTGCAACATCTACGACTATTTCTCGGCCACCGTCAACTCGACGGGCCTCAACATTCGGGACGGCAACACGGCCTGGAGCATCACCGGCAACAGCCTGTACCAGACCGCCACGCGCAGCATCACGACGGCCGCCATCGCCCACCGAATGATGTGGATCACGCCCAACACGGCATCGCTCACACCGCAAGCCAGCGGCTTTGTCATCACGGGCAACTACATGGGCGGCATCCAGCCCCTTGCGGGCGGCACGGCCTACACGGTCGGCTCGACGACGACGGCGGTGTTGTACGGCATGGACCTGTCCGTCGGCCTCGGCACGGCGACATCGGTTCAGAACAACACCATCCAGAACATCGCCTTCACGACGACCTCGACGGCCAGCCCGATGTTCGCCGCCATCAGCGCGGTCAACGGCAACGTCAACGTTGGCACGGTGACCGGCAACACGATCGGCCACCCGACCACGCTTGCCTCGATAAGCATCACCAACACCACGTCCAGCACCGGCACATCGTTCGGCATCCGCTTTGCCGGCGGGACGAATTCCGTCTATGCCGCAAACAACAACACCATCGCGGGCATCGCGGTGAACGGTTCCGCGACGATCCTCTCGAACTTCCAGGCCATCAGCTCCATTGGCGGCTCCTCGACGAACTTGACGATCAACAACAACACCATTGGTTCGACCACCGTTGCCAACAGCCTGATCCTCACCACCAGCGGCACCGGCACCGGCTCCATCACGGGCATCTCGGTGACAAGTGGCCCGACGGTCTCCACGATCAATGGCAACACGATCGCCAACCTGACCAACAATTCCACGGCCACGGCCACCGCCCAAACCCGAGGCATCGTGGTGTCGATCGGCGCGACGACGATCACCAACAACATCGTCCGCAATCTGAGCAACGCTTGCACCTACACATCCACCAGCTTCGGCATCCTTGGCATCTCGATGACCTCGACGACGACCCCGTGCGTTGTGAGTGGGAACACCATTCACTCCCTCGTTCTGAACGGGGCTTCGACAACCGCGTTGACGCAGAACACCGGCATCAACTGGAGCGGCCCGACAACGGGGACGAACGTTTGCGCGAAGAACTTCATCCACAGCTTTGACATCACAGCGGCCGCCTCGGGCGCATTCATGACCGGCATCGACTTCGGCTCGGGCGTCGCCAACTTCCAGAACAACATGATTCGCCTCGGCGTCAAACCCGATGGCACGGACATGACGACGGCCTGCACCGTCCGTGGCATTTCCATCAACGCCAGCACGAACGGCAGCAACATCTGGCACAACAGCTTCTACATCGGCGGCGCGAACGTGCCCGTTTCGACCTCTCCCTCCTATCCCTTCAACCGTTCCATCGGCACCGGCACGCTCGACGTGCGCGACAACATCTTTGTCAACGCTCGCTCGAACGCCACGACGGGCGGCATCCACTACACCGTCAAACTGGCGGCCGGCACGACGGTCTTCCCGACCTTCGGCTTCAACGACTACCAGTACACCGGCACGGGCGGCATTTTTGCCAACAACGGCACGACGGATTTCCCGACCTACACCTCCACTTGGCTGGCAGCGGGCGACGCTGGTTCCATCGTCGGCAACCCGCAGTTCATCGCGCCGCTCGGCTCCGCCGCGACGGTTGACCTGCACATCCACGCCACCAACCCGACGGTCATCGAGGGCGCGGGGACGAACATCGCCTCCGTCACCGACGACTATGACGGACAGACTCGAGCCAGCTTCACCCCCGTCGACATGGGGGCTGACGCGGGCAACTTTGTAGCCAATGACATCTCGGCCCCGGCCATCTCGTACACCGCCCTCGGTGCGGTCTGCGGCACGGGCAACATCACCCTGACTCCCGTAACCATCTCCGACGCGTCTGGCGTTCCGACCACCGGTGCGCTCGTACCACGCATCTATTACCGCAAAGGCGCGGCCGGCACATGGTTCTCGCAGCCCGGCACCCTTACCAGCGGCACCGGCAACAGCGGTACATGGAGCTTCACGGCCCTCGCCGCTGACATGGGCGGCCTCGCCAACGGCGACATTGTGCAGTATTACATCATCGCACAAGACGCCGCCACGCCGTTCAACATTGGCTCCAACCCTGGAGGCGTGGTCGCGGTGAACGTCAACAACGTCACGACGCACCCGGCTTCGCCCAACCAAGCCGCTGTCCAGGGCATCCTCAACGGCACCTACACCGTCGGTGCGGGTGGCGACTTTGCAACGGTCACGCTCGCCGTCACGGCGCTGAACAACAGCTGCGTCAGCGGTCCAGTCACGTTCAGCCTCATCGACGACACCTATGGCACAGAGACCTATCCGCTCATCCTCAACCCGGTGACGGGTTCATCTTCGACCAATCGCGTCACTTTCAAACCGGCGGCGGGCAAGAACCCCGTGCTTACCGGCTCCTCGACGACCGGCCTCATCAACCTCGGCGGTGCCGATTTCGTGACCATCGACGGCTCCAACGGCACGGGCGTGAACACGCTATGTCCGCTCTCGCAGTCGTCGCGCAACCTGTCCATCATCAACACGGCAACTAACTCCGGCGCGGCGGGCATCTACGTCAGCACGACGGCGGGCGGCAACTCGGCCCAGAACGTCACCATCAAGAACTGCGTCATCCAGTCAGGAACCGGCACGGTTCAGACGACCTATGGCATCTTCGTCGGCGGCCCGACCGCCGCTTCGGCCGGTGCGGACAACGACAACCTGACCATCGAGAACAACGACATCAGCCGTGCGCTCGTCGGCATCCAGGTCATCGGCACGTCGCTGGCGACGAACAACGACAACCTCAACATCAGCCTCAACAGCATCGGCTCCAACACGGTGGCCAACTATGTCGCCTTCCAGGGCATGAACATCAACTACTCGCAGGGCGCGACCATCGAGGCGAACAAAATCTTCAACATCAGCTCGGCCACCTACTTCACGAACAGCGGCAACTCGGGCATCGAGGTCGGCACGACGATGGCGAACACAAAGATTTTGAAGAACGAAATCTCGAACGTCATCATGACCGCCAGCCCGTCGAGCGGCTGGGGCGCGTGGGGCATCAACGTCAACACGAGCACGGCGAACGACAACATCCTCATCGCCAACAACTTCATCTCGGGGGTGTACACGGTCTGTTACTCCACCGCCTCGACGACGTTCAACGCCTTCGGCATCCGCTTGACGGGGGGGACGAACTACAAGATTTACCACAACAGCATCTTGATGAACGACGCGGTGACGCTCGGGCCGAACCCCGGTATGTCGGCCAACGTCCTCGTCACCAGCTCGGCGGTCACGGCTGATTTCAAGGACAACATCCTCGTCAACAGCACCAACTTCGCCATCTCCGGCTCTTTCGCCCACAACATCTACATCGTCTCGGGTGTCGTTGGTCTGTCGAACTACAACGACTTCGGCGGCGTCGGATCGACGACGACGACCCGAACCATCGGCTACGACGGCACGGCCAACCGGCTTACCCTCGCCGCATGGCAGACGGCCACGACGCTCGACCCGAACTCGCTGAACGTCACGCCGACCTTCAACTCGGCCGCCTATCCGTTCGACCTGCACCTGACGAGCGCGACCGTCAACAACGCGCTCCTCTGCGCCGGAACGCCGCAGGCCCTCGTTCCGTTGGACATCGACTGCCAGACGCGCAGCCTCACGGCCCCGTCGATTGGCGCGGACGAGAAAGCCTCCTCGTTCGCTGTGACCATCGCGGAGACCGACAACTCGGGTGCCGCGAACAACGACGGCATCATCTGCGCGGGTGCCTCGGCCACCCTCACGGCCAACCCGACGGGCAACAGCGGCACCCCGACCTATTCGTGGGTGCCTGGCCCGCTGACCGGTTCGCCGCAGACCGTCAGCCCAACCACGACGACGACATACTCGCTCACCGCCACCGACGCTGGCTGCACGGCAACGGCCGCCACGACCGTCACCGTCGCCACGCCCGGCGCGGTCGATGCCGTGTCGAACGTGACCTACTGCGCCGGCGCGACGACGGCCGCCGTCACCTTCTCGAGCACCCCGGCGGGTGGCACTTTCTCTTGGACAAACGACACACCGGGCATCGGCCTCGCCGCCAGTGGCACGGGCAACCTGCCGTCGTTTATCGCCACCAACACCGGCACGACGGACCTCGTGGCGACCATCACCGTCAACACAACTACGAACGGATGCCCCGGCACTCCGACAACCTTCACCATCACCGTGAAGCCCACGCCGACGGTCAATGCGGTTTCCAACCAGACGGTCTGCAACGGTGCAGCGACAACGGCCGTCACATTCGGTAGCAACATCGCCGGGGCGACCTTCTCGTGGACGAACTCTGCACCGAGCATCGGCCTCGCGGCCAGCGGCACCGGCACCGGCATCGCCTCTTTCACGGCGGTCAACACAGGCAACACGCCAGTTGTGGCGACCATCTCCGTGACTGCGAGCTTCAACGGCTGCACCGGTGCGGCGATGACGTTCACCATCACCGTCAACCCGACGCCGACCGTGGGCGCGGTCTCCAACCAGACGCTCTGCGCTGGCGCGACGACCACCGCCGTGAACTTCGTCGGCAACGTCACGGGCGAGACCTACGCTTGGACCAACTCAAACCCGGCCATCGGCCTTGCCGCCAGCGGGTCGGACAACATCGCCGCTTTCACCGCAACCAACGGAACGACCTCGCCCATCAGCGGCACAATCACGGTCACGCCTTCGGCGAACGGTTGCACGGGCGCGCCCATCACCTTCACCATCACGGTGAACCCGTCGGTCTCGCTCGCCGCCGTCTCCAACCAGACGCTTTGCAACGGCGCGGCCTCGACGGCAGTCTCCTTTGTGACCACCCCGGCGGGCGGCTCCGTTTCGTGGACGAACTCGAACACGGCCATCGGCCTCGCGGCGAGCGGCACGGGCAACATCGCCTCGTTCACCGCGACAAACGCCGGCTCGGCTCCCATCTCGGCGACCATCACGGCCACGCCCTCGGCCAACGGCTGCACGGGCGCGCCCATCACTTTCACCATAACGGTGAACCCGACGCCGACGGTCAACGCGGTCTCCAACCAGACGCTTTGCGCTGGTTCCTCGACGGCGGCCGTCACGTTCAGCGGCCCGGTGAGCGGCACGACCTTCTCTTGGACGAACAACCAGCCGAGCATCGGCCTCTCGGCCAGCGGCACGGGCAACATCGCCGCTTTCACCGCCGCGAACAGCGGCACCTCGCCCGTCGTTGCGACCATATCGGTCACGCCGACGGCCAACGGCTGCGCCGGAACGCCCTCGACCTTCACAATCACTGTCAATCCGACGCCGACCGTCAACCAGACCATCGGTGAGCCGACGACCTGCGTCTCGACAGACGGCTCCATCTCGCTGACCGTTACGGGCGGCACGACGTTCTCCTACAACTGGGCCGGGCCCGGCACCGTGCAGGGCCAGCAGAACCAGTCGAACCTCGGCGTGGGTGCATACGCCGTCACCGTGACGAACACGGCGACGGGCTGCACCACGGTGAAGAACTTTGCCCTCAACGGCCCCGGCGGCTGTTCCATCTGCCCCGGCCTCGGCTCCCTGACGAGCGTCCCGGCCGCGTCCTCCTGTCTCGGCACCTCTGTGGCGTTCACGGCGGGCGGCCTGACGAACATGGGCATCACCTACGGCATCATCTTCAAGTACAGCACGAGCGCGCTCGGCGACCCGTACACCGGCGGCACCACCTTCGCGACCGTTGCCAACGGCGGCCTGACGGGCGGCGGCACGACCGCCTCGGCCTCGACGACGCTTCCTGCGGCCGGCGCGTATTTCGTCTATGCCATCCTCACGCCGACGCCGATTGACCCAGCCTGCCGCCCGTCGCAACTGGTCAACCACACGGTCAACCCGATTCCGACGGTGGCCACCGTTTCCGACCAGACGCTCTGCAACGGCGCGACGACGACAGCGGTGACCTTCAGCGGAACCCCGGCTGGCGTGGCCTTCTCTTGGACGAACTCGAACCCGGCCATCGGCCTCGCCGCCAGCGGCACCGGCAACATCGCCGCGTTCACTGCAACGAACAGCACGAACGCGCCGATTTCCGGCACCATCACGGTCACGCCCTCGGCCAACGGCTGCACGGGTGCGCCCATCACGTTCACCATCACGGTCAACCCGACCCCGACCGTTGCTGCGGTTTCCAACCAGACGCTTTGCAACGGCGCGGCGACAGCGGCCGTCAATTTCGTGGGCAACGTGACCGGCCAGGCCTTCAACTGGACCAACAGCCAACCGAGCATCGGCCTCGCCGCTTCCGGTTCGGGCGACATCGCCTCTTTCACGGCGACGAACACCGGCACGACCCCGGTTGTGGCGACCATCACGGTCACGCCGTCGGCCAACGGCTGCAACGGCACGCCCATCACGTTCACCATCACGGTCAACCCGACCCCGACGGTCAACGCGGTGGCCAACCAAACGGTCTGCAACGGCGCGTCGACGACGGCCGTCAACTTCAGCGGCTCGGTGGCCGGCACGACCTTCTCGTGGACGAACTCCAACCCGACCATCGGCCTCGGAGCGAGCGGCACGGGCAGCATCGCGGCCTTCACCGCCATCAACACCACCAATGCTCCGCTGACGGCGACCATCACGGTCACTCCTTCGGCGAACGGCTGCACGGGCAACCCGATCACGTTCACCATCACCATCAACCCGACGCCGACGGTCGCCGCAGTTTCCAACCAAACAGTTTGCAATGGCGCGGCGACGGCGGCGGTGAACTTCGTCGGCACGGTCTCTGGTCAGACCTTCAACTGGACGAACAACACGCCGAACATCGGACTCGCGGCCTCTGGCTCGGGCAACATCGCCTCTTTCACGGCGGTGAATGCCGGCACGACACCGGTCACGGCGACCATCACGGTCACGCCGTCGGGTAGCGGCTGCAATGGCACGCCCATCACCTTCACCATCACGGTGAACCCGACGCCGACGGTCAATGCGGTCGCCAACCAGACGCTCTGCGCGGGCGCATCGACGACGGCCGTCAACTTCACCGGCGCGGTGAGCGGCACGACCTTCAACTGGACGAACTCGAACACAAGCATCGGCCTCGCGGCCTCTGGCGCGGGCAACATTGCCTCGTTCACCGCCCTCAACGCGACCGGCACGGCGCAGGTGGCGACCATCACGGTCACGCCCTCGGCCAACGGCTGCTCGGGCAACCCGATCACGTTCACCATCACGGTGAACCCCAACCCGACGGTCAACGCGGTGTCGAACCAGACGGTCTGCAACGGCTCGTCGACCGCTGCCGTGACCTTCAGCGGCAACGTGGCGGGCGCGACCTATTCGTGGACAAACAACAACACCTCTATTGGCCTCGCGGCGAGCGGCACGGGCAACATCCCGTCGTTCACCGCCATCAACACGGGCCTCGCGCCGGTGACGGCGACCATCACGGTCACGCCGTCGGCCGCCGGTTGCACGACGGCTCCCATCACCTTCACTATCACGGTGAACCCGACGCCGACGGTCAACGCGGTCGCCAGCCAGTCGCTCTGCGCCGGGTCGACGACGACGGCCGTTAACTTCACGGGCAACGCCGTCGCCGGTGTCGTCTACAACTGGGTGAACAATACCCCGGCCATCGGTCTCGCCGCCTCCGGTTCTGGCAACATCGCCGCCTTTACTGCGACGAACGCCACGCCGAACGTGCTGTGTGGCGACCATCACGGTCACGCCTGCAGCCAACGGCTGCAACGGCACGCCCATCACGTTCACCATCACGGTAAACCCGTCGCCGACCGCCTTTGCGATGACCGGCACGGGGGCCTACTGCGCGGGCAGCTACACGACGCTCGGCCTCGCCGGTTCGCAAGTCGGGGTGAACTACCAGCTCCGCTTCAACGGCACCAACACCGGCACGCCGGTCGCCGGGACGGGCGCGGCGTTCACCTTCCCGAACGTCACGGCGATTGGGACGTACACGGTCGTCGCCACCTTCGTGGCGGGCGGTTGCTCGGCGGTCATGCCGGGCAGCATCGCCACCTCGACCTTTGTCTGCGGGGCGAACATCACCGACCCGTGCGTCTGTAAGAATAACGCGACGACGCTCGACAACGGACAGTTCGGCGAGACCATCACGGTCAACGCCCCGAATGGCCAGACTTGGACGGTGACCGCCATCAATGGCCTCTACTCGGCGGCCTCGGCTGGCCCGCCCGCTGCGCCGACCGCCATCCCGCTCGGCACGCTGCTGACCCCGACGGGCGCGAACAGCTACACGCTCACCGGCATCCACGTCGATGCGCTCGGCTACACGGTCACGGTGACGAACCAGGCGGGCGTTTCGCTTTCCGTCGGCAACTCCTGCGCGTACCCGAACCCGGCCATCACTGCTCCGTTCGGTGACATCTTCTGCCTCGGCACGCCGAACACTACGCTGACTGGCACCCCGGGCGACGCAAGCATCGTCTCGCAAACCTTTATGGTCGATGGCAACGTGGTGACGACGTTCAACCCGGCCACCCTCGGCCTCGGCTCGCACACCATCAAGTACACGGTCGATGGCGGCGTTCCGAAAGCGAACGGTGCGACCGACCCGGGCTGTGTTCAGTCCGTCTCGAAAATCATCCAAATCGTCTCGACCCCGGCGGCCATCGTCTGCAACGACGACGTGCAGGTCTCGCTCGACGAGGACTGCTCAGTGCCGGTCACGCCGGACATGATCTTGGAAGGCGACGCGCCCTGCTACGACGACTACCAGGTGATCCTCACCCTGCCAAACGGCACGGTCATCCCGAACGCGACGGTCAACTATTCGCACGTCGGCAAGGTCATCACGGCCACCATCAAGCACATCCCGTCGGGCAACACCTGCTGGGGCCACATCTCGGTCGAGGACAAGCTCAAGCCCATCTGCAACGTCACCGACCTGAAGCTCTGGTGCGTCAACATCCCCGACTACAGCTCGGCTACGCTGACCGCGCTGGGCATCGCCGGTGCCACGCCGACGATTGTGGAAAACTGCTCCTCCGTCACCCTCAACCAGTTGACGCTCTTCACCGACCTGGACTGCGACGGCGTGGTGGGCAACCTCGCGGGCCGCAACGAGACTCCGGCCAACCAAGAGGAGGGCGTTGGATTCGTGAAAGGCACTTATGACAAGACGACGAAAAAACTGACTTTCACCATCACCTGGAGCGGCCTGACTGGCGGCCTCACAGCGGCGCACTTGCACAACGGCGCTGCGGGCGTGGCTGGCCCTATTCTTATAGACCTCAACCTGCCGACCGGGCAGGTCAGCGGCTCGGCGACACGGACATACACACTCTCGCAGGCGCAGGAGAACCTCCTTCTTGCGGGCAACATTTACGCGAACATCCACACGGCGAAATACGCGGCAGGCGAAATCCGGGGCCAGCTCTTCTTCGACATGAGCGCCTATGCCAAGCGGCAATGGGTGGCCACCGACCAGAGCGGCAACATCGGCAAGTGCGATCAGTACATCTACTTCCAGCGCGCCCACCTCGCTGACGTGAAGTACCCGTCCGACGCGACGCTCGATTGCTCCAATGCTAACACCGACCCGTCGGGCGCTGGCTCGCCTTACATCACCAAGTTCGGCCAGAACTGGCCGCTCTACGGTGGTTCGTCGTGCGAGATCAACATGGCATACACCGACGTGCTGCTGCCCGTCTGCACGGGTTCCTACAAACTTATCCGCACTTGGACGGTCTACGACTGGTGCGCCCCGACGGTGGCAGGGACCAACCCCGCCAATTATGTCCAAGCCATCAAAGTCCACGACGGCGACGGCCCGGTCATCTCGGATTGCCCGGCGAACTTCACTGTTTCGGTCGACCCGTATGCCTGCACCCGCAACCTCGATTTGCCGGTGCTGCACGTTGCCGACAACTGCAGCCTCGTCTCGGAGGCATGGGCGGTGTTCATCAACCCCATCACCCAGCAGGGCGGCTCGGTCACCGCGACCATCACGCTCGACCCGGACTGGACGGGCAAGTACCTCGTCGATTTCGGCACGCTCAACGGTTTGCCGATTGGCACTTACCCGATTACTTTCTATGTGAAGGATGATTGTGGTAACGAGACCTCCTGCTCGGTCAACATCACCGTCCAAGACCTCGTCCCGCCGACCGCCATCTGTCAGGAGTACACGCAAGTGGCCATCGGTGCCGGTTCGGTCGACAACTTCACCTGCCCCGGCGAGAATGGCCCGAACGGCCCGCTGGTCGACCAGCCCGGCTATGCCGAGGTCCCGGCCTCCGCGTTCGACGCAGGTTCGTTCGACAAGTGCAACAATGTCTGGTTCAAGGTCCGCCGCATGAACGGCGGTAGCTGCACCGGCACCCAATTCGACGATTTGACCCGCTTCTGCTGCTCTGACATTAATCAGGAATGGACGGTCGTCTTCCGCGTCTACGACGTCGATCCCGGTGTCGGCCAGGTCTCTGAAGATGCCTTCCCCGGCCACTGGAACGACTGCATGGTGACGGTACTCGTCGAGGACAAACTCAAGCCGACCTGCTCGGCACCGGCCAACAAGACCGTCAACTGCGACGAGTACGACCCGCTCAACTGGTACGGTGCCCTCTCGTTCTCCGACAACTGCGGCATCAAGAACATCGACACTGCCATCACATATGTGCCGAACCAAGTCACCTTCGAGCAGTGCAACTACGGCCAGGTCCGCCGCAGTTTCACCGTCTTCGACTGCGCCAACAACAGCAGCCGCTGCACGCAGACCATCACGGTCAACTACAAGGAGCAGTACCGCGTCTACTTCCCCGACGACAAGAACTTCACCGTCTGCAACACGCCCGGCGCGACCGATGTCCCGCAGATTTTCGGTGAAAACTGCGAACTTATCGGCGTGACGAGCACGGATGAGGAGTTTAC
>JBGAWE010000152.1:0-11430 GCA_044227705.1 Saprospiraceae bacterium
ACGAGATGCCGGGGGAGGTTGAGGAAAGGCAGCGGGAAAAGGTGAAGGAGCCGAAAGAGGTGGCCAAGCCGAAGGGGAAAGGGAAGCGGTGAGGCGAGCTGGTTTTTCCAAAAACAGGCGAGGGTCGGATGGCTCTCGCCTGTTTTGTTTAGTGGAAGATGTAGACGTAGAGTGCCACGAAGCCAAAAAAGTGCAGGATGAGTGGAATGGAATCTTCTTCCCGCCCCATCACGACTTTAATCGCATTGATGACAATTGGAATGGGAGGCACCGCCAAGAAAATGAATGGACAAAACGCATCGAGGTTCGGAGTGCAGGGACCGCTGCGGAAGGGTGGATACCACTTGCAAAAAAGGATGGAGGCAATTGCGATGAGATAGAAGCCGAGGATTCGGGCGATGCGGGCTTTGTCCATGTGGCAATTTAGTGAAAGGTGAATCAATTGAGCCGCGATTGAAAGCTACGCACGCTCAACGCCAGAAAGAAAAGCGCCATCCCCGCCAGCGTCAGCGTCTGCGGCAGGACCGCCTCGAGGCCCGCGCCGCGCACCATCACCCCGCGCAAAATCTCGATGAAATACCGGGCCGGCATCGCGCGGCTGACCCATTGCAGCGGTTCCGGCATCGACTCGACGGGGAAAATGAAACCGCTCAACAGCACCGTCGGCATCATCAGCCCGAGCGCGGAGACGAAGAAAGCGGTGAACTGCCGGTCCACTTTCGTCGAGATGAAAAGGCCGAGCGAGAGCGCCGTCAGCACAAAAAGCCCGCACTCCGCCGCCAGCAGCCAGACCGGCCCACGCACCGGCATCCCGAAGACGAACACGCCGAGCACGACCACGATGGCCGCGTCGAGCATCGCCAAAACGAGGTACGGGACGGCCTTCCCGACCACGATTTGCGCCGGTTGGAGGGGCGAGACGAGCAGCACCTCCATCGTCCCCAGTTCCTTTTCGCGGGCGATGGTCAGCGAGGTCATCATCGCCGAGATGAGCAGCAGGATGAGCGCCATCGTACCGGGGATGAACAGGAACACGCCCTTCAGCTCGGAGTTGAACACCATCCGCGTTTCGACGGCGATGCGCGGCAATGGGCTGTTTTCCCCTCCTTTTATCAAATTTTGGTTGAAATCGGCGACGATGGCCTGCGCGTAGTTGAGCAGCGCGGTCGCAGCGTTCATGTCCGTCGCGTCGGCCAGGAGCTGGATTGGGGCCGTGCCTTCGTGCGCCAGCTTCTCTGAAAAATTGTCCGGGAAGACAAGGGCCAGCTTGATCTTGCCCGAGCGGAAGGCCGGTTCGACCTCCTCGGCCGAGGCCAGTTTTCTTTCCACGATGAAATAGCCGCTCGCCGCGAGCTTCTCCGTCAGGCCGATGCTGGCCGCGTCGTTCGACGGGTCGAGGACGGCGAGGCGGGCATCCTTAATCTCGTTCTGCAGCGCGAAACCGAAAATCAGGACCTGCGCCACCGGCATCCCGAAGAGGATGAGCAGCGTCCGCCAGTCGCGCAGGATGTGGCGGATCTCTTTCAAAACGAAAGCGCTAAACCGGCTCATAAGTCATTGGCTTTCAGTGATTTATTTCATCGAGGTGCCCCGGGCGAGGATTTGGAAAACGCCGTCCATCGAGTCCGCCGAGAACCGGCTTTTCAGCGCGACGGGCGGCCCCATCGCCTCTATCCGCCCGTCGACCATGATAGAGACGCGGTCGCAGTACTCGGCCTCGTCCATGTAATGGGTCGTAACGAAGATGGTCACGCCAGCCGCAGCCGACTCGTAGATCATCTCCCAGAACTGCCGCCGCGTGATGGGGTCGACGCCGCCCGTCGGCTCGTCGAGGAAGACGATTTTGGGGTCGTGGATTTGGGCGACGGAGAAGGCCAGCTTCTGCTTCCAGCCCAGCGGCAGCGATCCCGTCAGCGAGCGCGTGAACTCGCCGAGGCCCAGTTTTTCGGTCAAGAGCGCTGTCTTCTCCCTGATTTTCGAGCGCGACAGGCCGTAGACGCCGCCGAAGAAGCGCACGTTCTCGGCCACCGTCAGATCCTCGTAGAGGCTGAACTTTTGGCTCATGTAGCCGATGCTTTTTTTGATGGCCTCGGCATTTTTGAAGACATCGAAACCGGCGACCTCGGCCCGGCCGCTCGTCGGGGCAAGGAGGCCGCAGAGCATCCGCATGGCGGTGGTCTTGCCCGCGCCGTTGGCGCCGAGGAAGCCGAAAATCTCGCCCGCCCCCACCTCGAAGGTGATGGCGTCGACGGCGGTGAAGGAGCCGAACTTCTTCGTCAGTTTGTCGGTGGAAATCGCGGCCATCGGTCGTCAGTTTTTGGCCATGAGGTTCATGAAGACATCTTCCACGCCCGCCTCGATTGGCTCGACGGAGGCCGCAGCATGACCGTTTTTTTTCAAAAACAACTCGATTTCGGCGGCTTTCGGCCCGTTTTCGACCGTCGCCAGGTGCGCCGCCTCGCCGAACGGCCAGCAGGAGACGGCCCAATCCTGCGCCCTCAAATCGGCCAGCAGTTGCAGTTTTTCCGTGCTTTTCACGGCAAAAAGCGGCCGCTCGAACGACTCGCAGAGCTTCCTCGGCGTGTCGATGCCCAATAATCGCCCGGCCTGAATCAAAGCCACTCGGTCGCAGCGCGATGCCTCGTCCATGTACGGCGTGGAGACGAGCATCGTCAGGCCGCGAGCGCGGAGGCGGGCGAGCATCTCCCAGAACTCCTTGCGGGAGACCGCGTCGACGCCAGTCGTCGGCTCGTCGAGCAAAAGCACCTCCGGCGCGTGGATGAGGGCGCAGCAGAGGGCCAGTTTCTGTTTCATACCGCCGGAGAGCGCGCCCGCCCTCCTCTTTTTGAACGGCTCGATTTGCTCGTAAATCTCCTCGATGAGGTGCCGGTTCTCGCGCACGGTCGTGCCGAAGACAGAGGCGAAGAACTCGAGGTTTTCTTCAATCGACAGGTCTTGATAAAGGGAAAACCGGCCGGGCATGTAGCCGATGCGCGGGCGGATTTGCCTGAAATCTTTGACGACATCCAGCCCGAGGACGCGTGCCGAGCCGCCGTCCGGCACGAGCAGCGTCGCGAGGGTTTTTATCAGAGAAGTCTTCCCCGCCCCGTCCGGGCCGATGAGGCCGAACAGCTCGCCCGCGCCGACCGTGAGGCTCACCGGGCCGAGGGCGGCGATGTCGGGCGGGTATTTTTTGGAGAGGTCCGAGACTTCGATGGGTTGCATAACTCGTTGGTTTTCAATGGCTGTTCGAGATTTGGCCGTTTTTGGTGTCCCCGCCAACAAAGGCCACTGCTCGGCAATCGGCCCTAAAAATCCACCTCCGCCGGCATCCCGATTTTCAGCGACCCGTCGGCGTTGTCCACCTCGATTTTGACGGCGTATACGAGGCTTACCCGCTCGTCCTTCGTCTGGATGACCTTCGGTGTGAACTCCGCTTTCGATGAAATCCACGTCACCTTCCCATCGCGCTCGGCCATCGCCCCGCCCGGCGCGTCGGTCTTGATTTTGACCGTCTGCCCGATTTTGACGGAGCCGAGCTGCTCGCCGGAGACGAAGGCGCGGAGGGTCATCCTTTTGAGGTCGGCCAGCTTGAACAGGGCGCGGCCGGCGACCGCCATCTCGCCCGTCTGCGCGAACTTGGCCAGCACCGTCCCGCCGACCGGCGCGGTGATTTTTGCCCGAGCGGTCTGGTCGTCGAGCTGCGCGATTTGCTTTTGCAGCGGCTCGATTTCGGCCAAAAGGCCGGTCTTTTGAGTGGAAAGTCCCGCGTTTTGCGCCGCACGCTGCTCGGCCGTCGCGTCCATCTGCTTTTTCAGAACCTCGATTTGGTAGTTGAGGTCGTCGAGCGTCTTCGTCGTGACGGCCTTCTCTTTCACGAGGTTGTCGACCCGCGCTTTTTCCTTTAAAAGATTGGCCATCTGCTGGTTCTGCACGGCCAACTGCTTTTCAAAAACGCGAAGCTGGGCGTCGACATCGGGGCTTTTCGCCCGAACGGCCGCCATCGCGGCCACAAGCTGTTGCCGTTTGAGCGCAAGCTGCCCCGACTCGACCAGCCCGACCGTCTGCCCGGCGGCCACGTCCTGCCCCTCCTCGATTTTCAGTTCGAGGATGCGGCCGGTCGACTCGGCGGAGACGATGGTCTCGACGGCCTCGAAGTTGCCGTAGGCATCGGCCCGTTTCTCGGCTTTTTGGCAGAAGGAGAAGGCGCCGATGATTGCGAGGAGGATGGGCGAGTATTTCATAAGTTGTTCATTTTCAGTCTATTTCAGCGCATTCTTGAACGTTTCCTCGACCGCGATGCCCGCCTTCTCGGCGGCGGCCAAGTCCTTCCGCGCCTCTTCGAGGTTGCCCAAACGGTACTGGCACTTCGAGCGGTTGATGAGGTAGAGGCCGTAGCCCGGTTTCAGTTCGAGGGCGCGGTTGAAGCTGGTCAGCGCAGCACCGAAGTCGTTCTTCGAGTTGAAGAGAAGGCTCGCCCGGTTGCCCCACGCCTCGTGGTCGTTGGGGTTCAGCTCGATGCACTTTGAGTAGTCGGCCAGCGCGCCGTCGACCTGGTTGAGGCGGGCGCGGGCGAAACCCCTTAAAAGATAGCCCCGGTAATAGCCGGGCGAGGCGGCGACAAGGCTTTCGCCGTCGGCCAGCGCGGCCTCGTTCTGGTTCTTGTTGAGGTAGATGGTGATTCGGTTTTCGAGCGACTGGGCATGGGTCGGCAGGGTCTTCAGCGCGACGTTGCAATCCTCCAGTGCCCGGTCCTGCTGGTTTTTTTCAATCAAAAAAGTGGCCCGGTTGGCGCGGGCGATATGGCTCGTCGGGTAGACGTCGATGACGCTCGTCCACAGGGCCTCGGTGTCGTGCCAGACTTTCACCCGGTTGAAGGTCATCGCGGCAAAGCCGACGGCGGCGACGGCGGCCAGCCCGGCCAGCCCCTTTTTGAGCATCGGCGACGTTTTTTCATCCGCCCAAATCATGGCGAGCATGAAAACCAGGCCGATGTACGGCACATAGGTGTACCGCTCGGCGATGACGCAGTTGCCAAAAGTGATGGGGAACTGCAGCACGAGGCCGACGTTGACGAGGAAGAAACCGAGGCCGAAAACGACCGCCCGGTTCTTCCTGAAATACCAAGCCGCCGCGGCGACCGCCGCCACGAGGACCGGCATCGCATAGTAAATCGACGGCAGGGCGTTGGCCGGGGGAAACGGGTGGAAGCTCGACAGCGGCCCCGGCCAGACAAGCCGCCGCAGGTATTCCACAAAGCCGAAACAGCCGAACAGGAAGCGGCTCGACATCGCATAGAACTCCGGTTTGGCGATGGCCTTTTCGGCCTGAATGTTCAGCGCCATCCACCCGAAGCCGAGGGCGAGGGCGAAAAAGGGCAGTTTTTCATAGAAGACGCGGGCCGTCCATGCTCTCCCTTTAAAATAGTCGAACAGGAAAAGCACGACGGGCAGCACGACGGCCGCCGGTTTGCAGAGCAGCGAGACGGCGAAAAGCAGGAGCGAGGCGGCGTATTTCGAGGCCTTCCCGTCGTCGAGGTATTTCCAATAGAAAATCAGCGACGGCAGGAAGAAGAAGGTGTACAGCACGTCCTTCCTTTCTGAAATCCACGCGACGCTCTCGACGTGCATCGGGTGGATGCCGAAAAAGAGGGCCGTCGCGGCGGCCACCCAGCGGTTGCGGCGCGACAGGAGGAAGGCCAGCCAGAAGACGAACGCAGTGTTGGCGATGTGCAGCAGCCAGTTGACGAGGAAGTAGCCGAACGGCGCCAGCTTCGACGACTGGTAGTTGAGCGCGAGCGAGGCGATGGTCAGCGGGTGGTAGTTGGAGCCGACGGGCTTCGTGAAGATGCCGTGCCAGTCGGGGCCGGGGAGGAGCGGGTTGTCCTTGACATATTGGGGGTCGTCCCAGTTGGTGAGCTGGTTTTGCAGCATCGGCGAGAGGGCGACGGCGGTCAGGACGAGGACGGCGGCGAGGAGGAGGAGCCAGCCATTCTCGCTGCTCTGGCTGGCGGTCGCGGCGGGGCGAGGGGCGGCGGCCGGGCTTGTTTTTTCGGGTCGCTGGGCAGCGGGTCGCGGCTTTTGCTTGCTCATGTCGTGACGGAAAGTTGGTCTGCGGCGAAAATAGAATTGGCCGCCGGTTGGGAGCTGCATCTCGATGGCCTGTCTACTTTTCGCGCCGTTTCCAACCATCCATTTTCAGAAATAAAAAGCCGTCGTCGCATGAAAAACCCGTTCCTCGCGCTGCTCTTTCTCCCCTTCCTCGTCAACGCCCAAAGCCTATGGTCGCCGTTCTCCGGGCGGGCGGTCGCTCCGACTGGCGAGCGGCTCATCTCTCCCAAAAAGTACGATGCCGTCCGCCTCGACCTCGATTTGATGAAATCCCGGCTGGCCACCGCGCCCGATTGGTTCGCCTCCGAGCTTTTTGAAAACCAATCAAAAACGGGCGGCGGCGACCCCGTCCTCCTCGAAGTCCCGATGCCCGGCGGCGCGGCGAAGACCTTCAAAATCTGGCGCGCCGACGTGCTCGCCCCTGCCCTCGCCGACCGTTTCCCCGAGATAAAAAGCTACGCGGGCCACGCCCTCGGCGACCGTTCGACGAGCATCCGCTGCGATATCACACCGCGCGGTTTTCACGCGATGGTTTTGTCCGACGACGAAAGCCCGATCTTCATCGACCCCCTCTGGACGGGCGACGCGGCGCACTATCAGGTCTATTTCAAAAAGGATTTTGAGAAAAAAGCGGGCGAAAACTGGACCTGCAACACCACCGACGGCGGCCCCCACGACCTCGGCGTCGACCTGCCGAAGTCCATCGACTTGCCGGGCGGCGGCGCGGAAAATTCCGCGCCCAACTGCGGCAAGCTGCGCCGCTACCGCCTCGCCCTCGCCTGCACGGGCGAGTACGCCACTTTTCACGGCGGGACGGTCGCGCTCGCCCTCGCGGCGATGAACACGACCGTGACGCGCATCAACGGCATCTACGAACGCGAATTCAGCGCGACGCTGCAAATCGTGGCGACCAACGACAAGGTCATCTTCTTAAACGCCGCAACCGACCCCTACGACAACGTCAACATCGGAAATATGATCGACGCGAACCAGGTGCAGTGCGACTCGAAAATCGGCTCGGCCAACTACGACATCGGCCACCTGTTCTCCAAAGGCAACCTCGGCGGCCTCGCCTGCCTCGCCTGCCCCTGCACGTCGAGCCGCGCGACGGCGGGGACGGCGACCAATTCGCCCGTCGGCGACCCTTTCGACGTCGATTATCTCGCCCACGAGATGGGCCACCAGTTCAACGGCCGCCACACCCAGTCGCAGAGCGGCTGCAACAACGACAACCTCGCCGCCGTCGAGCCAGGCTCCGCCTCGACCATCATGGGCTACGCGGGGGTCTGCGCACCGAACATCCAGAACCACAGCGACGACTATTTTCATGGCGTGAACCTGCCGCAGATGTCGTCCTTCATCCTCGGCACCGGCTCTACCTGCGCGAACATTTTGACCGTGGCGAATGCCGCACCGACGGCCGTCGCACCGGTTGACAAGACCATCCCTATTTCGACGCCCTTCTTTCTGACGGCAAACGGAAGCGACCCGAACACCGACCCGATTTCCTTTTGCTGGGAACAAGTCGACATCGCCATCGGAACGGGCCAACCGGCGGCGAGCAACCTGACCGGCCCTATGTTCCGCTCGTTCAAGCCGACGACCGACCCGACGCGCCACTTCCCGAATCTGACCGACCTCGCCGCTGGCACCGCAACGCCGTGGGAGGTGCTGCCCTCCGGCACGCGCCCGATGAACTTCCGCCTCACCGTCCGCGACAACCACTTCGGCGGCGGCTGCAACACGCAGGACGACGTCAAGCTGCAGACCTCGACGACGAGCGGCCCCTTCGTCGTCACAGCGCCGAACACGACCGGCATCACCTGGAACGTCGGCTCGACGCAGACCGTCACTTGGAACGTGGCTAACACGTCCGCCGCGCCCGTCTCCTGCTCGAAGGTTGCCATCCTGCTCTCCATCGACGGCGGGCTGACCTACCCGACCGTGCTTCTCGCCTCGACGAACAACTCGGGCACCGCCTCGGTCGTCGTGCCGAACACACCGTCGACGAAATGCCGGGTGCGCGTCGAGTCGGTCGGCAACTATTTTTTCGACATATCGGACAAGAACTTCAGCATCGTCGTGCCGCCCACGCCGACCTATGTGATGACGGCCAGCCCCGTCGCGCAGACGGTTTGCGGTGGCTCAACGGCGGTTTTCACGCTCGATTTGCAGTCAATCCTCAATTTTTCAACCCCTGTGACCCTCGCCGCATCGGGCAACCCGAGCGGCTCGGCGGTCGACTTTTCGCAAAACCCAGCCGCGCCCAGCTCGCAGGTCACGCCTTCGATTTCGAACCTCAACGTGCCGGTCACGACGACCTTTCCGATTACGATAAACGCCGTTGCGAACGCGATTTCGCAGACGCAGACCGTGCAACTGACCGTCCTCCTCGGCCCGCCGTCGAGCGCGGCGAGCTGCGCCTCCAATTTCACGACCGGCCTCGGCGCGTCGCCCATTCTTTCATGGTCGGCTTCGCCCGCCGCGACAAGCTATCTGGTGGAGATTTCGACAAACCCAGCCTTCCTCCCCGGCACCATCTCGGCGACCGGCACGGCCAGCGGGACGAGCTTTTTGCCGTCCGGCCTCGCGCGCAAAACCGTCTATTACTGGCGCGTCCGCCCGACGAACCAGTGCGGCGACGGGCTGGGTTCGCAGGTCTTTTCTTTCAAACAGGAAGCCCCACTTGCAGCAAAACCTTCACCTCGACCGACGTGCCGAAGGTCATCTCCGCGACGGCCCCGCCCGACTCGATCTCATCGACCGTCGCCGTCCCGGCGGGCAACTATGTGACCGACGTTAACCTGACGGCGAACATCAGCCACACATGGGTCGGCGACCTCGACGCGGTGCTCGTCTCGCCGCTCGGGACGCGGGCGCAGTTGTTCAGCCAGCCCGGCGTCCCGGCGAGCGACTTCGGCTGCGGGAGCGACGACATCGTGGCCGCCTTCGACGACGAGGCAGCGAACTCGGCGACCGTTTTTGAAAACGCCTGCGGCAACAACGTGCCGGCGGGAACGCCGTCGATTTCGGGCAATTTCCAGCCGGTGCAAAGCCTTTCCGCGTTCGACGGGCCGGATGCACCGGGCAACTGGAGGCTCGTGCTCCACGATTTCTACGCCACGGAGGACGGCGGCGCGCTCAACTCGTGGAGTCTGACGGTCTGCTACGCGACGGCGAACGCGCCCGCCGCCTTGTTGAAAAACGACCCGCTCTCCGTCCCGAAATCGGGCCTCGGTACGGTCTCGCAGACCCACCTCTCGGCCGTGCTGACCGGCACGGCGGTGCAGGCGGTTTTCACTTTGACCGCCCTGCCGACGGAAGGGAATTTGTTGAAAAACGGCGTGGCCCTCGCGCTCGGCGGCAGCTTCACGCAAGCTGACGTGAACGGCGGATTGATTGTCTATCAGCACGGCGGCGGGCTGGCGACGGCCGACCAGTTCACGTTCGACCTCGTCGACCAGAACGGCTGGCATTGGCTGGCGAACCAGGTTTTCAAAATAAACATCATCCAAAACACGCTGGCAGCCAGCCTGATAGTCTCTCAAACCGTCGACTGCGCGGGCAGCTCGACAGCTGCCGTCACGGCCTCGGCGACGGGCGGGACGCCCCCGCTTTCTTACAGCTTGAACGGCGGAACCTTCCAACCAAGCCCCGTTTTCAGCGGCCTCCCGGCGGGCAGCTACGGGGTCGTGGTGAAAGACGCGAACGGTTTTACGATTTCAACCAACCTCGTAGCGGCGAGCGACCCGGCTGTGGTCAGCGTCTCGGCCGTGGTCAATTCGAGCGACGTGACCGCCTCGGCGACGGGCGGGACGGGCAGTTTCACCTATTCCATCGACGGCCAAAATTTCACGGCGGGCAACCTTTTCGCCGGGCTGGCCAACGGCGTCTACACCGTCACCGCGAAAGACGCAAACGGCTGCACGGCCTCGACGCAAGCCGTCGTCGCGGTGAACACGCTGCTGGTCGGGGCGCAGGTCTCGCAGCAAATCAGTTGCGCGGACGGCTCGAACGGGGCGGTCTTCGTCAACGTCGGCGGCGGGCAGGCGCCTTTCAGCTTCCATTTTTCTACGGGCGACGACCAATTGACCGGCCTTTTTGAAAACCTCCCGGCCGGTTCCTATTCAGCGACGGTGACCGACGGGCAGGGCTTCACCGCGACGACGAACGTGGTCGATTTGAACGAGCCAACGGCCATAACCGCCTCTGCATCAAAGAGTTACTATCAAATCACGGTCTCCGCCTCGGGCGGGACGGGCGCGTTGAGCTACGCCATCGACGGGCAAAACTTCCAGCCGTCGCCCGTCTTCAACCCCGGCGAGAACGGCAACTACACCATCGTCGTCAAAGACCAGGCAGGCTGCACTGCGACCGTCTCGGCTCAAATCGCGGTGCCGGCATTGACGCTCACGACCACCTCCATCGACGCGATTCTGTGCAACGGCCAGCAGACGGCCAAAATGGTCGGCTTTGCCTCGGGCGGGCAGCCGTCGTACCAATACTCGCTCAACGGGACGGACTTCCAGACGTCGGGCCTGTTCACCGGGCTGGGCGCGGGCCTCTACACGATGTGGGCGAAGGACGCCTCGGGCCACCTGACCAGCGAGCAGTTCTTCATCGCGGAGCCGACGGCGGTCGAGGTCACGGCCACGGTTTTCGGGAAGCAAATCACGGCCAGCGCCTCGGGCGGGTCGGGCAGCATCGCGTTCAGCCTCGACGGGCAGGTTTTTTCGAGCCAAAATGTTTTTGAAAACCTGTCGAACGGGAGCCAAACCATCTACGCGCAGGACGCGAACGGCTGCATCGCCACGACGACTGTTTTGGTCAACTACACGCCTGTCTCGGTCACGCCCGGCATCGTCGAGCCGTCGTGCCATGGCGCGGCGGACGGCTCGGTGGAAATCGGCGCTACGGGCGGCATCGCGCCGCTCGAGTTCAGCCTTGACGGGGTGAACTTCGGGGCAAGCCCGAGCTTCGGAGGCCTTGCGGCGGGCGATTATTCCATCTTCGTGAAAGACGCGACGGGCGAGGTCACGGCCTCCGCCTTCACCCTTTCCGACCCGTCGGTGGTGACGATCACGGCCTCCGTCCTCGGGCCGAACATCACGTTCGCGGGCATGGGCGGCGCGGGCAACTTCACTTATCTCGTCAACGGAATCAGCATCGGCGCGGCGACCAGTTTCGACAACGCGCCGCCCGGCGACTACACAATCACCGCCGTCGACGACCACGGATGCTCGGCCTCGACGGCCGTCACGGTGGAGCCGAGCACGTTGACAATCAATGCGTTGGACATAAAACCCGTCAGTTGCGCTGG
>JBGAWE010000153.1:0-11178 GCA_044227705.1 Saprospiraceae bacterium
TTCAAGACCTCGATGGCGATTTGGGTCATGTCGGCGAGGCTCGGCTCCCATTGGTAATTGAGCTGGCGGTCCTGTTCGTAGTCCATCATCGAGGTCTGGAAGAGGCCGAGCAGCTTGGCGCTGCTCCCTGGCGTGAACTGGTTGAGGTCGATGCCCATGAGCGCATCGCGGCTGTTGACATACTTGAAGCCCCGGGTTTTGGCCATTTCGACCAAGTCCAGCTCGTCCGTCCGCTTGCCGGGGATTTTGATTTGGGCGCCCGACGCGTCGAGGATGGGGTTGCCCGTCTTGTCTTTCACGACGTTGTTGGTCGTCGCGGCCGACTTCGGCAGGAAGTGCCGCGAGCCGCCACCGAGGATGACGTCAAGCTCCACGCCGCGCTTCGGCATCGGCAGCACCCAATGCTTCCCGAGGCTGTCGTAGCCCGCGCCGAAGACCGCTTTGTACTCGGCCTGCGAGGAGGAGATGTACTGTGCCGCGATGATGTCCTCGAGGTCGCGGTTCCAGATGTGCGAGGCGAAGTCGGCGGGCGTGGCGTGCGTGACGCGGGTCGTCGTGACGATGCCGACGGCGTAACCCTGCTTCTTGGCGTACTCCAAAATCGTCTCGACCGGCACGTTGGCGTTCATGTTGAAAGCGACGGCCTCGTTGTGAACTTTGCCCTTTTTGCCAGCGGCGTAGACCGTCGCGCCGGGCGCGGAGTCGGTTATCCACGAGTTGATGGAGTGCGTCGTGACGGTGGCGGTGAAGGGCAGGTTGTCGGCATTGAGCAGGCGGAAGTGCGAGTCGTCGCTGAAAATCGCGCCCGCCTGCCCCTGCCCCATGGCCATGCGGGCGGCGGTTTTTGGGGCGAGGCCATAGCCGTCGCCGATGTACATGACGACGTTGCGCGGCTGCGCGTCGGCGCTGACGGCGATGGCCACACAGGCGGCCAATCCGGCGAGCCATTTCAGGAGAAAAGTTGCTCTTTTCATGATGGGAGATTGTTTGATGGTGAAGGGAAGAGAATAAAATCGGGGCAAACGTATCCGCCCAAAATGCCCTGCCCGTGAGCCGTCGGTTAAGTTTACTTTACGGCAATATGTCTCCACAATGAATTGATTTACAATGATTTAAAGGCAGTTTCATCCCGGATTCAACCCGACTTAACACGCCGCCGGGAGCTTTGTGGCTATGAAAAAAGCTCCCCTTTCGCGCGCCCTCGCCGCGCTCTTTCTCGCGCTCTTGGCCGCTTCCCCGCCCCTCAAATCGCAGGACACCGCCCCGCTGATGATGCACGGCGAGCGCATCGTCGCCCTCGTAGAGAGCGGCGGCCGCCCCTGCCTTGTCACGACTGAGACCGTCTATTTTTGGAGGAAGAAAAAATGGTGGGCCGCCGTCCCCGCCCCTCATGGAACCCTTTCCGCGACCGCCGTCGCCGACCGCCTCTGGCTGGCGACGGAGCGCGGCCTTTATTATTTCTCGGAAGGAATGCCTTCGCCAGTCGAGTGGCGCGGGCCGGGGGATTTGCCGTTGAAAAAAGCCGTCACCGGCATCGGCGGAGCAAGTGGAAAGCTCTCCGTCGGCGCGGCAGGCGAGGTTTTCACGCTCGACGGCACCGCCTTTTCCCAAAAATGGATGGACAGGTGCGAGCCGCTGGCCATCTGCGGGTGCGGCGACTTCACCTGGGTCGGCACGCCGGTCGGGCTGTTCCGCATCGACGGCTCGGGGCAAATCCAGCGGTATTCGGAGGAGGGCGTCATCGGCTTCGAAGTGCCCGACAACATCGTCGAGGGGCTTTTTTGCTCGAAAAACCAACTTCTCACCGTTGTGATGAGCGAGGCCCTGGCCTTTTTCCCCCTCGACGGCGGCACGGCGCCCGCGCACGGCGAGCATTTCGAGTTCATCGGCGAGCCGGGCAACCTGATTTTTTCCCAAATCGAAACGCCGTCGGGCGACCTCCTTTTCTTGACCGAGAAAGGCGTTTTCCGCCTCTCGACCGCCTTCCTCAAAGAAGACCGCGAGCACGCCGCCAGCGTCGAAGTCCACAGCGACGCGGGCAACCCGGTGGCCGAGCGACTGCCGGTCGGGCGGCTTTTGGGCACCGACAGTTTGGATAGGGAAAAGTGGAAATCGGGCTTTTTTGACCGAAAAGGACGGCTCTGGCTGGCGGGCGAGGCGACCGTCGTGCGCATCGAGGCCGACGATTTGATCCTTTCCCGGGAAAAGAAAAACCGCTGACCGCAGCCGCCAAACAAGCACGAAACACACATCATGTCCCATTACAAAATCATCGGCGGCGTCCGCCTCGACCGAAAACCGCTGGAGTCGGCCGAGCGGTTCACCAGAAGGCGCGGCGAGTGGTAGGTCTCACTTTCTGAAATCAATACGCTCTGGACGGAGGCCGAGGGCGCGCCCGGAATCGCCCTAATAGAACTGCTGACTTTGAGCCATATCGGCCAGCATTTACACCTGACCGCGACCCCGCCAAGCGATGGCTCGAGGAGCGGCCCGCATGCGGCCAAAAGAAAGCCCGCGCTCGACCAGCCGTCGGCGCGGGCTTTTTCATGTAAGCGTGTTTCCCAGTTCCGTTCGGCAGGCTCAATTGGAGTACGCCACGCGCTACCGCCCCATCTCGGTGACGGCGACGAACAAGTCGACGCGGTCCTAGAGCGAGGCGATGGCCTCGACGAGGGTCTTGAACGAGACACCGTTTGGGACGATGTCGCCGTCGTTGCCGCTGATAGTGACGACGGTCTCGCCGTCGGCGTTCTTGACGCGCAGGTCGCCGTTGTGACCCGTGCCGCCCGCGCTGAAGTTGCCGTGGTTGCCGTCGAGGACGATGTTCTCGCCGCCCTTGTCGTCGGTCAGCGTGATGTACTGGAACTGGTCTGTCATGTGTGGACGCATTTTGATTGTTGAAAAATAAGGTGCCACATAGCAACTTCGCCCGGCGGCGGGACGGGCTTTAATTGAAATTGAAGAAATCGCGCATGTTTTCTGTAACCCGAAAAAGGCAGGACACGGGTTTTAAGAAAACAAAACGCGGGCTTCATCTGGGCTTAACGGGCGACGCGATGCTTTGCCCCGCCGGAATTTTTCCGAACCAGATTTTCTCATCAAAAACATCGGTATGAAACAGTTCAACCTTTTCAAATCTCTACTGACCGCCGCCGTCCTGTTCGTGGTGACGACCGTTTTCGGACAGACGACCGCCACCATCTTCGGCATCGTCACCGACGAAAAGGGCGAGGGCCTGCCAGGTGCAACCGTCGTGGCCAAGCACGAGCCGTCGGGCACCGTCTTCGGTACGACCACCCGCGAGGACGGCCGCTACAACCTCCCCAACGTCCGCGTCGGCGGGCCGTACACCATCACGGCGACCTACACGGGCTTCGAGCCGAAGACGGAAAAGGACGTCGCGTTGAGCCTCGGCCAGTCGCTGCGCCTAAATTTCCGGGTGAAAGAGGCCTCGGCGACGCTCTCGGAGGTCGTCGTCACGGCCGTCACCGACCCGACGCTCAACGGCGCGCGCACCGGCGCGGGGTCGAACATAAAAGGGGAGGCGCTCACCTCGCTGCCCTCTTTGAGCCGCTCGCTCAACGACTTCCTGCGGCTCACGGCGCAGGGCCGCAGCAGCTCCGTCGCCTCGACGACGGGGAGCGCCATCTCGTTCGCCGGGCAGGACTCGCGATTCAACAACCTGACCATCGACGGTTCGATTTTCAACAACTCCTTCGGTCTCGCCGGCCTGCCAGCCGGGCAGACGGCCTCGACGCCCATCTCGCTCGACGCCATCGACGAAATCCAGGTCAACCTTGCCCCGTATGACGTTCGCCTCGGCGGCTTCACCGGCGCGGGCGTGAACGCCGTGACCAAGTCGGGCGACAACACCGTGAAAGGCACCGCCTTTTTCAACACCCGCAACCAGAACATGACCGGAAAGAAGGCGGGCGACGTCGAAATCGTGCGCAACGACTTCAACGTCAACCAGTTCGGCCTCTCGCTCGGCGGGCCGATCCAGCGCGACAAGCTCTTCTGGTTCGCCAATTTCGAGTCGGAGTTGCGCACCGACCCGGCCACATCGTTCGTGGCCTATCGCGACGAGGCGACCACGCCGAAGGCCAACGCCAACGTCAGCCGCGTGACCGCCGCCGACATGGACGACCTCGCCGATTTCTTGAAGACGAAATACAACTACGACCCCGGCAAGTACGAGGACTACTCGCTGTCGACGACCTCCTACAAGGGGCTCGCCAAGCTCGACTGGAACATCAACGCGACGCACCGCGCCTCGATTCGCTACAACCAGTTGCGCTCCTATCGCGACGTGCTGGCCTCGAACTCGTCGGTCGTCAGCGGCTTCCGCAACGGCAACCAGGACGCGCTCAACTTCCAGAACTCCAACTACCGCATCAGCAACGACATCTACTCGGCCATCGCGGAGTTGAACTCGGTATTCGGGACGAAGGTTTCCAACCAAATCCAGGTCGGCTTCACCGCCAACCGCGACTACCGCAGCTCGAGCAGCTCGCCCTTCCCGACGGTCGACATCCAATCGGGCGGGAAGACGTACACGACCTTCGGCTACGAGCCTTTCACGATGAACAACCGGCTCAACACCAACACCTTTCAGGCGAAGGACGATGTCTCTTTTTACCTCGGCAAGCACACCGTCACGGCGGGCGTGAACCTCGAGATGTTTCGTTTCGAGAACACCTTCACGCCGCGCTACTATGGCCACTACACATTCAAGGACATCGCGACTTTCAAGGCGGCGGCCAACGGCGACTCGACCGGCATCTCGCGCTATTTCCTTACCTATTCGGCACTCGAAGAGGGGAAACTGCCCGTCGCCATCACGAAGGCGGCCATGCCGGGGGCTTATTTGCAGGACGAGTTCGACCTTTTCAAGAACTTCAAGCTGACGGCCGGCGTCCGCATCGACGTGCCGATTTTCGGCAACACCGCGCTCAACAACCCGAAGGTCGACACGATGACCTTCTACAACTGGGACTTCGGCCGCAACCCGAATGCCCAGTACAAAACCGACGCGCTGCCCGACCCGCAAATCATGTTCTCGCCGCGCCTCGGCTTCAACTACGACGTGTTCGGCGACCGCAGCCTCCAACTGCGCGGCGGCACGGGCGTCTTCACCGGCCGCCCAGCATTCGTCTGGATTTCCAACCAAGTGGGCAACAACGGCGTGCTGACCGGCACAATCAGCTCCGACAACACGAACACGAAGGCCTACCCCTTCTCCGCCGACGTGACGGCTAACATCCCCGACAACCCGACCGCGCCCGCGACCTTCAACATCGCTGTGACGGACCCTGACTTCAAATTTCCCCAAGTCTGGCGGACGAATCTCGCGGCCGACTACAAATTGCCGCTCGGCTTCGTGGCCACCGTCGAGGGCATCTACTCGAAGAACATCAACGACATGCTTTTCGTCAACGCCAACCTCGAGGCCCCCGCGGGCAACTTCACCGGCCCCGACGCGCGGCCGTACTACCCAGGCTACACGAAATCGTCGACGACCGACAAGAACAAGGCGAACCGCAAGAACGACTCCGTGACCGACGCCATCCTGTTGAAGAACTCGAAGGACGGCACCTTCCACAGCGTCACCTTGCAGGTCGAGCGGCCCATCAAGAACGGCTGGGGGCTGAAGGCGGCCTACAACTTCGCCGAGGCGAAAGACTACATAACGGGCGGCTCGATCGCCTTCTCGTCGTGGAACGACAACAAGTCGGTCAACGGCAACAACAACCCCGACCTCGCTTTCAGCGACAACGACCAGCGGCACCGCTTCATCCTCGGCGGCTCGTACAAAATCAAGGAGGGCAACTTCACGTCGACGACTGTCTCGCTCTTCCTCCAAACTGGCAACCAGGGCCGCCAGTCGCTCGTCTACAACGGCGACTACAACGGTGACCAGACGGGCAACAACGACCTCATCTACGTCCCCGACGACGCGACGAAGCTCTCCTACTCGACCATCTCGCGCGTCTTCACGAACGCCGACAACACGAAGGACACCATCCGCGTGACCGGTGCCCAGCAAGCGGCTGCGCTGCAGGCCCTCATCGACGGCGACGAGTACCTCTCCTCCCGCAAGGGCAAGTACGCCGAGCGCAACGGCCTCCTTTTGAAATGGCTGACGACGGTCGACCTGACCGTGGCGCAGGATTTCACCTTCAAAATCGGCAACCGCACGCAGGGCATCCAGCTCCGCGCCGACGTCTACAACGTGGGCAACCTGCTCAACAAGGACTGGGGCGTGCGCGACGTCATCACGACGAGCAACTTCATCACCGCGACCGGCAAGTCCGACGCATCGGGCGCGCCCGTCGTCAACTTCGGATCCATCGACGGCAACCGCAACTACACGCCCCCGACCACCATCCGGGGCAAGGGAGCCGCTCTGGCCGACGTGTGGCAGGCGCAGGTCGGCGTGCGGGTCTTCTTCTGAAAACAATAGCAGCTTCAGCACAGCTTTGGTTTAGTAGCAACTTGGTTAGTGGCACCGCAGTTCAAAGGAGCTGCGGTGCCTTTTTTAGGGAGAAGCCCAGTCGAGGAAACCAAAACTTAACCAAGAAGCCGCCGAGACTTAACCTCCATTTCATCCACTGTTAAAGCTGCCCGCCGTGGTTAGCGCGTTCAAAAAAAACGGTTCGCGCATGACTGGAAAACGCACACCTCGCCTGCCTTTTTTAGCGAAAAAACTTTGTCCGATTGGCCGTTGTTGGCGTCCTCGCCAACAAAATTCGGAGAGGTTGTTGGCGAGGACGCCAACAACGGCCGCGACGGCCTGGCACCTTTTCCCAATCGTCCTCTTCCTTTTTTGGGGAAAAACGGCCGCGCAAGTCACGACCCTCGCCCAGTGGACCTACGAGCCGCTGATGGGCACCCTCGCCAACCCCACGCCCAACTCGGGCAGCGGATCGTCTGCCGTAGTCGCTGGAAACGGGACCATCACGCCCGGCACGTCGACCGGCGTGAGCGGCCTCGCCTGCGGCGCGCAGACCTCCGGCACCAATGCATGGGCGTTGAACCCCTTCACGCCCGGCAATGCCAATGAAATCAACGGCGTCGAGTTCAGCGTCAGCACCGCCGGGCAGTCGAACATCGCCGTCTCATGGGACCAGCGCTTCTCGAACACCTCGCCCAACACCGTCCGCCTGAAATACACGACCGACGGCGGCGGCTCGTGGAACGACTTCACGATGACCGATTTGAACACCACCTATTGCCTCGGCTCGCTCGTCAACGGCAAGTTCGAGTGCGCCAACGCAAGCGGCGACCAGTACCGCCGTGTCAGCGTCAACCTGTCGGAAATCACGGCCGTCAATGACAACTCGGGCTTCAGGTTCCGGGTGCTGGCCAGCTATTTCCAATCGACCGGCCAGTTCCGGCAGACGCAGACGAACACCGCCGTCGCCACAGGCGGCACTTGGCGGTTCGACAACGTGACCGTCTCTTCGCTCGGCGCGGCGGTGCCGACGGTCAATCTTTCAGCCAGCACAAACACGGGGACCGAGGCCGCGCAGACCGTCGTCACTTTGACGGCGACGGCCTCGTCGGCTGTTTTTGGAAACCAGACCGTCGGTTTCAGCGTCAACGGCGTGGGCATCACGTCGGGCGATTATGCGCTTTCGGCAAGCTCGTTGACCATAATCAGTGGAAACACGACCGCCACGGCCACCTTCACCGTCACCGACGACACGGCCATCGAGGGCGACGAGTCGGCGACGGTTTCCCTCACAAACCCAACTTGGGGCCTCATGCTCGGCACAACACCGGCCCAAAACATCCTAATCGTCGACAACGATTTCGCGCCGAACACCCCGCCGACCATCGCCATCGACGTCGCCGCGACGAGCGACTACGTCGACGGCGCGGCCGCCTCGCCCCTGGCCAGCCCGTTCGGCGTCGCAGCGGCCATCGGCGACCCGACCGATCCGATGCAGACGCTCGGCGTCGTTTTCTAGGTGAACGACGCGGAAACGCCGCCCTCGAACCTGACCGTCACCGCCACCAGCTCGAACACGGCCGTCGTGGCCAATTCGGACATCAGCATCGGCGGCATCGGCGCGTCGCGGACGGTGAGCGTTCTGCCGACGGCGGTTGGATTGAGCAATATTGTCGTTTCGGTCAGCGACGGGACGGTCTATACCACGTTCACCATCAACTACGCCGTTCTGGCCGAGTCGACCTTCCCCGGCATCGACGCGCTTCCACGCCGCCGGTTCGTCGGACGGCTCGACGGCCAACCGCAGGGTGGTCAAGATGTAAGTTTTCTCAATCGCCCTGTTTTTGATTGACATGAGGCCGTCCCGGTGTCGGGGCGGCCTCTTTTTTTTTTGCCCATCTTCCTTTTAAAACAATGGCGGTTGTTGGCATCGGGCTGACTCGCAGCGTGTTGCGCCGGTTGACAAAAATCAGGTCAAGGGCTGACCGAGGTCAGGCGGGCTGGTTCGGGGAGACAGTGACTTTTGTTGCACAAGTTTATCATCACCAAATCTTTCAGGACGATGCGACCCACCACTTTGCTCATCGGCCTCCTCGCCATCGCGACGGCCGCCTGCACCTCGAAAAGCCAGGCCGACCAAGCCGCCAAAAAATCGCCTTCTCCCATTGATGCCGCCGCCCCACAGACCGAGACCCATGGCGTAGAGGTCAAGGAGGTCGCCCTGACCAGCCCGCTCAACGCCGAGTGGGTGACGGCTGGCAAGGCCGATTACGACCTCAAATGCTCGGCCTGCCACAAGCTGACAAGCGAGAAGCTTGTCGGCCCCGGCTGGTCGGGAGTGACGAAGCGGCGCGAGCCGGTCTGGATAATGAACATGATAACCAACGTCGACATGATGCTCGAAAAGGACGCCGAGGCGCAGAAGCTCCTCGAACAGTGCCTCGTCAGGATGCCCAACCAGAACCTCACGCAGGAGGAGGCGCGAAAAGTCCTCGAGTTCATGCGGAAGAACGACGGCGAGAAATAGCCGGTCGAGCCTGCCTTTATCGCCCACACCAATTTTTCTAAAAAAATGAAACAGCATTTCGTTCCCGCCCTGCTCATGGGCGGCGTGGCAATCGCTTGCCTCCAACTTTCCACCGGCTGCAAGCCGCAGAACCCCACAAAAGCCGTCGTCGGCGACGCCGCCGAGCGCGTCTACGTCGCGCCGGGCAAGTACGACGAGTTCTACAACTTCGTCTCGGGCGGCTTCTCGGGCCAGGTCACGGTCTACGGCCTTCCGTCAGGGCGGCTGCTGCGCAACATCCCCGTCTTCTCGGAGGACGCGCAGACCGGCTGGGGCTACTCCGAGGAAACAAAGCCGATGCTCAACACCTCGCACGGCTACGTCCCCTGGGACGACTCGCACCACCCGGCCCTCTCCACGACCGAGGGCGTGCACGACGGCCGCTGGTGCTTCATCAACGGCAACAACACGCCGCGCATCGCCCGCATCGACCTGAAGACCTTCCGAACGGCGGAGATCATCGAGATACCCAACAGCTCGGGCAACCACTCGTCGCCGTTCATCACCGAGAACACAGAGTACACCGTCGCCGGGACGCGCTTCTCGTACCCGCTCGACAACGAGGGCGCCGTCTCCGACGTGCCGATTTCGACCTACAAAAAGAACTTCCGGGGGACGGTCAGCTTCGTAAAGGTCGACCCGCAGACGGGGCGCATGGGCATCGGCTTCCAAATCCTGCTGCCAGGGGTCAACTTCGACCTCTCCCGTGCCGGGAAGGGGCCGTCGCACGACTGGTTCTTCTTCTCTTGCTACAACACCGAGCAGGCCAATACCCTCCTCGAAGTCAACGCCTCCCAGAAGGACAAGGACTTCATCATGGCCGTCAACTGGAAAAAGGCTGAGGAATACGCGAAAGCCGGCAAGGGCCGCCACGACAAGGTGCGCTACGCCCACAACGTCTACGACGAGCAGACGCACTCGGCCACTTCAAAAATCGAGACCGACGTGCTGGTGCTCGACCCGCACGAGTTGAAGGACATCGTCTATTTCATGCCCTGCCCTAAGTCGCCGCACGGCTGCGACGTCGACCCGACGGGGCAGTACATCGTCGGCTCGGGCAAGCTGGCAGCCATCATCCCGGTCTTTTCCTTTGACAAAATCCAGAAGGCAATTGCCGACAAGAACTTCGAGGGCGAGTACGACGGCCTGCCCGTCCTGAAATACGACGCGGTGCTGCACGGCGAGGTGAAAAAGCCAGGCCTCGGCCCGCTCCACACGGAGTTCGACGCCAACGGGAATGCGTACACGTCCTTTTTCGTCTCCTCCGAAATCGTCAAGTGGAACCTAGCCTCTCTGCAAGTCCTCGACCGGGTGCCGACCTACTATTCCATCGGCCACCTCTGCGTCCCCGGCGGGCCGACGCGAAAGCCCTGGGGCAAATACGTCATCGCCTATAACAAAATCACGAAGGACCGTTACCTGCCGACCGGCCCCGAGCTGAACCAGTCGGCCCAGCTCTACGACATCTCGGGAGACAAGATGAAACTCCTGCTCGACTTCCCGACGGCGGGCGAGCCGCACTATGCGGAGGCAATTCCGGCCGCCCTCATCGCGCCGAAGTCGACCAAGATTTTCAAGATCGAGGAGAACAAGAACCCCTACGTCAGCATGGGCGAAAAGGAGGCGAAGGTCGTCCGGCAGGGCAAGCAGGTGCACGTGTACATGACGGCCATCCGGTCGCACTTCATGCCCGACAACATCGAGGGCGTTCGGCTGGGCGACGAGGTCTACTTCCACATCACCAACCTCGAACAGGACTGGGACGTGCCGCACGGCTTCGCTGTCAAAGGCTCGAACAACGCCGAGATTCTCGTCATGCCCGGCGAGACCTCCACCCTCAAATGGGTGCCCGACCGCACGGGCGTAGTGCCCATCTATTGCACCGACTTCTGCTCGGCCTTGCACCAAGAGATGCAGGGATATGTGCGGGTGTCGCCCGCAGGCTCGAATACGCCGCTCAAATGGACGACGGGCGGAACACCGGAGGCGGGATTGCCGGCCAAGTGATTGAAGAAAAAATCAAGAAATGAAAAAGCTCCCACTCCTCTCGCGCTCCCTCCTCGCCCTCGGCTCGCTGGCGATGCTGGCCACGCTCAAAATGCCGCTGTGGCAGATTCAGCTCTGGGCGCCGCAGTACCCCGAGGGCCTCAACATGAAG
>JBGAWE010000154.1:0-10929 GCA_044227705.1 Saprospiraceae bacterium
CTGGGTGACGCACAACAAAAGCGCGGTCTCGCCGACATGGGAACTGGTGGCAGCCTACCCGTTTTGGCACCCGGAGCGCGTGGTCTTCAACCCCTTCGAGCCGAAGCAGATGTGGGTCTGCAGCTTCGGAAACGGGATGCGCACGGGGCAGGAGCTGGTCATCGGGACGGGCGAGGCGGCGGGCGAGCTTTCGGTTCGGTTGATGGAAAACCCGGTTTCGGAAAGGATTGATCTTCAAATAGTTGGATGGAAAACAGGCAGCCTCCGGCTGGAAATTTTCGATGCGACCGGACGGCTGGCGACGGCCCGGGAAATGGGCGAACCGGCGAGCGACGGGCGGTTCTCCGTGCCGCTCGACGGGCTGGCAGACGGGTTTTATTTTGGAAAAATCTCGGCGTCAGGCGAGCGGACGGGGGGCTTCAAGTTTTTGAAAAAGTAAGCGGCCGGCTTTCGGTAGCTTCACCGCCGACAACGGCCGCATGGCGGCGACACCCTTCACCAGACTCCTTTTCAACAATGAAAAAAGGCCCTTTTCTCGCTGCCTTCTTGGCGGCCGCGACCCTTTCAGCGCAGGATTTTTCGAAAATAGACGAAGCGGCCCGCGCCGTGCCTTCCCCGAAGGGCGACGACGTGGCCGCGCTCGCAAAGGCCCTCACCCACGGGCTGCCCAACGAGAAGGCGAAGGCCCGCGCCATTTATGCCTGGACGGCCGAACACATCCGCTACGACATCAAGACCTTCGAGAACATCATGGACGGGGAGCATGAGAAGGCGGCCGAGCGCGTGCAGCCCGCCGTCGTCCTGAAAAGGGGCAAGGCCGTTTGCGAGGGCTACGCGGCGCTCTTCGACGCGCTCTGCCGCGAGGCGGGGCTGGCCTCGATGATGGTCACGGGCCAGTCGAAGACGGACGGGACGCTCGACCCCGGCGGGCATTCCTGGAACCTCGTCAGGGCCGACGGCGAGTGGGGCCTCGTCGACGTGACATGGGGCGCGGGCGACGTCGACGTGGAGGCGCACAGGTGCAAGCGGCGGTTCGACGACAGCTACTTTTTCACGCCGCCCGCCCGGATGGCGACGGAGCATTTCCCCGTCGACCCGCTGACGCAGGGGCTGGGCTGCCCGATGAACTTCGAGTTCTTCAAAAAGCGCGGCCTCAACCAGCCGCCCGATTGCCCGACCGCTGTTGCTGGGTATGCCGCGCTGCGCGACTCGCTCGACGCGGCGGCCGCCCTGGGCGAGGAGGAGCGCAGCTTCGCGGGCGCCCGGCGAGCCGTCGCGCTGGACCCCGCCTCCGATTGGGGCAACCTGACGATGGGCGAGCATCTTGCCAAGAAGAGCGGCGAGCTTTTCATGGCGCTGACCCAAAAGATGTCGGAACAGGCGGGAGGACAGCTTCGCCTGCCAGCGGAGTACGAGGCCAGCGCAAAGCTTGCCGAGCAGGGCGCATCCCTCAACGAACAGGCCCTCGAATGCTACAAAAAGGTGCGCAGCGGCGAGCCGAGCAAGCGGGCGGCGGTAAACCGCACCTTTTGCCAGCGGAACCTGCGGACGGCGAAAGAGCTTGTCGACTACAACCGCAAGATGGCGCAGATGGCTCGGAAGGCCCAACAGCCGGGCGGCCATTGAAACGGGCGCGACCAATCAAACCAAAAGTTATCCGACCAGCCAAAAGACCCGCTCGAGGCCGGCTTTCTACTTTCGCCCGACCAATCTTTTTTGAAGAAAAACATGGCTCGACAACTCCGAATCCTCTCCCTTTTGGCCGTCTTCGCGGCCTCTTTTTTCTATTGCAAGAACGAGCCGAAGACCCCGGTCGCTCCGCCGAAGGCGGTCGAGCAGCCCTATCAGAAACCGGCGGTTCAGCTTCCCGTACCCGCCTTCTCGTCGGATTCGGCCTATCGGTTCATTGAAAAACAACTGGCCTTCGGGCCTCGAGTGCCCAATTCAGAGGCATCGATGAAGTGCCGGAAATACCTCGCGGGCGAGCTTCGGCGGCTCGGGGCGAAGGTGACGGAACAGACTTTCACCGCTAAAAGATACGACGGCGTCGAACTCAACTGCGCCAACATCATCGGCCAGTTCAGGCCCGAGAACCCGAGGCGCATCCTGCTCACGGCCCACTGGGACAGCCGATTCATCAGCGACCACGACCCCGTCGTGAAAGACAAGGGCGTCCCGGCGGCCGACGACGGCGGCTCGGGCGCGGGCATCCTGCTCGAAATCGCCCGCGTTTTGCAGAAAAACCCGGCCGACATCGGCATCGACATCATCCTCTGGGACGGCGAGGACCAGGGACAGGACAACGGCGGCGACCCCAACTCGTGGTGCCTCGGCTCACAGCACTGGGTCAAGAACAAGCACATCGCCGGGGCCATGTTCGGCATCAACCTCGACATGGTCGGGGCGAAGGGCGCGCGCTTCCCGAAGGAGCGGAACTCGATGGCCTACGCGCCGTCGGTGGTCAACAAGATTTGGGGCCTCGCGCAGCAGATGGGGCACGGCGGCCTTTTCGTCGACGACTTCGGCGGGCCGATAACGGACGACCATGCCGTCGTCGCCGAGCTTGGCTCGATTCCCTGCGTCGACATCATCAACCTGCAGACCGGCCAGCAGACCTTCGGGGCGCACTGGCACACGCAGGGCGACGTGATTTCAGTCATAGACAAAAACGTGCTGCAGGCCGTTGGGCAGACCGTGACGGCGGTGGTTTACCGCTCGTACAACGGGACATTTTAGGAGTCGTTCCGATACCACATCAGGACGGCTCCGAACAGTGTGATGAGCACGATGAGCAGCGTCGCCATGCGGATGGAGAACCGTATGTGGTTGACGAACGTCTCTATCTCGCCCCGCATCTCGGGGTATTTGGGCATGATTTCCGCCTCCATCTTGGCCCGGTTGAAGATGTGGGCCGTGCCGAACTCGACGCGGTTCTGCACCAGCTTGCGGTAGGAGCGCAAGACCTTCATCCGAAAATAGATGTTCAAAAAGAGCATCCCGACGAAGAGCGCGGCGATGATGGTGATGAGCAGCGAGTACATTTTTAAGGCAAAAGTTGAAAGGCAAAAGTCAGATGGCCTTTCGGTCATTCTTTCCCGTCCACATAGTCTTGGAGATAGGCAAACCGCTCGGTCAGCTTGCCAAAGCGGGCGACGGTCGCCCGGTCGAGGATGGTCGTCGTGTCGGGCTTGAGGAGCTTCGTGAGGAGGTTTTCCAAGAACTGCTTTCCAAAAAACTGGGAGGCGTCGCGCGGCAGCTCGTTGGGCAGGTTGTCGATGGTCATCATCGTAACGACGCCGGGGCCAAATGGGGTGGGGGCTTTTTGACCGGCCTTCGCATCGAACCCGAAGAGCGGCTCGGCGATGGTCGTCGCCTCGACGGTCGGCGGGAGCGAGCCGTCGGGCCAGAGGTCGCAGGAGATGTCGGCAATGACCTTCAGGTTGAAATCCGGCGAGGCCATGTCCTCGGGCGTGAAGAATTTCGGGGCCTTTTTGTCGTAAAAAATCCCGTGCATCATCAAGTCGGCCCGGCGGGCGAAAGGGGCGAAGGCCGATTCGTAAAGGTCGCCGTGCGCGTAAAACTCCTTTTTGTCGAAGCCGCCGTCGGCCTTCCGCCGGGCGTAGTCGGATGCCCCGAGGTGAGTGAAGACCGGCTCGTCAAAATCTTTTTCCAGAAACTCCTTCGGGGTCAACTGCTTGATTTTCAAGTCGTTGAGCACTTTCAGGCAGCCCTGTCCGACGCGCCCGTGGCCGGTCAGCACGATTCGCAGCGGCGGCAGGCGGAGCTTTTTGTAAAACTTCAAGACCTCATCGTAGTCGCGGCAGTCCTTCATGCGAGGAAGGTGAAAATCGCCCGTCCGCTCGCCCCAGGCCCAGAGGCCGTTGTGCGCCCCGACGACGCCCGCGTAGTAGCCGAAGGCGATGAGGCGGCGGCCGTCGTCGTCGACAATGGTCTCGTAGTCGATGAGGCGGATTTCCTTTTCGAGGACGGCGCGGAGGAGCTTGCGGTTGTGCGGCTGCCGCTTGATGGTGTGGCTGAAGAAGAAGTAGGTCTTCTCGGCAATCAGGTTGGCGACGGGCACCTCTTTCACGCCGAGCAGCACGTCGCAATCAGCCACGTCGTCGACCACCGGGACGCCCTCGGCGGCGTATTCCTCATTTGAAAAACAGCGGTTCGGGGAGGCCTCGACGACCACGTCGAACCCGAAGAACTCGCGCAGCTCGCGGCATTGAAGGGGGGTGAGCGGTGTTCGGTTGTCGGGCGGGCTTTTGCGCTCGCGGATGATTCCGAGCTTCATCGGGATGGCTTGTTTGGCTGGCGGCGAGGCCCCGGGGAGGGGCCGGGCAGTTTAGAGAAAGAAAAAATATTTGCCCGGCAATCAATTGAAAATCAACGAGTTGCGGTGACCGGAAAGTTTTTTCGGAGAAACCGGCCGGGCAAACATACTCGGTTTGGCACAGGTTTTGGCCTTATGGGTTTATCAAACCAACTCCTCTGAACGAACGCGCCAGCTCATCAAAAGAGCCGATTAATCACTCATGTTTCACTAACAAAAACTTCCCTACACATGGTCGCTGTCTGCGTTGGCATCATGGTTGTCGCCTACCTCGCCTCGGTCGTCAATAGCTCGGTCAAGAACCCCGACTCTGCCGCCTGAACTTGGCTCAAGACTTGCACAACTCTCGCCACTTCAACTAATTCCTAAAAACCACTTGGGTCTTTCCCAAAAACGGCCATCGCTGCAGAGCGGTTGGCCGTTTTTCATTTTGGGACGGGCTGTTATTTTGGACAAAATGAGCGGGCGTCGAGCCGGGATTCCGGCCGGGACGGCAATTTTTGCAGCACACTAATTTTTCCAAAAACGCTCGACGACATGAAACGCACGACAACCGCCGCCCTCCTTCTGGCGGCCCTCGCCCTCCCTTTCCTCGGCTGCAAGAAGATGAAATCGGGGTGGAACAAGATGAACGTTTTCCCTGTCTCCGACGACATCACGCTCGGCAAGCAGGTCGCGGCCGAGATTGCCTCGAAGCCGCAGGAGTACCCGCTGCTGCCCGAGAAGGGCAACGAGGAAATCTATCGCTACGTCCGAGGCCTGACCGACAAGATCCTCAACACGGGCAAGGTGGAGCACCGCCGCGAGTTCGCTTGGCAGGTGCATATCATCCGCGACGACAAGACGCTCAACGCCTTCTGCACGCCGGGCGGCTACATCTATGTCTACACCGGTCTCATAAAATTCCTCGACTCGGAGGACCAGCTCGCCGGGGTCTTGGGCCACGAGATTGCCCACGCCGCCAACCGCCATTCGACGCGCCAGATGACCAAGATGCTCGGCCTGCAAGTCCTGACCGACGCGCTGACGGGCAACCGGAAGGCCGTCGGGCAGGTCGCGGCGGCCGTCGTGGGGCTGAAGTTCAGCCGCTCGCACGAGTCGGAGGCCGACGATTTTTCCGTCAAATACCTCTGCGGGACGAACCTGAACGCGGCGGGCGCGGCCGGTTTCTTCAAAAAAATCCAGTCGAAAGGAGGCCAGCCGCCCGAGTTCTTGAGCACGCACCCCAGCCCGAAGAACCGCATACAAGCCATCGTGGGCAAGGCGAAAGCGTCGGGTTGCAACGGCTCGGCGACCAACACAGCGGAGTATGCCAAGATGAAGGCGCTGCTGAAGTAGCTTTCGGTTTCAAACAGCCATGGGGCATCATTGCAGTTTTCATTTTAGAAGCTGTTTGAGTTAATTCGGCGGATTGTTGGTTGAGGCGTCATCGGATGTGAGCGAGGTGCAATAAGAACACGGAGGAGTCTGACCGTCTGCCAAACCGGGAAGCCCGACGGCAAGCCCCGCCCTTTGCTCGCTCTCTTTATCGCACTTGTTGTCAAATGAATCTTGACCAATATGCCTGTTATTTGGTCGATGACACGGGCTGATAGCTGTCTTTCAGTTCTTCCAAAAAGGCCAAAACCGCTTGCCAATCCTGTCGGCGATGGATGTAGATGGGGCAATGCACGGCTTAAATTCTGAACAATATTGCCATGACCCGGCGAGACGCGGCGGCTGGCGAGAAAATTCAGCAGCCGATAGCCACAAACACCTTTCCGTCAAAAATCCGTCCCGGCTGCCCCGCCAATCCCCAAAGTTTCCGCTCTTTGCCCCCGATTCAAACCGCTTTTCCCGCTATGAAAAAAGCTCTCCTCCTCGCCTCGGCTTTCCTTTTTTTGAATGCCCAATTGGTTGACGCACAGAAGGTTTCTGTCAAAAACCTCAAGAAACACATCGCCTTCCTCGCCTCCGACGCCCTGCACGGGCGCGGCACCGGCACAGACGACGAGCGGCTGGCCGCCGACTATATCGCCGCCCAGTTCGAGAAGGCAGGCCTCGCACCGCACGGCAACAACGGCACCTGGTTCAACGACTTCGAGTTCCACAAATCCACCGACCCGCACGGGACGGTCTCGGCCGACGGGCCGCTCGTCCATTCCCGAAATGTTTGTGGATATCTCGACAACGGGGCGGCCACGACCGTAGTCGTCGGCGCGCACTACGACCACCTCGGCCTCGGCCACGACCACAACTCCCTCGACGCGAACCCCGACGGCAAAATCCACAACGGCGCCGACGACAACGCCAGCGGGACGGCAGCCGTCATCGAGCTGGCGAGGCTGCTGGCCTCCAATAAGTTGAAAGAGAAGCACAACTACTTTTTCATCTGCTTCTCGGGCGAGGAGTTGGGCCTCATCGGTTCCAAAAAATTCACGGAGAACCCTTCGCTCGATTTGAAGACCGTCGATTTCATGGTCAACATGGACATGGTAGGGCGGCTCAACGAAGAGAAACCAGTGCTCGTCGTCGGTGGCGTCGGCACCTCGCCGACTTGGGTTCCGACCATCGAGGCATTGCCGCACCCCGATTTTTCCATCAAAAAAGACTCGGCGGGCGTCGGGCCGAGCGACCACACGAGCTTTTACCTGATGAAAATGCCGGTGCTTTTCGTCTTCACCGGGCAGCACAAGGACTACCACAAACCGTCGGACGACATCGACAAAATCAACTTCAAGGGCGAGAAGGCCGTGCTGAAATGGCTTTACAGCCTTCTCATGTCGGTTGAAAAAACACAGACCGAACGGCTTGTTTTCCAGGAAACAAAGTCGAGCAAGGAGGACACGCCCAGCTTCAAAGTGACCCTGGGCATCATGCCCGACTACACCTGGGAAGGCACCGGCGTCCACATCGACGGCGTTACAGAGGGCAAGCCCGCGTCGAAGGCGGGCCTCCAAAAAGGCGACATCATCCGCAAGCTCGGCGACGTGGACGTGACCGACATCCACGCCTACATGAAGGGGCTGGCGATGTTCAAAAAGGGCGACACGACGACCGTCATCGTCGAGCGGATGGGCAAGTTCTCGGACTACAAAGTGACCTTTTAGAATCAATTTCTTATGAAAAAAGAGCTTTTTGCCCTGCTTTTGGGCAGCATTTGGATGTTCTCGGGCCATGGCGAACTGGCCGCCCAATCGGCCTCGAAGCCGCCCGCCCGCCTGCCAATGGCCGGGGCCGAGTGCTTCGTATCGAAGGACGACGACGGCCGCGTCTTCCAGCTCCGCATGACGATGATGGACGAGAAAAAGGTCTTCGGCGACCTGCTCGTCATCAACGTCCAGACCGGCGAGTGGGCGCAGGGCCGACTCAACGGCGAGCGGCGCGAGGGCGGCTGGTACGGCCTGACATGGGGATTCTCCGGCGAGGACAAAATCCGCCACCTCATCAACCAGACCTACTTTCGGGAAGACGACAAGCTCACGCAGCGGTCGAAGGACAAGCAAGACGACGGGCGCGTTTTCAAAAAAACCGACTGCGCCAATTTCAAGTAGAGACGCGATGCATCGCGTCTCTACGGGTTCGCAATCGCAGAGCCGGCTAGCCAGCCTCCCGTCCAAGCGGCCTGAAAATTGAAGCCGCCCGTCACTGCGTCGATGTCCAAAATCTCACCGGCGAAAAAGAGGTTCGGGCAAATGCGGCTCTCGAACCGCTTGAAGTCGACCTCCCGCAAATCGATGCCCCCAGCGGTCACGAACTCCTCTTTGAAGGTGCTTTTCCCATCGACCTGAAAGCGGCTGGCGGTCAGTTGCTCGGCCAGTTTTTGGGCTGATTTTTTGTCGAGGTCGGCCCAGCGGAGGGTTTCAGAAATGCCCGCCGCCGCGACGAGCTTTTGCCAGAGCCGCGCCGGGAGGCCAAACTGCGGGCTGGCCGCGACCAGCTTTTTCGGGCTGGAAAGTTTGAATTCAGAAAGGAAACCGAGCGTTTCGGGCAGTTTCCGGTCAAAAAGCCAGTTGGCCTCAATGGAAAACTTGTAGCCGACGGCGTGCAGCTCGCGGGCGGCGAGGGCCGAAAGTTTCAAGACCGCCGGGCCGCTCAAACCCCAATGGGTGATGAGGACGGGGCCGCTCGTCGCCAGTTTTTTCTCCTGAAAAAAGACCGCCGCTTTCGGCACGGCCACGCCCGCGAGGTCGGCCAGCCGAGCGTCCTTTATGTTAAAGGTGAAAAGCGACGGGACGGGCGCGACGATTCGATGGCCCAGCCTCTCCAAAATCTTCCAGACGGCCGCGCTGCTCCCGGCGGCGACCATGATTTTATCGAAGACGTGCGGCCGCTCGTCGCCGCCGAGCTTGATTTCCCAGCGGCCTTCTTTTTGAAAGAAATTTTCGACCCGCGCATGGAGCCGCACCTCGATGCCGAGCCGCCGCGCCTCGCCCGTCAGGCATTCAACGATGGTTTCCGATGAATTCGAGACGGGGAACATCCGCCCGTCCGCCTCGGTCTTGATGGCGACGCCGCGCTTTTTGAACCACTCGACCGTGTCCGTCGTGCCGAAACGGGTGAACGGGCCGAGCAGCTCGCGGCCGCCGCGCGGGTAGTTCTTTACCAGTTCACGCGGGTCGGGGCAGGCGTGGGTGGCGTTGCAGCGGCCGCCGCCGCTGATGCGCACTTTTTCGAGCACGTCGCGGCCGCGCTCGAGAATGACGATTCGAGCGGCGGGGTCGAGTTCTGCGCAGCGGATGGCGGCGAAGAAGCCCGCCGCGCCGCCGCCGATGATGGCAACTTTCATAGTTCTGAGGGCTATGGAAATCGGAGGCAATTTTCAGAAAAGAAAAACCCCCGCCGGGCCGATTCGCGCCCTGCGGGGGTTCCTTTTTGACGGAAAACCGTCGGCTCAACGCTGCGCCTTGACGGCGAGGACGATTTCCTTGAACGTCGCCGGGTTGTTGAGCGCGAGGTCGGCGAGCACCTTGCGGTTGAGGCCGATTTTGCGCTCGCCGAGGGCGTGGATGAACCGCGAGTAGTTCAGCCCCTCGGGCCGGACGGCGGCGTTGATGCGGGCAATCCACAGGCGGCGGAAGACGCGCTTCTTGCTCTTGCGGTCGCGGTAGGCGTAGCCCCAGCCCTTTTCGAGGACGTTCTTGGCGACGGTGAAGACCTTCGAACGGGCACCGATGAAGCCGCGAGCGGCCTTCATGATTTTGCGGCGGCGTTCGCGGGCCGCGGGTGCATTGGTGGAACGTGGCATAATAAAACAGATGTTTTTAGTGCAGCTCCGGGCTGTTCGTTTGGCGGAACAGACTTTGGCCGGAACTCTCGTTAAAAAATTCCCCCGACGAATCGGGAGGTGAAATCAGCAGGCGAGGAGCCGCTTGATGCGCTTCTCGTCGGCGACATCCACCATCGTCGTGCCGGCCAAGCGGTTGTGCTGGCTGGCGGAGTGACGGCGGTTGATGTGGCTCATGTTGGCGTGGCCGCGCTTGACCTTGCCGGTTCCGGTGAGCGAGAAGCGCTTCTTCGCTCCGGAGTGGGACTTCATTTTAGGCATGACTCAATGGTCGTTTTTGATAAAAAAGCCCGCAAAAGTAGATTGACAACCCACAAAACCAAGCCGCCGAGGAAAAATCGAGCCGCCGCAAAAGTTTTTGCCGGGGAACGGGCGGCGGGCGGCGCGTCTATTTTTGCCCGAAAACATCCGAACATGATTCAACGAATCCAGACCGTTTGGCTCGCGCTTGCCGGGGCCTGCCTCGCCGCCCTCTTTTTCGTTCCCAACGAGCTTGTCGCTGTCGCCCCGTCGGGCGGAAATTTCTATTCGAGCGCCGCCGGGCCAATCATGCTCGGGCTGGCGACGGTCGCCACGCTCGGCGCGATTTTCCTCTTTTCAAACCGGCCGCAGCAATTGAAAATCACTCGTTTGGCCTTGCTCGACACGCTGCTTTTCGTTGTCGTCGCGGCGTTGCTGGCTTTTGTCGAGCTGAAAAAAGCGGCCGGCCCGGCCCAGATGCAGTTTGGCTGGGCGGTGGGCTTGCCGGTGGCGGCGATGATGTTTCAATGGCTCGCCTTTCGGGCGATAAAGGCCGACGATGAGCTGGTCAAATCGAGCGACCGGCTGCGCTGATTTGTTTTTAAAGCATTGAAAATGAACCAGTTGCGGCGGATTCTGCCCATCCTCTTTTTATTGAAAACCCTCGCGGCGACCGGCCAGACCGACACGCTCTCCCTCCTTTTCGCGGGCGACGTGATGGGCCACGGGCCGATGATTGCCGCCGCCAAAAAGGCAGACGGGAGCTACGACTACAACCCCTATTTTCAGTATGTGAAACCGCTCATTGAGTCGGCCGACCTTGCCGTTGCCAACCTCGAGCTGACCTTGCCGGGCGGCCCGCCGTACACCGGCTACCCGATGTTCCGCAGCCCCGACGTGCTCGCCGATGCGCTGAAAAATGCCGGTTTCGACCTCATCGTAACCTCGAACAACCACGCCAACGACGGCGGCCTCGTCGGCGTCACCCACACCATCGACGTGCTGCGCGAACTCGGCCTCCAGCAGACCGGCACCTTCAAAACACAGGAAGAGCGCGATATTTTCTACCCCCTCATCGTCTACGCGA
>JBGAWE010000155.1:0-11168 GCA_044227705.1 Saprospiraceae bacterium
AGCCGTCAAGCTCCCCAGGGCCGATGGTACTGCGCCAAGCGCGCGGGAGAGTAGGTCGCCGCCAACTCAATCAAAGAAGCCTCCCCGGTGACGGGGGGGCTTTCTTCGTTGGGGGAGGTATTAGCATCCCAAAGTTTTGCACTTTTGGGGGACAGTTTCGGACAACCGACATTTTGAAAGCAAAATCCCCCACCCTATGCGCTTTCCTTTTCGCACTTTTTGCTGGGCAATCTCAATCTTGCCGACCATCGGCCTCACCCAAATTCAGGACAACTTCTCCGACGGCAACTTCACCCAAAATCCCGTTTGGCAGGGCAACACCGGCCATTTCATTGTCAACGCTGCCACAGAGCTTCAACTGAACGCGCCTGCCGCCGGGAACTCCCTCCTTTTCACCGAGGGTAATATCCCCGATTCGGTGGTTTGGGAAATCTATTTCCGCCTCGAGTTTCCGCCCTCGGCCTCAAACCGGCTCCGCATCTATCTCCAAACCGACGGCCCGAACCTCCAATCCGCGAACGGCTACTTCCTCGAAATCGGGGAAAACGGCGCGGCCGATGCCCTCCATTTTTACAGGCAAGATGCCGGGCAGACGGTTTTGCTCGGAATTGGAGCGCCCGCTTCGCTCGCCCTCGACCCCAGCCTCGCTCGCCTCCAAACCATCCGAAAAAAGGGCGGATTATGGAAAATCATCGCCGATTTTAGCGGAAACGACAACTTTTTGTCGCAAATAGAAGTAGTCGACTCAAAATGGCCTGGCGGCCAAAATCACTTCTTCGGCTTCGATTGCCTCTTTTTCCGCCACCCGAAAAGACAAGTTTTTCTTCGACGATGTCAAAATCATGCCCGACCTGCCCGACATCATTCCGCCGAGGCTGCTTTACGCGGAGGTCATCGACAGCCAGCATCTCGCTGTCTTTTTTAATGAAAAACTCGACCCAGTTGATGCTTCCGACCCAGCCCATTTTTCGGTCGATTTGGGAATTGGACAGCCGGTTTTGGCCGAGCCGATGCCAGGCAACTCGAAAACCGCCCGGCTTTCTTTCTCAAAAAATTTCATCGACGGCGCAACCCATGTTTTGACTACAACCGGCCTCACCGACGAAATCGGCAACTCCTCCGGGCCCGAAACAACGACTTTCACCTTCCTGAAAATCAGCTCGCCCGAACTGTTCGACATCCTCATCAACGAGTTCATGGCCGACCCCTCTCCGAGCGTCGGATTGCCCGAGGTCGAATGGGTCGAACTGGTCAACAGAAGCTCGAAGAACATTGATTTACAGCAAGTTGCGTTCTCTACTGGCGGTTCGCCGGTCAATTTACCGAGTTTCATTCTGCGGCCGGACAGCCTTGTTTTGCTCATACCCGCCTCGGCCGACGGTAGTTTTTCGACCGTTAAAAACCGGCTTGCCCTCCCAAGTCTCCCCTCGATTTCAAACTCGGCCGACGAGCTTTCCCTGGTCCGAGCAGCCGACGGTGAGACCATCGACCTCGTCCCCTTCGACCTCTCCTTTTACAAAAACGACCAGAAGAACGACGGCGGCTGGTCCATCGAGCGCACAAACCCGAACCGGCCTTGCGCAGCAGGCGGCGAAAACTGGGCCGCTTGCCAGAGCATACTCGGCGGCACGCCCGGCTCGGCCAACTCGAATTTCTTGGATGAAAAGGACAAGACAGGTGCCGAGCTGATTGCAGTTTTCCCCAAAAGCTCGGCCCTTCTTTGCGTTCAACTCTCGGAAGGTTTGGACCTGAATTCAGTCGCCGCTACCAATTTCAAAATCGAGCCGAACCTCCCGATTTCCTCCGTCAAGGCGGAGCAAATCGGCGGCCCAACCTTACTCCTATCGCTCGGCCAACCGATGCAGCCGAGCCAGGTTTATCGACTAAAAATCTCGTCGAGCGCAACGGATTGCAGCGGCAATTCCTTCTCCTCCAAAAACGAACTGCCCTTCGCCCTTGCCGAGTTTCCCGAAGTCAACGATTTGATTATCAACGAGTTGTTGTTCAATCCCGCGACAGGTGGGGCTGATTTCGTCGAACTTTTCAACCGCTCTAAAAAGGCCATCGACCTCGCCGGGCTTTTCGTTGCCAACATCTCGGCGGCCGGGGCGGAGGTCAAAAAATGCACGGTCGAGCGGCTCGTCCTGCCAGGCGAGTTTGCGGTTTTGACGACGGACACGGCTTTCGTTCGCTCCAATTTTTGGGTGAAAAACCCGGCTTGGCTCCACCAAAACCAGCTTCCCAAATTCGAGGACGACGAGGGGAATATTCAAATCTACCGCGAGACCGGCCCGACCGACGTCCTGATAATCGACGACTTCAACTACTCGAAAGACTTTCACCACGCCCTCCTCGCCGACTATGAAAAGGAAAACCGTTCCCTTGAACGCCTAGACCCGAGCGGCCCGACCAATGACCCGGCTAATTGGCAGACTGCAGCCTCCCCCGCTTCGCTCGGCAGCGACAAGCCCGGTCACGGCACGCCGACCGCCACGAACTCGCAATCAAAATCAGTGCAATTGGTTGAAAATGAATGGGTTGTGCTTTCAAACAGCCGCCTCTCTCCCGACGGCGACGGCTACGAGGACTTCGTTTTAATTGACCTCAACTTGCCGAAGGCCGGCTACACCGGCCATATCGAAATCTTCAACGAAGTCGGAAACCATGTCAAAACCGTTGTCGGTCAGCAGGTTTCGGGCGTCAACCCGCGCTTCCGCTGGGACGGCGACACCGACGACGGAACGGCCGTTCCGGTCGGGATTTACATCGTCCAGGCCGACTTTCTCCACCCCGACGGGCCGAACAAAAAGAAGAACCTGACCCTCGCAGTCGTCAAAAAATGGAATTGAATCAGACCACCTCGATGCCGCCGACCGTCCGCTCGAACCAGCGGAGCGGTGCGAGGGTCTTGTCACCCGTCGAGGTGTCGCACCAAAAAAAGAGGTAGTAGAGCTGGCGGCATTCGGCCACCTTTTCGAGCAGGCGGTCGAGCGACTGGAGGCCCTCGACGTACATCTGCTGCCGCTCAAAAATCCGCCAGCAGTAATAGGCCTCGTCGTGCCGCTCAACGATTTCGAGGACCTCGCGGTCGTCGTAGAATCTTTCCAAAAAGAGCCGGGCAAGCCGCCCGTGGTGTTTCGACCAATCGCGCGGCACGGACTTGTCCTCCCGAAATTTGAATGTGTCGTGGACGTAGGCCAACAATCGCAGTTTTTCTCGGTATTCGCCGAATCGCGGCTGGAGCTTCTCGATGTTCCCCAAAATCTCTTCGATGTGGTAGACGACGTTCCCCTCCGGGTGGCCAAATCGCGGCTCGCCCCAAAAAAGACCTTCCACAAACTCGGGCTGCTGCAAAAGGAGGCACTCCAATTCCGTCTCCGGCCGGAGCAGCGTCGCGGGGTCGAACGGCGGGAACTTGGGCGGTGGACTCACTGGCTTTTGCTTTTTTCGGGAACAAGGTAAGCAGGGAGTTGATTGGAGTTTTGTCTCAAAGCCTACCGGTTCTGTGCCTTCTCAACCAGCCGTTCGACCGCCAGCCGGTAGCCCTCCAGCCCGAGTCCGGTGATAGAGCCGAGGCATTTTACGGCCAAAAAACTGTGGTGCCGATAGGGTTCTCGTTCGAAAACATTGGAAATGTGCACCTCGACGGCCGGTGCCGGGATGGCCGCGAGCGTGTCGGCCAGCGCGATGCTCGTGTGCGAGTAGCCGCCCGCGTTGATGACGACGCCGTCGGCCAAGAAGCCGATTTCTTGCAGTTTGTCGATGAGCGCGCCCTCGTGGTTGCTCTGAAAATAATAGAGATTAACGTCGGGGAAAGCGGCATTCAGCTCTTCGAAAAACTCCTCGAAACGCTTTGTTCCGTAAACCTCCGGCTCCCTTTTTCCCAAAAGGTTGAGGTTCGGGCCGTTGAGAATCCAGATGGTCATCCCTTCTTCTTTTTGAGGCGGGCGAAGGCCTCCTCCGCCTCCGTGTAACCGGGCGCGTTGCGGGCGGCCTGGTCGTAGTCGTTGAGGGCGGCGGCCGTCTCGCCAAGCTTTTCCTCGGCCACGCCCCGGTAATAGAAGGCCTTGATGAACAGCGGGTCTACTTTCAAAGCGAGGTCGAAATGGGTCTTCGCCAAGCGTAAACTGTCCATGTCGAGGTAAAGAAGGCCGAGGTTCAGGTATGCGTCCTGATAGTTTTTGTCCCGGTTGATGATGTCCTTGTAAGTGGCCACGGCCTTTTTCAAATCGCCAGTCTGGGAATAGTAATCGCCGATGGCGTGCCGCGCCGCGAGGCTGTTGGAATCGACGCGAAGGGCGTTTTCGAGGTAGGCGAGAGCGATTTTGTCCTTCCTTTCCGTAAAAATCTGTCCGAGGCTGATGTACGCGTCGAGGTTGTCGGGCGAGATGGAGATGCACCTTTTGTAGCTCGTGATGGCCCGGTCGGTCTGTCCCATGTCCTTGCAGATTTGGCCGGTCATGAACCATGCCTCGGCGTTCTGCGGGTCTTTTTTGAAAATCTTGTCGATGCTGCCCAGCGCCTCCGAGTGCATCTTGAGAATCAGTTGGAACTCGGCCAGTTTCAGCAGCGTCGGGATGCGGCCGGGGAAGTGCTGCGCCGCCATCTCCATCACGCGCAGGCCCTCGCGGCTCTTATAGTAGTCCATGAAAACGTCGGCCAGCAGGTGGAAATAGGGCGGCTTCGTCGAGTCGATTTGCATGGCAAGTGCCACGTCGCTGATGGCCGGGTCGTAGGAGCCTTCCTCGTAATAGGCTTTGCCGCGCAGGAAGAGCAGCGAGTCGTTGTGCGGCTCGGCAGCAATCTGGCGGCTCAAGTCGAGGACGAGCGGGCTGGCGTTCGCCGCCGCCCCCGCGGGCATCGCGTCCGGGGCCTTTTTTTCATGCTTGCACAAAGAGAGGGCGGCCAAAAGGGCCAGCCCGGCGGCCCAAGTTTTTCCTTTCATAAAAGCGAGGTTTTCGGGGCATGAAGGTAGAACCCGGCCCAAAACCGGGGCAAGGCATTTTGCGGGCACGGGCCGGGGACGGGCGGATGGGGACGGTTTTTGGGCGAACGCTACTTTCGCCCGTCCAATTTTTGAAGATGAACCCGAACCTCCGTCGCCTTTTCAAGATTGCCCAAAAGCCCGAGCGCACCGTCGTCGGACTGATGAGCGGCACATCGCTCGACGGACTGGACATCGCCCTCTGCTCGGTGAAAGGCTGCGGCCGCGAGACCGAACTGAAGCTACTCCAATTCCAAACCGCTGCCTACGACGAGCTTTTCAAAGCCGAAATCCGCTCCGTCTTCGCGAAGCAAACCATTGATTTTCAGCAACTTGTGCTGCTCCACGCGACCGTCGCCCGGCGGCACGCGGCTCTCCTCCTCGCCGCCTTAAAAGATTGGGGGATCGAACCGTCGGCGGTCGACCTCCTCGCCTCGCACGGGCAAACGGTCTTCCACGCCCCCGCCAGCCAGCACGGTTTGAAAGGCCAGCCGAACGCCACCCTCCAAATCGGCGACGGCGACCACATGGCTGTCCTGACCGGCATCACGACGGTCTCCGATTTTCGGCAAAAGCACATCGCGGCGGGCGGCGAGGGGGCGCCGCTCGCGCTCTACGGCGACCATCTTCTTTTCTCGCATGAGACGGAAAACCGGGTTCTGGTCAACATCGGCGGCATCGCCAATTTCACTTGGCTGCCTCGATTGCAGAGCGACCGCGTATTCGCCACCGACACCGGGCCGGGCAACACTTTGATGGACTTCGCCGCTCGCCGTTTTTTTCAAAAAGACTTCGACGACGGCGGTCGAATCGCGGCCTCCGGCTCGGTCGCTGGGCCGCTGTTCGACGCGCTTTTGGCCGAGCCATTTTTCAGGCTGCCCTTTCCGAGGACGACGGGGCCGGAGCTTTTCAGCCCCCAGTTTTTGGAAAAAGCCCAAAAGGCGAGCGGCTCGGAGCACATCGAACCGGCGGATTTGATGGCGACGCTCAATTTCTTCACTGCAAAAACGCTGGCCGATGCCATCCAAAAATCGGCCGAGACCGATGGCATCGAAACCCGAAACCTGTCTCTCTATTTGAGCGGCGGTGGGGCGCACAACCCGGTTTTGAGAGAAAATTTGAAATCGCAACTACCTGAAAGCCATTTCTTTAACTTCCAAAACCTCGGCCTCGATGGCGACGCGAAAGAGGCCGTCCTCTTCGCCGTGCTCGCCAACGAAGCGGTCGCGGGCGAAGCCTTTCCGGCCATTGGGCTGAACGGCCAGCCGGGCGTGTCGATGGGCAAAATCAGCTTCCCCAACTGAAGGCGGAATTCGGACTTTCGCCTCGCCCATTCAGCATCCTAAAATATGTCAAACGTCGAATTCGCCAATCCGCTCTGGTTCCTCGCCCTCCTCGGGCTGGCGGCGCTGGCGTTTTTTGTTCTCAAAAAAGAAAAGGCGCGGCACCCGGCCCTCCTGCGGCTTCCCGGCCTCGCTGCGCTCGAAGGCGCGAGGAGCTGGCGGGCCAAATTTCGATGGGTTTTGCCCGCGCTGCGGTTGCTGGCACTGGCAGCGGTGGTCATCGCGCTGGCCCGGCCGCGAGAGGCCCTCGCCCCGGTCGACAACCAATCCATCGGCATCGACATCATGCTCGTCATCGACCTTTCCAGTTCGATGCTGGCGAAGGATTTCGCGCCAGACCGATTGGCCGTCAGCAAGCAGGTGGCCGCCGATTTTGTTGAAAAAAGGAAGAACGACCGCATCGGCCTTGTCTCTTTCGCGGGCGAGGCGTTCACCCAATGCCCGCTGACGACCGACCACCGGGTTGTCCAATCCCTGCTTGGCAGCCTTGCCGTCGGCCGCCTCGCCGACGGGACGGCCATCGGGATGGGCCTCGCCACCGCCGTCAACAGGCTGCAGGACACGAGCCGCCACGCGAAATCTCAAATCATCATCCTGTTGACCGACGGGGTGAACAACGCAGGCTACGTCCTCCCCGAAAAGGCGGCCGAGCTGGCCAAGACGCTCGGCATAAAAATCTACACCGTCGGCATCGGCTCGATGGGCGACGCGCTCTCGCCGGTCAGCCGGACGGCCGACGGGGAGTACATTTTCGGTCTCACGCGGGTCGAAATCGACGAGGGTTTGATGCAAAAGATAGCCAGCGAGACCGGCGGCCGCTATTTCCGCGCCACGACCACCGAGGACCTCGTCGAGATTTACGCGCAAATCGACCAGCTCGAAAAATCGAAAATCGACAGCCAGACCATTCTTCGGTACCGCGATCTGTTCGGGGCATGGGCGGCACTGGCAATTATTCTTCTCGCATTTGAAGCAGTCCTTCGGTGGTTGGTTTTCGTCTGAACGAGCCGGTCAAATTCAATGAAAGACCTTTTTTTACCCAACCGTTTCTTCCTCGCCTTCGGCATCGTCGCGGCGGTGCTCGCGCTCGGCTTCGGGGTACCGGTGCTGCTGCCGGTTGGGAAGGCTTTGTTCGTGGTTTTGGTCGGGCTGGTTTTGGCGGACGGGCTGCTGCTCTTTTCAAAAAAGGGACTCGTCGCCGCCCGCCGTGAGACGCCCGAAATCTGGTCGCTCTCCGACGCGAACCCGGTGCGCGTCATTTTGAAAAACCAATCGGGACTCGCGCTTAGGGTCGTTGTCGTCGATGAACTGCCCGCGCAGTTGCAGCTGCGCGATTTTGACATCCAGCTCCGGCTCGGGGCGAGGGAGGGAACCGAGGTCAAATTTGAACTGACCCCGCTCGAGCGCGGCATCCACGAGTTTGGGAGGACGCACCTTTTCGTTTCAACAAAAATCATCGGGCTGCTCGAAAGGCGTCTCTCGTTCGGCCAATCGGCGGAGGTGGCGGTCTACCCGTCCATCGTTCAGATGAAAAAATATGAGCTGAAATCCTTCCGCCGCACCTCGACTGAGCACGGCATCAAGCGGCTGCGGCGCATCGGGCACAGCTACGAGTTCGAGCAGATAAAGAACTACGCCGAGGGCGACGACCACCGCTCCATCAACTGGAAGGCCAGCGGCCGGCGCGGCTGGCTGATGGTCAACCAGTACGAGGACGAGCGCTCGCAGCAGGTCTACCTCGCCATCGACAAGAGCAGGGCGATGATGATGCCCTTCGCGGGCCTCTCGCTGTTGGACTACGCGGTCAACGCGACGCTCGCCATGTCGAACATCATTTTGAAAAAGGGGGACAAAACCGGGCTGCTCACTTTCAGCGACGTCCTCGGCACGACGCTCAAGGCGGAGCGGTCGCCGCAACAGTTGCGGCTAATCATGGAGGCGCTCTTCGACGAAAAACAGCGGCCTGGCGAGGCCGACTACGATCTCCTTTATCACGCCCTGCGGAAGATGGTGCCGCAGCGGAGCCTCCTCATCCTGTTCACCAATTTTGAAAGCCGCCACTCGCTCGACCGGGTGCTGCCGGTTTTGCGGCGGCTGGCGCGGTTCCATTTGCTGGTCGTCGTCTTTTTCGAGAACACTGAAATCAGCGAGTACGCGAAGGGCACCGCCGAGTCGACCCTCCAAATCTATCAGCGGACGGCGGCGCGACAGGCGGCGGCCGAGAAGCGCGAGATGGTTCAGCGGCTGCGCCAGTTCGGCATCCAGTCAGTGCTGACGCGGCCGGAGGACCTGACGGTCGGCACCATCAACAAGTACGCGGAGCTGAAATCCAGGGGTCTGATTTAAAAATCCCATAAGACACCCTTGTTTTCCCATCCGGGATTGCCGTAAAATGGCCTCGGCACGGCCCCGGCAAGCGGGTGGTTTGCTTGATTTGCATCCTCCCCCCGCTTCACTTTTCCTCCTTTTCAATGAAAAAACACAAACACTTCGGCATGGCCGTGGCCTGCCTCGTCGGCATTTTTTGGAGCCTCTCTGCCGCCGCGCAGACGGCCGCCGACCAGTTCGATTCCAAAGTCGTCAGAGACTGGAACGCCCTCTACCTCGAGCTTGACCGCAGCGCGCCCGGCTTCCGGCCCTGCCCGGCGGGGGCGGCAGCGGGCTATCTGGGCATCTCGCTCTGGGAAGCTGTCGTGCCGGGAATGCCCGGTTTTCAATCGCAGGCGCGGCTCTATGCGGGGCTGACCATCCCCGCCGCCCCGACGGGCGCTGTGCATTGGGCGGCGGCGGCCAACGAGTCTTATGCATATCTGATGGCCAAGTTTTTTGGCTACCTCGCCTCGCCGCAGCCCGCGCAGTTTGCCAAAATCGAGGCCCTACGGCTTTCTTGGCACAACAAATTCGCCGCCGCTTCGACGGCCACCGCGCTTTCCGCCGGGGAGGCGCGGGGGACGGCGGTCGCGCAATCCATCTGGTCATTCTTCCAAGCCGACCCGGTGGCGAAAGAGGCCTGGCTCAACCCGCAGCCCACGAGCTACATCCCGCCCGCAGGCCCCGGCCTCTGGGTGCCAGCGCCGCCGGATTTGGGCAAGGCGATGTTCCCTTACTATGGAAATGCCCGCACGTTCGCCCTGCCCGAGGCCGAAAAAACGGCCCTTCCGCCGCCCGCTTTCAGCGAGGCGACGGGTTCCGTATGGTACCAACAGGCGCATGAAGTCTTCACCGACGTGGCCGACATCCGCGCTGGGAACGCGGCAGGTTTGGAAAAAGAATGGCGGGCCGAGTTTTGGAGCGACGACCTGTTGAACCTCACCTTTTCGCCCCCGTCGCACTTGCTGGCCAACGCCAACCAGCTCTCCGCGCTCGAATCGCTCAACCTCGCGGAGGCCGCCGAGCTGTACGCCAAGCTCGGCATGGCCATGAACGACGCGGCCATCGCCCTCTGGAAATCGAAGTACATCTACAACATCGAGCGGCCGATAAGCTACATCCGCCGCGTCTTCCCGAACGCCGCGACGTGGGTCTCCGCGCTCGACAACCCGCTGACCGGCGCGGTCGGCGTGACGCCCGCCTTCCCAGGCTACCCGTCGGGCCACTCGGGCTTCGGCGGCGTGGCGGACGGGGTTTTCAGCAGTTTTTTTGGAAGCACCTACACGTTCACCGACAGCGCGCACTACGGCCGGACGGAGTTCAGGAGCACGCCGCGCACCTTCCACAGCTTCAAAGAAATGGGTGAGGAGAACGCCTATTCGCGCGTCGAATTGGGTGTACACTTCCGCTTCGACTGCGACGAGGGGCTGCGCGTCGGCCGACTATGCGCCCGGCGCATCCTCGAAATGCCGTGGCGGTCGCCCGATTGCGGCCTCGTGGAAATCAAGCCCGGCGCGGGCCAAATCGAGGTGCGCGGGCTGACATCGCCGATTGTTTTGGTGCAAGTTTTCAGCCCGTCGTGGCAGAAGGTTTTTGACTTCGCAGGTGCGCCCGGTGTGTCGGCCGTCCGGACCGTTTCGAGCCTCCCGGCAGGGAATTATTATGTCAAGGTCAACCTGCTCAATGCCTCGTGGCAGCAAATCTGCGAGAAGTCGGGCTACTTCGCCGTGACCGGCGGCGGACAGGCGGCCGTGTTGACCTTCCCCCAACCGGCCGACATCTCGGTCAACGCGGCGGCGGGGCAAACGGGCGCAACTGTCTCATTTTCAACGCCTTCGGCAACTTCGACCTGCTCGACAGGTGCGGTCTCGGTCGTCCAGACCAGCGGCCCGGCGAGCGGCGCGACCTTCCCCGTCGGGCAAACTTCAGTCTGTTTCAAGGCCACGGACGGTTGCGGGAATTCCCAAACTCGTTGCTTCACTGTCACGGTCAACGCGACGCAGCCGCCGGGCAACTGCTCGGCCGTCACGGTCACGCCCGGCTCGGGAACCATCGCCGTCGGCGGGCTGACGGCCCCGATTGTCATCGTCCAGGCGTTCAATGCGGCGTGGCAGCAGGTCTACAACGTCACCGGCAACTCGCCGAACACGAGGAACATCACCGGCCTTGCGGCTGGCCAGTATTTCGTGAAAGTTGACTTTTTCACCGCCAATTGGTCGCCGGTTTGCAGCAAGGAGGCATACGTCACCGTTGGCGGCGGGGGCGGCAACCCAACCCCGGGCGCAGATGTCGAGGTCTCCATCACGGCCGACAAAACGACCGTTGCGCAATGGGGAATCGCCAATTTTCAGGTGAAAATCAAGAACAACGGCACGGCCGCGCTCTCCTCGGCGACCGTCAAAATTGGTGGCTGTTCGGGCGGCGTCTTCCAAAAATTCGAGCAGTCGGCGGGCCTTGTCTATGCCGCAACG
>JBGAWE010000156.1:0-10792 GCA_044227705.1 Saprospiraceae bacterium
GGGCCGTGCTTCATCTCGGCGGCCGGGTAGCCCTCGGCGTGGATGTAGCTGATTTCCTTCAGTTTCAAAGCCCCTTCGAGCGCGACGGGGAAGTTGACACCCCGCCCGAGGTAGAGCGCGTTCGTCGCATCCTTGAATTCCCCGGCGATGTACTCGATTTTCGAGTTGAGCTTCAAGACCTTTTCCACTTTTTGGGGGATGAGGTCAAGTTCGTCAATCAAAGTCTGGTATTGTGTGCGGCTCAAATGCCCCCGCTCGTGGCCGAGCTGGATGGCCATCAGGGTGATCAAGGTGACCTGTCCGGTGAACGCCTTCGTAGAGGCGACCCCGATTTCCGGCCCGACGTGGATGTACGACCCGTGGTGCGTCAGCCGCGCAATCGACGAGCCGACGACGTTGACGATCCCATAGAGAAGCGCCCCCCGCTCCTTCGCCATCTCGAGCGCGGCGAACGTGTCGGCCGTCTCGCCCGACTGGCTGATGCCGATGACCACGTCGCGGTCACCGATGACGGGGTTGCGGTAGCGGAACTCGCTGGCGTACTCGACCTCGACCGGAATCCGCGCCAGCTCCTCGATCAGGTATTCGCCGATGAGGCCTGCGTGCCACGAGGTGCCGCAGCCGACGATGATCATCCGCTTGGCCTTGAGCATCCGCTTTTTGTACTCCTCCATGCCGCCGAGCTTGACCCAGCTTTCCTCGACGTTGAGCCGCCCGCGCATGCACTCGTAAATCGAGACCGGTTGCTCGTGGATTTCTTTGAGCATGAACGAGTCGTAGCCGCCCTTTTCGAGCTGGCTGATTTCCATCTCGATTTTGTGGATGGCGGGCGTCATGTCCTCGTTCGAGAGGGTCTTGATGCTCAAGTTTCCTTCCAACGTCAAGGTCGCCACTTCGCCGTCGTTGAGGTAGACCACGTTTTTCGTGTGCTCGACGAGGGGCGTCGCGTCGGAACCTATGAGCAGCTCCCCCTCGCCCACCCCGATGACGAGCGGGCTGGACATCCGGGCGGCGACCAGCTTGCGCGGGTCTTTTTTGTCCATCACGACGATGGCGTAAGCCCCGTGAACTTGGGTCAAAGCCTGCCGCACGGCCTCCTCGATGGGCAAATCGCCCGCTTTTTGCACCTCTTCAACCAAATGCGCCAACACCTCCGTGTCCGTCTCCGATTTGAACTCGTGGCCGAGCTTCGAGAGGGCGGCCTTGATGGGCGCGTAGTTTTCGATGATGCCGTTGTGGATGAGGGTGATCAGCCCGTCGCCCGAGGTGTGCGGGTGGGCGTTGAGGTCGTCGGGCTTGCCGTGCGTCGCCCATCGTGTGTGGCCCATGCCGATGGTGCCGACGGTCGATTTGCCCTCGGCGGCGGCGAGGAGGTCGGCGACCTTCCCCTTCTTTTTGAGGATGTTGAGCGAGCCGTTCATCAGCGCGACGCCCGCACTGTCGTAGCCCCGGTACTCGAGGCGCTGGAGGCCCTTGATGAGGATGGGCCAGGCTTGTTTTTGGCCGATGTAGCCGACGATTCCACACATGGGATTGGGAGGTTTTTAGTTAGAAAATCTGGTTGAACTCAAATCTTGCTGTACTTCAAATTGACTTTGGCCCGAAGCGGCAAGCTCTTGTCCGTCCCAACAAAGATGCCCCGCGACACCACCTGTCCCTGCGGGAAAAGGTTGAGGTAGATGACCGGCGGCTCTTTCCCCGAGACGATGTCCTGCAAATGGTCGGACAGGTTTAGGAAGTATTTGTGGACGCCGTCCCGTGTCTTATTGCTGCCGCCGAAACGGGAAAAATCCCCCGCCAAAGCCGAGCCGGCCGCATCGAAAACATCGGGTGTGAAATAATAGGCCGAGTCGGCGTCCGAGTAATAGGACAGGAGCAACTGGCCTGGCGTGGTGAACAAAGCGTTGTCCCCCGGCAACGAAGGTTCCAAAACGGTCAGCTCCAGCTCCGCCTGGTTGACGGTCACCTGATGGAGATTGGCGAGTGTCGGCAGCTCGATTTTCATCTTCAAACCGGCGAGGCCCTGCACGAAGAGGTTGTCTTTAATCTCCTTGTTGATGGAGCTTTCGACGGCCGAACCGGCATAGTCGTGCTTGACGGCCGTCCATTTGTTCGCCGTCAGGAAGAACTGCCGGGTGCGCACCCGCGTCGCCGTGCCCGAGTCGCGGTAGAAAATCGACAGGCGGCTGAACGCCGAACGGTTGAGGTTGAACGACATCATGCAGCCCGTCGGCGTGGTCGCGCGGAACTGAAGGCCGCGCATCTTCTCCGAAAATGCCTTCGTCGTGGCGAGGTCGGCCGAGTCGAGGTCGAGCAGCAGTTGCCCGAAAGCGGCGTCGATGGGGATGCGCAAAAAGGCCCCGAACGTGTCGATTTGCGTCGTCACCCCGCTCGTGTCGTACAGCTTGTGCTTCGTGTTCGGAGTCGGGAAAAAGGTGACGGCTCCGAGCGGTGACCCGAGCACGGCAGCAGTGGCCGTCGAGTGATAGTTCGAGTCCGGCTTGATGACGTCCTCCGTCCGATAGACCTCGACGGTCTGCGAGGCCGTCGTGTCTCCGTAAAAGCGCGACGGGTCGTAGGCCAGATAGATGAACGCGGAGTCGCATACCGCGTCCTTCGCGAACTGGTAGCCGAGCACGCCTGGCCAGAAATTGGTGTTGATGACCGCCTCCGTCTTCCCGAAAACCGGGTCGACGAAGATGCCGAGCAGGTGGTTCGGCGCGAGGGATGTGTTGACGGAGTCCTCTTCGAGGAGCGTTGCCCGGAGGGTCAGGGTGTCGGTGTAGGTCAGGCCGCTTTGGTCGTCGAACAGCTCTTTGCCGAACGGGTCGCGCTTTGTGCAAAAGGTCAGTGCGACTGCCAGCAAGCCGAGCGCGATCACCAGCCGGGATTCTTGTTTTTTGAAAAAGGACATGGTTTTCAGAAAAAAACCGCAGAGGACACGGTAGAGACGCAAGTTTTTGCTTCTCTACATCGCGCCTCTGCGGTCGATAAAAATTAGCCGCCGAAAAAGCCGCTCACCGCTCCACTTCCTCCGCCTGGAGGCTGTGATAGAAGTCGAGGTAGGCGGGCAGAAACTCGCCCTCGTTTTGCAGGGGCAGCACCGGCTTGTCGGCCAGCGCGGGCGACAGCCACTCAACGGAGGTGTCGACGCTTTCGCTGCCGATGATGATGGCATCGGAGAACTGGCAGGCGGCGCGGTTGACGTTGATGCCCTCACCGTCGCGGAACGCGTCAAGCTCGCGCTTGTCGAGGTTGTTGATGTTGGCCTTCTCCATGAAGCGCGCCGTCCCGTTCTGGTCGAAGGGCGGCTCGCCGTAGATGCTGTAGATGATTTTCGAGTTGGCGAACAAAGGCTCCGTCTTGTAGACCGTACGCAGGTAGAACGGGATGAGGCTCGTCATCCAGCCGTGGACGTGGATGAAGTCCGGCGGCCAGCCGAATTTCTTCACCGTCTCGATGATTCCCTTGCAGAAGAAAATCATGCGGTCGGGGTTGTCGTCGAACGGCTGGCCGTCGGCGTCCTCGAACACGCTTTTCCTTTTGAAGAAGTCGTCGTTGTCGAGAAAGTAGACCTGAAGCCGCGAGTTGGGCATGGAGGCCACCTTGATGATGAGGGGATAGTCGTCGTCGTCCACGATGATGTTCATGCCCGAAAGGCGGACGACCTCGTGCAGGCGGTGCCTGCGTTCGTTGATGGTTCCGTAGCGCGGCATCAGGAGGCGGATTTCAAGCCCCTGGTCGAACATGTACTTCGGCATCTGGTAGACCAGCCCTGCTATCTCCGAGAGGGCGGTGTACGGTTCCATCTCCTGCGTGACAATGAGCAAGCGTTTTTTGTCCATCTTCTCTTCTCTTGTTTTTAAAAGAACAACAAATCGGGGGCAAAAGTACGGCCGCAGAAAGGGGTTTTGCGCCGGTTTTCCTTTAAAAAATGCTTGTTTTCGATAAATAAAGAAGGGTTTTGGGCATGTTTTTTCTTTTCCGCCGACGGGTTTTTACGGGAAATTTTTTAAGGGAAAGTCCGTTCGCACGCCTCGCCCGGCAGTCGCCGGGGCCATCGCGGCCGAATGTTTTTTTTCCACAAAATGAGCCGGATGGAGCCGCGCGGCAATCGCAGGCGGGCGGGCATGGTAGGTTTGCCGCTCGAACCTTTCGGACAGGCTCGCGTAAAAACGGCCTCCCGAAAAGCCTCCAATCAAAAATCCCGCTAATCGCAAATCGCACAATGCCCATCCAAGTCGGCGAAAAAGCCCCCTCCTTCACCCTCGTCGCCAGCGACAAGTCGAAAGTCTCCCTGTCCGATTTCAAGGGCCGGAACGTCGTCCTCCTCTTCTTCCCCCTCGCCTTCACGAGCACCTGTACGAAAGAGCTTTGCTCGACCCGCGACGGCCTCGACGTCTACGAGAACTCGAACGCGCAGGTCCTCGCCATCTCCGTCGACTCGCCCTACGCCCTCGCCCGCTACAAGGAGATGCACGGCCTCAACTTCCCGCTCCTCTCCGATTTCAACAAGGTGGCCAGCAAGCGGTTCGACACGATTTATACCGAGTTCGTCCTCGGCATGAAAGGCGTTTCAAAAAGGTCGGCGTTCGTCATCGACGGAAAAGGCATCGTCCGCTACGCCGAGGTGCTCGACAACGCGGGCGACCTGCCCAATTTCGAGGCCATTCAGAAGGTGCTGGCCGGGCTGTGAATTTCCCGGATTTTTGGAAATTTGCCCTGCACAAACCGCTGCACGCCATGCCCCGACCTTTTTGGGAAGAAGAAAGCGACGTCCTCGTCGACGAAGAAATCGGCTCCGGCAACCCCGCCGAGCTGATTGTCCACAACGACGACCACAACACCTTCGAGTGGGTCATCGAGTCGTTCATGAAGGTGCTGCGCCACTCCTCCGAGCAGGCCGAGCAGCTCTCCTACATCATACACTACAAGGGAAAAGCGACCGTCATGACGGCCGCCTTCAGCGTCCTGCGCCCTTTCAAGGACGCGCTCGTCGACCGGGGCCTCGCCGCCGTTATCGAGGGCGAGGACAACGGCGACTGATCGGTCAAACTCCCTCGCCGAGCCTGTAGACCTCCTCCTTCAGCCACGCCGCCCATTCCGCCGTCGACTTCTCCTTTGTGAAAAACCCCGGCTCGACAGCCTTGCCGAATTTGATCTCGACGGCCTTCCCCCGCTGCTTGTAGAGTTCGTCGACGAGGAAGAACATCTCGATGTTCGCCTTCACCCCCAGCTTTTTGCGCCAGTTGGCGAGGTTGTAGAAGAAGTCGGAGTTCTGCCCGCCGATGAATGCCGGGACGATGGGCTTCTGGTATTGGACGGCCTTCGCCAGAAAACTCTTCTGCCATTCGAGGTCGCGTATCGAGCCGTCCGGCCCGCGCCGCGAGACCAGCCCGGCCGGGAAGAACAGCACGCAGTTTTCAGAATTGAACACCGAGTCCATCAGCCGCAGCCCCTCGCGCGGGTTCGCGCCGTGCTTGTTGACGCCGACGAAATAATCGCCGAAACCTCGGAGGTGGAGCAGGATGTCGTTGACGAAAAACCGGATGTCCTGCCGCCGCTCGCCCACCGCGTCCATCAGGGCTACGCCGTCGCGGCCGCCGAGCGGGTGGTTGGCGGCGATGATGCAGCCGCCCGTCGGCGGGATGTTTTCGAGGCCGGTCGCGCGGCTCGTCGCGCCCATCTCCCGCATGACGGCGTGGACGAAATCGAGGTTCCGAAGGTGGCCGTTCACCGCCATGAAGCGGTTGATGTCGTCCTCGTGGACGGTCTTGCGAATCCAGTCGAGGGCGGGCGACGGCAGCCACTTGGCCAGCGTCGGGTTCTTCTCGGCGAAGACTTTTTGGAGGTCGATGAATTTTTCTGTTGCCACGAGTTGCACAAATTTTCACGAATTGCGAGAGACGATGCGCCGCTCGATTTCCGTCGTCGACTGCCCCGCGAGGAACGGCAGCGACAAAACCTGCCCCCCTTTTTCGAGGACAAAACCGGCCCCGACGATTTGCTCGACCGGCCAGTCGCCGCCCTTCACGAGGATGTCCGGCTCGATGCTTTTAACGAGTTCGAGCGGGTCGTCCTCCTCGAAAACCACGACGGCATCGACGAAAAAGAGCGCAGCCAGTTGAGCCGCTCGAGTCGCCTCATCGTGAATGGGCCGCGCCGGGCCTTTCAGCCGCCGCACCGATTCGTCCGAGTTCAACCCGACGACGAGCCGCTCGCCGAGGTCTTTCGCCGCCGCGAGATATTGGAGGTGGCCGAGGTGCAGGAGGTCAAAGCATCCATTGGTGAAAACGACCCGCCCGCCCCGAATCCGCCACGCGGCGGCCAGCCTCCGGGCCGCCTGCCGGTCGACTATTTTCTCTGAAAGAAGCTCGAAGTGCGCCCTCATTCCATGATGATTTCGTCGACGAAAAGCCAGGCCGGCTCGCCCGCTCCCGGGTGCTTCGCGTCGATTTTTCCAAAATTTTGAACCAAAACCCGCCAAAACCGGGCCCTCTGGCTGGGAAACTCCACCTCGACCTCGTTGACCGACGGCTCCTCGTAGCTCATCGCATCTACCTCTTCGAAGCCGACGGGGCGCCAGCTCTGCCCGTCGTCGCTGACTTGAACTTCGACCTTTCGAGGCGGGTGAATCCATGCCGGTTTCGAGGAAAGGAAGTGCAGCCGGACGAGCTTCACCTTCTGCCCGGCCTCCCCAAAATCGAAGGTCGGGTCGAGGTCGCCGCCGCCGAGGCCGACCCATCGGTCCCAGTTTCGCATCGTCGCCGAGAGGCCGTCGGTGAGGGAGAAGGGGTTGCCGCCCGTGTATTTTTCCGGCTTCGCCGAGAGGCGGTACTGACGGCCGGTGGCGAGGTTGACCGAGAAATTCAGGTTGAGCGTCCTGCCGATTTTCTTCCCTTCCAAAAATGACGCGGCTTTCAGGCTGGTCTTTTTCAAAATCGAAAGCGGGCCTGAATAGAGCGGGCTGTTCATCGACGGTTCCTTGCCCGAAAGCTCGTACCTGATTTCGGCTTTTTTGTCAATCGTGGAGAGCGAAACCAGTCCGCTGTCGACCCGCGCCGCGATTTCGAACATGGCCCGCGAGTAGTTGATGCCCAGCGCGTCGAGCCGCCCGAAATGGTATTTCAGCCGCTCGGCGAACTCCGAAAAATCGCGCCCCTCCGGTTTCGACCAAACAACCTCGGCCAGCGCGACGGCCCTCGGGTAGGCCATGTACTCGACGGCCGCCTCGTTGCCGATGTACTCCGTCCAGATGTTGCCCTGCGCCCCGAGGATGTGCCGCGCCTCCGCCTCCGAGAGGCCGGGCGGGACCGGCTCGTAGCTGTACGTTTTCTGGATGGTCGTCAGCCCGCCGATGGCCAGCGGCTCCATCTCCGGAGAGCCTTGATAGTGGTCGAGATAGCAGTGCGAGCCGGGGCACATCACCGCGTCGTGGCCTTGCTTGGCCGCCGCGATGCCGCCCTCGGTGCCGCGCCAGCTCATGATGGTGGCGGTCGGGGCGATGCCTCCCTCGAGGATTTCGTCCCAGCCGATGAGCGACTTGCCGCGCTTTTCGAGGAGCTTTTCGACGCGACGGATGAAATAGGATTGCAGCTCGTGCTCGTCGGCGAGCTTCTCCTTTTTCATCCGCTTTTGGCATTTCTCGCAGTCGTGCCAGCGAACCTTCGGGCACTCGTCGCCGCCGACGTGGACATATTTTCCGGGGAAAAGCGGCAGGATTTCCTCAAAAACCTTGTCGATGAACTCGAAAACGTCGTCGTTGCCCGCGCAGAAGACGTCGTCGAAGACGCCCCAGGTCCCGGCCACGTCGACGGGCTTTCCGGTGCAGCCGAGCTTCGGATAGGCGGCGAGGACCGCCATCGCGTGGCCCGGCATCTCGATTTCGGGGAGGACGGTGACGAACCTTTTTCGGGCGTACTCGACCACCTCTTTCACCTCCTCTTGGGTGTAAAAACCGCCGTACTCCGTCCCGTCGAACTTCTGAGGCGAGTCGGAATAGTGGCCGACGAGCGTCTGCTTCCGCCGCGACGAAATCTCCTGCAGCTTCGGGAATTTCTTCACCTCGATGCGCCAGCCCTGGTCGTCGGTGAGGTGCCAGTGAAAGGTGTTCATCTTGTGCATCGCCATCAGGTCGATGTACTTTTTGATGAAATCGACGCCGAAGAAGTGGCGGCAAACGTCGAGGTGCATCCCCCGCCACGGGAATCGGGGCGAGTCCTCAATCAAACAGCACGGGGCGAGGAGCGCCTTTTCGGTGGCATTCGGCCTTTCCATTTTTTGAGGGAGGAGCTGCCGCAGGGTTTGAACCGCGTAAAAAGCGCCCATCGCCGTGCGGGCCGAAATCAGGACTCTTTTGGGGGAGACATCGAGCCGGTAGCCCTCTTGAGCTTTGACGGCGGCCGTGTCCTCGTTGAAAAAAATGGAATTGGGCCGGTCGAAATCGCCGGGGCCTCGGCGGAGGAGCGGCTGCGCGGTCGGCGTCTTTCCGAGCGGCCGGGCGACGAGTTCCTGCAAGGCCTGCGCGGCGAGCTGCCAGTCGCCCTTCTCGGGGAAATAAATCCGGGTCTCCGCGTCGAGCGAGAAGGTGCCGGGCCGCGCCTCCGACACGGCGGGCTTCGGAATGACCGAGACCTGTGCCGAGGCGAGGCAGGTGTTTGCCATAACAATAAGGAGTGCGAGTCTTTGCATGGGCCGTTTTTATTGAGCCACGAATTACTCGAATTTTCACGAATCGGAGAGGCGGCGGCGATCCGTGAAAAATTCGGGTACTTCGTGGCTGTAATAAAACAGACTGAACCGCGTCCAATCTTTGCTGTTCATCAACTTCTCAAACCAGAAACTTCTATCGCCATGTTGCTTATCATCAGTTTGGTTTTCATGGGCATCGGCGCGCTGTTGAGCAGCCGCCTGCGCTCGAAATTTGAGCATTACAGCCAGATGCCGCTCGTCTCCCGGATGTCGGGCGCGGAGGTGGCGCGGAAGATGCTCGATTACTACGGCCTCCGCGACGTGCAAATCACGCAGGTCGACGGCCAGCTCACCGACCACTACAACCCGGCCGACAAGACGGTCAACCTTTCGCGCGACGTCTACAACGGCCGCCACGTCGCCTCGGCGGCCGTCGCCGCTCACGAGTGCGGCCACGCCGTCCAGCACGCGGAGGCATACGCCGCCCTCACGATGCGCTCGGCGCTGGTGCCGGTGGTCAACATCTCGGCATCGCTCCAGCAGTTCCTGTTCATGTTCGGCCTTGCCGGGATGGGGATGTTCCACAACAAGTGGCTGCTCATCGTGGCGCTCGCCGCGTTCGGGGTGACGACGCTTTTCAGCCTCATCACGCTGCCGGTCGAGTTCGACGCGAGCCGTCGCGCGATGGCGTGGCTCAACAGCTCGAACATCGCGGTCGGCCCCGAACACGACGGCGCGAAAGACGCCCTCTGGTGGGCCGCGATGACCTACGTCAACGCGGCGATGGCGGCGCTGGTGCAGTTCGCGTGGCTGCTGATGTCGCTGCTCGGTCGGCGCGACTGAAACCGGGCCGGTTTTTCAGGAAGCCGGGCTGCCTTGATGGGCGGCCCGGCTTTTTTTGTGGAAAACTCGACGGGCGGCTTGAGAGGGGAATTTGGAACTTCGCCCTATCAATCTTTTCAAACTATGCTCGAAAACCTCACCCCTACCGCCACCAAAGCCACCCGCGACGGCTTCGGCCAAGCCCTCCTCGAACTCGGCCGTACGAACCCGAAGGTCGTCGGCCTGACCGCAGATTTGATGGAGTCGCTGCAGATGCACCACTTCCAAAAGGAGTTCCCCGACCGCTTTTTCCAGTGCGGGATTTCGGAGGCGAACATGATTTCCGTCGCGGCCGGGCTGGCGACGGGGGGAAAGATTCCTTTCACGGGGACCTTCGCCAACTTCTCGACCGGCCGCGTCTACGACCAGATCCGGCAGACGGTCGCCTACTCCCACAAGAACGTCAAAATCTGCGCCTCCCACGCGGGCCTGACCCTCGGTGAGGACGGCGCGACCCACCAGATCTTGGAGGACCTCGGCATGATGCGGATGCTGCCCGGCATGACCGTCATCAACCCCTGCGACTACGCACAGACCTACGCCGCCACCCTCGCCGTCGCCCGGCACCACGGGCCGGTCTACCTGCGGTTCGGCCGGCCGGCTTGGCCTGTTTTTATGGAAAATCAGAAGTTTGAAATCGGGAAGGCCATCACCCTTTCGACGGGGAAGGACGTGTCGATTTTCGCCACCGGCCACCTCGTCTGGACGGCCGTCGAGGCGGCGAAGGAGCTGGCGGTGGAGGGCCTCTCGGTCGAGTTGATAAACATCCACACCATCAAGCCGCTCGACGAGAAGGCGGTTTTGGACTCCGTCAAAAAGACAAAGTGCGTCGTCGTCTGCGAGGAGCACCAGCGCAACGGCGGCCTCGGCGACGCCATCGCCAACCTCCTCGCGCACAATTTCCCCGCGCCGATGGAGTATGTCGGGGTGAAGGATTCGTTCGGCGAGAGCGGGAAGCCGGTCGAGCTTCTCGAAAAATACGGCCTAGGGAAGAAGGACGTGCTGTGGGCGGTGAAGGATGTTTTGGATAGGAAATAAGCCGAGACAGGGTAATTTTAGCAAGTTCAAATAGAAGACAATATGGCTAGAAAAGAGATTAAGCCCTCCCTCCCAAAATTCACTGTGAGAAACCTCGCCCAGATTGAGGAGGCCACGGTCGAGTTTGGCGATTTCACGCTCGTCGTTGGGGCGCAAGCGAGCGGGAAGAGCTTGTTCTTGC
>JBGAWE010000157.1:0-11435 GCA_044227705.1 Saprospiraceae bacterium
TCGGACAAGGTTATCATGCAAAAACTGGACTATTTGCACAACAACCCCGTTCGGGCGGGCTTTGTAAGAGAACCTTTCGATTGGAAGTACAGTAGCGCGACAAACTATGCCAGCAAACCAAGTTTGATGGATGTTGAGATTTGGTGGCCGAACACTTTTGTTACGGTATGATAGGTTGGTGTTTTTGATTCACGGTGGTGCTGGAGTTGTCGGCACAGCCGACAGAATAAGAGGCACGAGACTTTCAGTCTCGCGCCAGCGGGTCCCCACCAGCATATTCCCAAGCATCGCTGTCCATCGCATCCCGCGTTAGCAGTGCCAGCAGTCAGCCATCAAACTTGCGAGGCGCGCAAAACACCGACTCTTTCGTGCCCAGAAGGAGGCACGGCATGGTTGTCGTGCTAATTTCGCCCCCATTTTTGGGTTCATGCGCCTCAAATCACTCGAAATCAAGGGTTTCAAGTCGTTCGCCAACGAGACAGCCATCCATTTCGGTGGCGATGTCATTGGCGTCGTCGGCCCAAACGGCTCGGGGAAGAGCAATGTCGTCGACGCCATCCGCTGGGTCTTGGGCGAACAGAAAGGGAGTCAGTTGCGCCTCGACAAAATGTCGAGCGTCATCTTCAGCGGCACGAAAAAGCGGAAAGAGGCGCAGATGGCGCAGGTCAGTCTCACCTTTGAGAACACGAAAAACGTCCTCCCGACTGATTATCAAACGGTTACGGTCACCCGCATCCTCTATCGCTCGGGCGATTCGGAGTACCGCCTCAACGGCGTAAGCTGCCGATTGAAAGACATCACCTCCCTCTTCCTCGATACCGGCATTGGCCCCGACAGCTACGCCATCATCGCCCTCAACATGGTCGAAGACCTCTTGAGCGACCGCGAGCACTCGCGCCGGAAGATGTTCGAGCAGGCGGCGGGGATTTCCAAATACAAATCACGGAAGCACGAGACCGAGGTCAAGCTCGAAGCCACCACGGCCGACCTCGAGCGCGTCGAAGATTTGCTCTTCGAGATCGAAGGGAACCTCAAATCCCTCGAAAAGCAGGCGAAACGGACGGAGCGGTTCTACGAGATGAAGGCCGAGTACAAAAAACTCGCCGTCGAGCTGGCCGTCCACAACCTCGCGAAGCACAAGGCGAGCTACAAAAAGATTGAGGCCGAGATTGAAAAAGGCGAGGACGACTTCCGACGCGCCGAGACCGACGCGCGCGGTTTCGACGCAAAGCTCGAAGGCCTGCGCCGCGCCAATTTGGAGAAAGAGGTCGGCCTTTCCGACGCGCAGCGCGAGATGAACGCACTCACCGGCCGCATCCGAAGCCGCGAGAACGAGAAGCAATTGCTCCTCCAAAAGGCCGGTTTCGTTGAGCAGAACGCGGCGCGGCTGGCCGAACAGGTTCTGGCCGCGACAAACCAAGTGGCGCGGCTGACGACGGAGGTCGAGCATTACCAAACCCAGGTGTCGGAGGAAAGAAAGGCCGAAAAACAGCTTTTGAGCGACCTCGAACAGGCGCAGCAACGGCTCGAAAAGGTCCGCGCCGACCATGCCTTGATGCGCGGCTCGCTCGATGAGTTCAGCCGGGCGCAGCAATCGGTCGAGCGCGAGATCATGGAGCTTGAGAAGCGCCGGGCCATCAACTCCAACCAGATCGAGAACCTCTCCCGCGACGCGCAGCGGGCCGTCGAGGACGCGAATTCGAGGAAAAACGACCTTGTTTTAATCGAAAAACAGCTCTCGGAACTCGGCGGGCGCGAAACAGAGCAAGCCAAGAAGATTTCAGACCTCGAGGCCGCCGAACAGAAACGCCTCGAACAGGTGTCGAAGACCGAGGCAGAGCTGGATTCCGAAACGAAGAAGTCCGCCGAAATCCACCGCTCGCTCGACGCGAAGCGCAACGAGCAAAAGCTGACGAAGAGCCTCGTCGAGAACCTCGAAGGCTTCCCCGAGAGCATCCAGTTTTTGAGCAAGCAGAAGGAATGGGCGAAAAACGCGCCCCTGTTGAGCGACATCATCTACGTCAACCAGGAGGAGTACCGCGTGGCCATCGAGAACTTCCTCGAACCCTGGCTCAACTATTATATCGTGCCGAACACGGCGGCGGCGCTCGAGGCCATCCAGCTTTTGGGGCGAAGCCAAAAGGGAAGGGCGAACTTCTTTTTGCTCGACGTCTTCCAAAAATACGACGCGCCGCTGGCCATGCTGCCCGAAGCGAAAGCCGCGCTCGAACTCGTTGAGGTCGATGCCGCTTATCGGAACCTCGTGGCGTACCTGCTCGAGAATGTGCTGGTTACAGAGAAGGAACCGACAGACTTCGACCTCGCAGATTTTCCCGGCCTGACGCTGATTTCAAAGAACGGGGCGATGACGAAGCGCCGTTTCAGCCTCTCGGGCGGCTCTGTCGGGCTTTTCGAAGGGAAGAAAATCGGGCGGAAGAAGAGCCTCGAAATCCTCGAATCCGACATCAAGAAACTGGAGGCGACCGAGAAGTCTGCGGCGGAGAAACTGGCCAATTTGCGGGCGCACCTTCAATCACTTCGCTCAAGCGACAGGAGAATGGAGGTTTCGAGGGAAAAAGACGCGCTCAACCGCCTCTCCCAGGAACGCGCCGGGTTGTCGGCGAGGCAAGAAAACCTCTCGCTTTACCTCAAGAACTTCGACTTGAAGGCCGCCGAATCGGGAAGTTTGATGGAAAAGCTGCGCGGCGAGGTGGCTGCAATTGAAAAAGAGCTGGCCGAGAAGCACGAATCGGCTGCGCGGTTGAAAGAAAGGCTGACCGGCGCCGACACAGGCTTTCAAAAAATCGCCGAGGAGTTGAGCGAGACGAGCGGAGCGTTCAACCAGACGAACATCGAGTTCATCAGGCAGCAGAACAAGGTCGGCGTGCTGGCGCAGGAGCTTGCCTTTCGGCAAAAATCGCTCGAAGAACAGCGGGAACTGATTGTTTCCAATGAAAAGAACCGGTTAGGCGCAACAGAGGAAATCGGCCGGATAAACGACGACCTCGCCCGCATCGAAAAGGAGCTGATTGCCGGCTACGAGGAAAGGAAGCTGAAGGAAGCGACGCTTTCCGGCGTCGAACAGGCGTTTTACCGGGCGAAAAACGAGATTGCCGAGGTCGAGGACCAGCAGCGCGGCAACTTCCGGCGGCAGCAAGAACTGCAAATAGCGGTCAACAAGCTAAAAGAGAATTTCAACGACATCAAGTTTGAAATAACCGCTATCGGGGAAAGGCTGCGCGTTGAGTTCGGGATAGGTGTAAACGAGATAATCAACAACGAACCGGACAAGAGTTTTCAAATAACAGAGCTTACTAAAGAAGTAGAATCGCTCAAAAAGCGCCTCGACGGTTATGGGGAAATAAACCCGATGGCCATTGAAGCATACAACGAGATAAAAGAGCGCGCCGACCTCATCACCGCGCAGCGCGACGACATTCTGGCGGCAAAAGCCGACCTTCTGGAGACAATCAGAGAAATAGAGGCGACGGCGACGGCGCGCTTCCTCGAATCGTTCGAGCAGGTGCGGGGCAACTTCATCACCGTTTTTCGCTCGCTCTTCACCGAGGACGACACAGCAGACCTCACACTCTCCAACCCCGCCAACCCGCTCGAATCGGACATCAACATCATCGCCAAACCAAAAGGGAAACGGCCACAGCACATCAACCAGCTCTCCGGCGGCGAGAAGACGCTGACCGCGACCGCGCTCTTGTTCGCCCTTTATCTATTGAAACCGGCGCCTTTCTGTGTTTTTGACGAAGTGGACGCGCCGCTCGACGATGCCAACATCGAGAAGTTCAACCGCATCATCAAAAGGTTCTCGGCCGACTCGCAGTTCATCATCGTCACGCACAACAAGGCGACGATGGCGGCCGTCGATGTCATTTACGGGGTTTACATGCCGGAACAAGGCGTTTCGGCGGTCGCACCCGTCGACTTCCGGGAGCTTGGGCACGAGGCGATGGTGTTCGAGGCCGCTTGACACAGCCGACGACAGGGCATGGGGCGTTGCAGATGATGCTCCGCTCACATCAACAGCTCTGACGAATCCGAAAATTCGACCGTTCCTTAAGTTCAACCTTTGTCCGCTGATTCAGGGCCGCCTCAAAGCTCAATTGACAATCGTCACGTCGCCTTTGTAAATTTTCCTTTTCCGTCGATGAACTTCACCCGCGCCCAGTAGGCGAAAACTTCCGGGTTGAGCGTGTTCTTCCGCATCACGCCGTTCCAACCCTCGACGGGGTCGTTGGCTTGAATCCGTAGTTTGCCCAAACCTTGTCGCCCCAACGGTCGAAGACCTCGAAGGCCTCGATCTCGATGACCTGCGCCGGGTCTCCGAATATCATGAAGACGTCGTTCCAGCCGTCGTGCGTGTTCGTCGAGACGGCGTTGGGGATGTAGATGTGGTAGTCCTTGTCCACTTTGATTCGCGTCTCCGCCTCGGCCGTGCAACCGGCCTTCGTGATGAGGACTTTATAAGTCGTGTTCTCCAGCGGCTTCGCAAGGTCGCAGCCGGTCGATTATCTTGTTCGACTTGAAATAAAGCCCCTTCAAAGGGTTCCACGAAACGGAATCGATGAGCGAGATTGGGAAGTTGCCAATGTCGACGTTGAGCCGGATGGAGTCGCCAAGCTCCAGTTTTATCTCCGCGTCAAGTCCGGCCGTCGGCACGAGCGGCGCTGGAACGTCAAGCGGTTGCGCCCATTCGCAGCCCTTCGCGTCGACTATCAAAAGCTGGTAGCCGCCCGGCTCGATGCTGTTGAACTCTTGCTCCGTGAAGAAGTGCGCTCCCCCGTCGATGGAGTATTGATAAGGCCCGATGCCGCCGTTCACTTTTGTGAAGACAATCTTTCCCACGTCGCCGTCGCAGCGCGGATAGGTGAGGTCGACGGCAATGCCGGTTGGCTTGTTGGTTTCTTCGGTGACCGTCACGATGTCGCTGGCGGTGCACCCGTTGTCGATTCGGGTGGCGGTGAGCTTGTAGGTGGCCGCCTTGTTGACCGAGGTTGTCAGTTTGTCCGTCGGGGCGACGAAGCTGCCTCCCGTGGCCGTCCAGTTCAGTATCACTTGCGACGGAACGACCGTTCCGGTCAATGGCCCTTTTTCCACTGAACAATTGAGTTCAAAACCTTGCCCTGCGTCGACCACCGGCGGCTCGATGTTCTGCGAGACCGTGACCGATGTGGCGAGCGTGCAGCCGTTGGTGCTGTTGGTGATGAGCAGCGTGTAAGTCCCCGGCTGGTCGACCGACGGCGAGAGCGTGTTCTGGTTTTGAGAAAAATGCCCGTTGAGCGTCGACCAGGAGAAGGGGAAGTTCGGCCCAGTAGAGGATGCGCTCCCGTCGAGCAGCGAGAACTTGTTGGCGCAGGTGAGCACCGTCGGTTGCGCCACGACGGCCACCGGGTACGACTGGTCGGGCGTGATCTTGACCACATCGGACGATTTGCAGCCCGTCGTCGTGTTCGTCACCTCGAGTGTGTAGTCGCCCGGCGCGGAAACAACTGGAAAGAGCGTGGTGGCTCCCGATTCGATCTTGCCGGTGCCGCTCGTAGTCCATTGATAGGTGAAGTTCGGCCCGACGGCCGACCCCGTTCCGTTGAGCGAAAGGCTCGGAACGGTGCACGAGATTACCTGCGACGGCCCGGCCTCCACCGCTGGCGGCGCGACGTCTTCCAAGGCCGCAACATTGGCCGTCGCCGAGCAGCCGGTGGCCGAATTGTTGACGAGTAGCTGATAGTTTCCGGGTTTGTTGACCACCGCTTTGAGGCCGGTTTGGGTAAGGAAGCTACCGTTCGTCGTCGACCACGAATAGGTGATGGTCGGGCCGGTGGTGGTGCCCGCGGAAGCGTCGAGCGTGGCCTGTTTCACCAAACAAGTCAGGACAACCGGCGTGGCGATGGCGGCTGTTGGCAGGTTGACGTCGGCCAACACCTCTGTGCTGTCTGCCGAGGTGCATCCGTTGAGCTGGCTGGTGACGACGACGTTGTACCATCCCGGCTGGCTGACGACTGGGTTCGCCGTGTTCGCACCGCTGACAATGGAAACTCCCGTCCATGCAAAATTGACGGCCCCGCCGAGCGGCGAGCTGCCCGTCGCGGAGAGTGCGAGCGACGTCGTTTGGCAGGTCAACGTTTGAACAGGCCCCGCGTCGGCCACCGGAGGCACCAGGTTTTGGTCGACAATGACCTGCGAGACACTTGTGCAGATGTTCGCCGAGTTCGTCACCTCCAAAACATAAGTGCCTGGCGCGCCGACGGTCGGCGTGAGGGTCGTTCCGCCCAAAAGAATCTGTCCGTTGGTTGTCGTCCAGTTGTAAGAAATGGTCGGGCCGGAGGAGCTTCCCGCTCCGTTCAGCGCGACGGAGGTGATGGCGCAGGTCAGGGTCGCCGGAAGGCCCGCATCTGCCGTCGGGACGTCGGCCGATTGGGTTATCACCACCGAGGAAGCGGCAGTACAGCCGTTCGCGTTGTCCGTCACGAGCAGGTTGTAAGTCCCTGCGGCATCGACTTCTGGGTTGAGAACCAAATTGGAGCCTGTGAAATGCCCGCCCACTGTTGTCCAATTGTATCCAATTGTCGGGCTGCTGGTTGCGGTCGCTTTAAGGACGTAGGTTTTTGAAATGCAGTTCAGCTCAAACCCCGGCCCCGCCCACGCGGCCGGCGCGACGATGTTCTGGTCAATTGAAACAGAGTCGACGGCAGTGCAGCCGTTTGTCAGGTTTGTCACGAGAAGGTGGTAAGCCCCCGGCTTGTCGACGACAGGCGACGCGGCATTCTGTCCAGAGACGAAATGGCCATTGGCCGTCGTCCAGGCGAACGTGTGGTTGTTGCCTGTCGGGTTGGTGGCGCTGCCGAGCGTCAAGGTTTGAACAGAACAAGTCAGCACATTGGCAAGGCCCGCGTCCGCTGGCGGCGGCGCGATGTCTTGCAAAACGGTCACTTGTGTCTGGTCATAGCAGCCGTTGTCGAGGTTGGTGATGTTCAAAATATAGGTGCCCGGCTGGCTGCAAACCGGCTTCAGCCCCGTGCCGCCGGAAACGAAGGCGCCCGAAACCGGTTCCGTCCAAGTGATGAGCAAATTGCCCGACGACGACGACGCGCTCGCGTCAATCAGAGTCGTCGTGTGCGTGCAATCGAGAATCGACGGTTGGGCAACAGCCGCCGTCGGCGCGTTCACGTCTTTCAAAATATTGACCGTCGCCGTCGACGTGCAGCCGTTGACCGAGTTTTTTACCACGATTTGATAGAGGCCCGGCTTGTCGATAATGGGCGAAAGTCCGGTGCCACCGCTCACGATGTTCCCGTTCGCCGTTGACCAGAGATAGGTGAACTCGCTGCCGACCGACGAGCCGCTGCCGTTCAAGACCATCTGCGGCGAGAGGCAGTTGATGGTCTGCGTCGGCCCCGCGTCCGCGACCGGCGGAGCGATGTCTTGGCTGACAAAAACCGAGGCGGTTTGGGTGCAGCCGTTCGCCGTGTTTTTCACCGTGAGGATGTATTCCCCCGGCTGACTGACCGTCGGCGTGATGGTCGTTGCCCCGCCCAATGCGATGCTCGGAGACGTCGCAACCCATTGATATTGAATGCCGTTGCCCGTCGAACTGCCCGCGCCCGAGAGCGTCAGTGACTGAACGGCGCAGGTCAGGATGCCCGGCGTGGCGGGGCGGCGACGAGAGCGGCAAAACGGCGTCCTCTCCGACCGTCGAGGCGGTCGATGTGCAGCCGTTTCTGGTGTTCGTGATTTGAAGTTGATACGCCCTCTGGCGCGTCGATTTGGTTGGCGCGAGGGTCGCCTGGCCGCCGGTCAGGCTGCCGTTGGCGGTCGTCCAGTTGTAAATGAAACCGGCTCCCGTCGAGCTTCCCGCACCGTTCAGCGTGAGCGATTTTGTGGTGCAAGTCAAAGTCCCGCCCGGCGCGACGACGACCGTCGGCGGCGCGATGTCCTGTGAAATCACGACCGTCGCCGTCGAGGTGCAATGGTTCAAACTGTTCGTTACCAACAGCTTATAGGTTCCAGGCTGGTTGACTATCGGGTTCGTCCCGTCCTGCCCACTGACAAAATTGCCTGGTGTCGCCGTCCATTGATAGACGAAGTTCGGGTCGGTCGGCGGCGTGAAAAAGCCGATTTCAACCTCGTGGACATTGCAGTTCAAGACCTTCGGGAAGCCCGCATCGGCCGGCGGCGGCGTGGTATTCTGGTCAATCATGACCGTCGCCGTCGCGATGCATTGGCTGTTCAGATTCGTCACCGTCAGGATGTACTGGCCCGGCAGATTGACTGTCGGCGTGAGGGTGTTTTGACCCGACGAAAAATTGCCGCCGACTGTCGTCCATGCGAACGAATAGCCCGGCCCGTTCGACGACGTGCTGGCGTCTATGGTCAAAGAACTCGTCGCGCAATCGAGCAGACCGGGCGGCACGGCGGTCGCCTGCGGAACGCTATTGTCTTGATTTACAACGACTTGCGCCTCGGCCGTGCAGCCGTTCGAGGTGTTCTTCACGACGAGCGTATATGTCCCAGCCTCATCGACGACGGGCTGCAACGTGGTTGCGCCGCTCACGATATGGCCGTCGGCCGTCTTCCACAGATAGGTGAAATTTCCGCCCGTCGAGCTTCCGATGCCGCTCAAGATCGTCGTAGGCTGGGTGCAGGTGATGAGCGAGCCGCCGCCCGCGACCGAGTTCGGAGGGGTCTGGTCGTCCATGACTTCCGTCTCGTCCACTGACGTGCAGCCGTTCAAATTGTTCGTCACTTGCAGGTAATAGAAGCCCGGCGCGTTGACCGTCGGCGAGAGCGTTGTCGAACCGGCGACGATGTTCCCGCCGAACGTCCACCATTCGTAGGTGATGTTCGGCCCGGTCGCCGAGCCTGCGCCGTTGAGGTGGATTTGCGACGTCGTGCAGTCAATCGTGAAGCTCGGCCCAGCTTGGACGACGGGGTTGACGATGTTCGAGGTGACGTTCACCGCGTCCTCCGCCGAGCAGCCGTTATCTGTGTTGAAAATGGTCAGCTCATAAGTCCTCGGCTTGTCGACCTCGACGATTGCCTGATTCGGGTCGGTGGTCATGTTGCCGTTCGTGGTCGTCCAAACATAGGTGAACTGGAAGCCGACGCTCGAGTTTCCGCCCAAAACGGCCGTCGGGCTCGGGCAGGTCAAAACTTGGTCCGGCCCGGCGTTCACTGTCGGCAAAACATGGTCTTCCGTTACCGTGATGCTGGCCACGTCCGTGCAGCCGTTGCCCGTGTCGGTGATTTTCAAAGTATAAACGCCCGGTTTATCGACGATTGGGCCGAGCGTGCTGCCGCCGGAAACAATGTGGCCGGGCGGCGCGACTGTCCAAAGGAATGTTCCATTTCCGCTGATGAAAGAACCGCTCGCATCGAGCGACACAACCGCGTTGTAGCAATTGAGAACCTCTGGCTGGTAGATGTTCACTATCGGGTGAACCTTGTTCTCGAAGATTTCCGCGACAGCGGTGTTTGTGCAACCGTTTGTCGTGTTGGTCACCAACAGTGTATAGACACCGGGCTGATTGACGATTGGCGAGAGGGTCGTCCCGCCGCTGACGATGTGGCCTGGCGAGGCTGTCCAGAGGTAGCTGAAGTTCGGCCCGACCGAGCTCCCCGCGCCCGAAACACCGACCGTCGTCACGGCGCAGGTTATCTCGCCGAGGCCGTTGGCGTTGGCCGCTGGTTCGACGATTCCCCCGGTCACGATGACGGTCGCCTGAGCCGTGCATCCGTTTAAAGTGTTCGTAACCAGCAAGTTATAAATCCCCGGCTGGTCGGCGCAGGAGTTCAGCAGGTTCGGGTCGCAGGAGATGCTGCCGTTGGCCGTCGTCCATTCATAGGTAAAATCCGGGCCAACACTGGAGCCGTTCCCATTGAGCGGAACCGTCGGCGTGGGGCAGGAAATCGAGCCAGCCGTCGCGGCGATGGCGGTCGGCGGGGTGATGTTTTTGGTTACGGTAATTGTCGCGTTGTCCGTGCAGCCGTTGGATTGGTTTGTAATCAACAGCGTATAAGTCCCCGGTTGGTTGATGATCGGGTTTAGCGTGTTGCCGCCCGAAACAATGCCAGTGGTTGGCGTCCATTGAAAAGTTGCCGGAGGCAAATAGAAAGAGCCGCCAGCGTCAATGTCTATCGTCGGGTTGCTGCAATTGAGTTGCTGAGGCGGTACAATCACCACATTGGGCGGGGTGACGTCCTGATCAACATTGACTGTTACAGTAGCGGTGCAATTGGTGGCCGTGTTCGTCACTATCAGCGTATAAGTCCCACCCTGATTGACGGTTGGATTTAAGGTCGTTGAGCCAGAAACAATGTTGCCCGGATTGGCTGTCCATTGATAGGTGAAAGTCGGGCCGGTGGAGCTTCCATTTCCAGAAATCACTATCGACTGCGTAATGCAATTCAATCCGGCCGGGACATTGGCCACCGCAACCGGATAGTCTATCGCCCCAACAACAACCGTCGTCGCGGCGGCCGTGCAACCGTTGTTGTTGTTCGTCACAATCAGGTTGTAAGTCCCCGGTTGTCCAGCCAAGGTGTTCATCTGGTCGTCCGGACCCTGAATCACGCCGTTCGGAGTTGTCCATTGATAGGTGATGTTCGAACCGGTCGAACTACCGTTGCCCAACAGGGGAACGGTCGGCGAGGTGCATGAAATCTGCCCTGGCGAGGCGGCTACGGCCAGCGGCGGCGTGATGTCCTTGGTCACCGTGACAGTCGCAACATCTGTGCAGCCGTTGGATTGGGTGATCGTCAAAGTGTACGTCCCCGGCTGATTTACCACAGGAGTTAAGGTGTTTGAACCCGAAACAATTCCCGTCGTCGGCGACCAAGCATAGGTGGCCGGCGGCTGGACTTGCGAGCCGCTCGCGTCGATTTGTATGGAGGAAAAGGAGCAATTCAATTGCTGCGGCGGCGCGATGACCGCATCGGGCGGCGTGTTGTCCTGATCGATGGTGACTGTTGCCGTCGCAGTGCAAGAATTGGTTGTGTTCGTTACAACCAACGTGTAGGTCCCGCCCTGATTGATGGTTGGGTTTAAGGTCGTTCCGCCGCTCGTGATGTTGCCAGGCGCGGCTGTCCACTGATAAATGAAATTGGAACCCGTAGAGCTTCCTGCCCCGGATATAATCAGTGTCGGAGTCGTGCAAGTTATGCTCCCCGGTTGCGTCGCCACGGCAGTCGGATAGACTATCGAGCCACCAACTGTTACTGTTGCTTGGTTGGTGCAACCGTTGCTGCCGTTGGAAACCACGATAGTGTACGTTCCGGCCATGTCGACTGTCGGCGTTAAGGTCTGGTCGCCGCCCGTGATGTTGCCCGGATTGGCAGTCCATTGATAGGTGAAATCGGAACCAGTGGAGCTTCCGTTTCCATTGATGGTTACGGTCGGATTGGCGCACGAAATCGGAGTCGGTGCG
>JBGAWE010000158.1:0-10803 GCA_044227705.1 Saprospiraceae bacterium
AACGGGCCGATCACTTTGACATCGACCGCTTCGGGCGGGACGGGAGCTTTCACCTATCAATGGCAACAAAGCTCGACCGGCACGAGTGGCTGGACGGACGTAACCCTCGGCACCGGCGGCACGACGACCAGCTATCAGCCCTCGACGGCGACCGTCGGAATCATGTACTATCGGATGCTCGCCTCGCAGACGGCCAGCGGCTGCGGCACGGCGACCTCGGACACGGCGAAAGTCACGGTCATCACGATGCCGACGGTCTCGATTTCCGGCCTCACGCCGACCATCTGCACGGGCGGCGGCGACACCTTGACGGCGAACGTCTCGAACGGCGTCGGCACCATCGCCTACCAATGGCAGAGCAGCCCGGATGGGACGACTTGGACGAACATCTCCAGCGGCGGCACCTCGCAGACGCTCATCATTTCCAATGAGACGGCGACAACGCAATACCGCGTCAGCATCACGATGAGCGGATCGGGCTGCGGCTCGACGACGGCCTCGCCCGTCACCTCACAAGTGGTGCCCGACCCGACGATTTCGATTTCGGGGGTCAACCCGATTTGCGTCGGCGGAGCGGACACGCTGACGGCCGTCGTCGGAAACGGCACGGGTTCGAGCCTGATCCAATGGCAGAGCAGCCCGAACGGCTCGACTTGGACGAACGTCGGCACCAATTCCACCACCTACATCATCAACGGAACGGTGGCCGGGACGACGATTTACCGCGCCCTCTACAGCCGTAACGGGGTGGATTGCCAGACGGCGACGTCGAACACCCAATCCTCGACCGTCGTCAACGACCCCGTCATCTCGGCGCAGCCGGTCGGCGACACGGTCTGCCTCAACGGGCCGCTGACCCTCTCCGTCACCGCAACCGGTGGGACGGGCACGTTCACCTATCAATGGCAGAGCGGAACCTCCTCTACCGGGCCGTGGACGCCGGTCGGTACGAACAGCACGAGCTACTCGCCCTCCACCGCGTCGCTCGGCTCGACATGGTACCGCGTGAGCATCACGCAGAACGGGACGAACTGCGACCCGCTGACCAGCGCCGTCGTCGAGGTTAAGGTCAAACCGACGCCGACCGTGACCATCGCCGGTTCGACCACGATTTGCTCGGGTGGCGGCGCGACCTTGACCTCCTCCGTGTCGAGCGGCACCGGCTCGGTCAGCTATCAATGGCAGTACGACAACTCGGGGACGTGGACCGACCTTGGCGCGCCCGGTGGCACCGGCTCCTCGCTGACCGTCTCGAACCTGACCGCTTCGCGGACGTACCGGCTGAAAGTGAGCTTCACCGGCAGCGGCTGCACGCAGGCCATCTCGAACACGCAGGACGTGACCGTCGTGCCCGACCCGGCCATCACCATCGACTGGCAATCGGCTGCCGACGACACCATCTGTTCCGGCTCGAGCGCCAATTTGACGTCAACCGTCTCGAACGGAACCGGCGGCTGCACCATCCAGTGGCAGTATTTCAACACGGGAACTTCGACGTGGACGAACATCGCCGGCGCCAACTCGGCTACGCTCAACACCGGCACCTTGACCGCGACGACCCAATACCGCGCCACCTACAGCTGCGGCGGCGTGGGCTGCGACGCGGCCACGTCGAACGTGAAACCCGTCACCGTCATCCCGAACCCCGTCGTGACGGTCGCGCCGCCGCCGAGCATCTGCCCCGGCCAGAGCGCGACGCTGACCGCCGACCTGTCGGGCAACTCGGGCGGTTTGACGACCTCGGACTTCAGCTTCCAATGGCAGCTTTCGACCGACAACACGACGTGGACGAACATCACCGGCGCGACGGCGCAGAGCTACACGGCGAACTACCTGACGACGTCGACCTATTTCCGGGTCATCGTCACGCGGAACTTGTTCCCGTGCGTCACGACGTCGGCATCGGCGCAGGTTTTGGTATTGGCTGCTCCCGCCAAGCCGGGGCCGATTTCTTACTAGTGGTAAACGGTGAATGGTGAGTGGTGAATCGCGCACGGTTCATCACTCATCGTTCACTCTTCGCCATTCGAAAAAACAGACACTCACTTCCTCGATTTTCTATGAAACTCGTCATCCTGCCCGCCTTACTGCTCACTGTTTTTCTAATTCGACCGACCTGTGCGGCAGCCCAGACCGGCAACGCCTGGAACACTGGGCCCTACTGTCTTGGCCAGACCATCAGCCTTTATTCAAACTACGGAACCTCGTGGTCGTGGACGGGGCCGAACGGTTTCACCTCCAACCTGCAGGACCCTTTCATCGCCAACGCCTCGGCGCAGCACGCGGGCACGTACACCGTCAGCATCGGCCAGCCCGACGGCTCGTACATCAACGCCTCGACAACGGTCGCCATCAACACGACGGTCGACCTCTGCCACGGCGACCTCTCGCACCATTTCAGCATCGACCCGGTGCCGGGAGCCGTTGACTATCAATGGTTTGTGGACGGGAACCCCAACCACACGGCCATCTTGGCCGGGCAGGGGACGACGGCCATTGACGTCAATTTGAGCATCCTCTCCGACGGCCTGCACGACATTACGGCAATGGTCAACACCAACGCCTGCCAGCCACCGACCACCTGTTTGAGCATCAACCTGCCGCCGATTTTGCAGGTCGCCGCGTCGAACAACGGGCCGTTTTGCTCGGGGCAGGGCATCCAGCTTTTGTCGACACCGACGGGCGGCGTGGCCCCCTATCAATTCACGTGGACGGGGCCGGGCGGCTTCACCTCCGACCAGCAAAACCCGGTGCGCGGCAACTCGACAATCGCCATGTCGGGCGAGTATTTCCTCACCGTGACCGACGCGAACGGCTGCACCCGTGCCACTTCGACGACGCTCTCCGTCGGCACGGCACCGGTGGCGAGCGTCGCGGTGGTCGGCGGCCCGTTTTGCATTGGCGCGAGCATCTCGCTGACGTCGACGATTTCGAGCGGGACGGGGCCGTTCACCTTCAACTGGAAAGGCCCGGCCGGTTGGACGTCGAGCCAGCAAAGCCCCTCGCGCAACCCGGCGACGGTGGCGATGGCGGGCCAGTACGTCCTCCGCGTGACCGACCAGACGGGATGTTTCGACCTCGACACGGTACAAATCGGGGTAAACCCGAAGCCGAACGCGCTGGCCTCTAACACTGGCCCGTATTGTTATGGAAATCAGATAAAGCTGATGGCCTCGGGCGGCGCGACCTATTCTTGGACGGGGCCGGGCGGTTGGACGGGCACCAACGCCAACCCGACTCGGAACAACGCCTCGGCCCTGATGGCGGGCCAATACTTCGTCACCCTCGCCGACAACGACGGCTGCACGGCGACTGCATCGACGACGGTCTCAATCTCGTCCTGTCAGGAGGTCTGCAACGACGGAATTGACAACGACGGCGACGGCCTTGTGGACTGCTACGACGCGGATTGCCACAACGAGGTCTCTGTCGTCGGCAATGAAAAAATGATTTGCGCGGGCCAGACGACGACCATCAAGGCGAACGGCGGAGCGAGCTACGCCTGGTCGACGGGCGCGACGACGCAATCCATAACCGCCTCTGTTTCAGGCATTTACGAGGTCACGGCGACGAACGGGCAAGGCTGCACGGCGACCGGGAACTTCTCGCTCGTTGTCCATCCGCTGCCACTGACCACGGTCGCATCGGTCGATCCGCTCTGTGCGATGGACACGCTGCGGCTCCACGCGACGGGCGGCGCGACCTATTCGTGGTCGGGCCCGAGCGGATGGACGGCGCACGGCGCGGACCCGGAATTTCCCGGCATCATGGCCCCGTACTCGGGCAGCTATGTGGTTACGGCGACGAACGAATACGGTTGCACGGCATCGGCCAGCACCTCGGTACTCGTCAACCCGCAGCCGACCGATGCGGACGCGAAAGGGACGGTCATCACCTGCGGAAACCCGTTTCCGCACATCGTGGGCGAGTCCTCGACGCCCGGTTTGAGCTGGTCGTGGACGGGGCCGAACGCTTTCACCTCTGTTTTGCAGACCTCGACGGTCAGCTTGCCCGGCACCTATGTCGGCCGGGCGATGATTCCGGCGACGGGCTGTTTTGTCCTCGACACGGCTATGGTGACTGTTGACACGGCCCATTTCGCCCTGACCACGACCGGCGGGACCTTGACCTGCAAGGACACCCTCGCCCGGCTGAACGCCATCGCGGGTGCCCAGAACGCGGCCTTCTCGTGGAGCGGCCCGGCCGGTTTCTCCAGCACTTTTCAGAACCCGCTGGTGAGGAGGTCGGGGGCTTACGCCGTCACCGCGACCAACCCGGCGAACGGCTGCACGGAGTCTGCCTCGGCTCAGGTCTTCGAGCTGTTTGATGCGCCGAACATTGAGGCAACGGGCGGCCAGTTCGACTGCCAAAGCCCGCAGACCCAGCTCTTTGCGAACAGCACGATTCCCAATGCCCGCTATCACTGGACAGGCCCAGGAGGCTACGGGCGGTGGGTGCAAAACCCGATTGTCCACCAAGCCGGGACCTACACGGTGCGGGCGGTCGACCCGGCGAACGGCTGCTTTAGCCCGGTGGCTACGGTGACGGTGCTGCTCACCCAGTGACGTTTGGGACCGGGCAACCAGCACCACCTACTGCATCGAACATTTAGTCGAGCCTAAAAAGCCCTGTTCGCCCACCTTCTTGTGCGAACAACCAGCCGTTCCCCATCGACTTGATATAAATGTTTCCGGCCAATAAGAGAAGTTTGCCTTGATGGACGACCCCCGTTTTTTCGCCCGACCAGAAGAACCACAGGCCGTCGTCGGTTCGCCAATAAGCTTTTATCGGTTCGTTGAGGACGGCCTGGCCGTCGGGGCCGTAGACAAAATACTGCTGCTCATCTTCCGCCAAAAAGCCCTCATACCCCGGTGCGAGGTGGCCCGGCAGCCGTTGGTTTTGCAACAAGAGGAACCCGTCGGGCACCGCTGACAAGCCGTGAAAGAGGGGCGGGATGAGCCATGTGCCGTCCGTTCGCCCAACTCCGGTGGTGTACCTCTGGTAGTATTTGGCCCCTGAATAGGGGAATTTCACCAAAAAATGACTGCCCGCCGGCTCGAATCCGACCGCTCCGTCCAACGGCACCCGACGCCCGTTTTTCAAAAAAATGCCTACCGTGTCGCCGCTTTTCACGCCAATCGCCTCGCAGTCGCGGCCGACGATGAACTCCTGTTTCGGTCGGTACGGGAAAATGCTCCGCCCGAGCGTGTCGGCGAGCGACGACTGCTGCTCCGATCTTCGGACGAAGAGCGCCGGGTCGTCGGTCGGGAGGAACTGGTCGCGGGTCGTAAAGCGACCCAGGCAAGTGCCGTCTGTGCGCAGAAGCCCGGTCATGTTGTCGACAGTAAGGGCGACAGCGACGCCCAGCCCGTTGAAGCGGCCAATCGAGCGGAGGTTGGGCGGGACAACCCAGCCGCAGTTTTTGTCGAAGAAGCCGATGCTGCCGCCAACGTTGGCCGACCGCATCCCGAAGCCGAGGTCGGTCGGGCCGTTCGAGACGGTCTCGAGCCGCAGCTCTCCGTCGAGGCGCAGTCCCCAACTTTCCGAGTATGGGAGCGAGCGGATGAACCCGGGGCGGACGAAGTCGGACTCTTCCAGTGCTCGCTCGATTTTCGGTCGTCGCGGCCGTAGAAATTATTTCCCACCTGCAAAACGGAGTCGGCCCGCACCTCAGCTCGGCCGTCGAACTGCCCGAACGGCACCACGAATCGGTTGCCCGCCACGATGAGTGCCCGCTGCGCGTAGTTGGTCACAGAGAAAGCCCACGGCCCCCCGAAGCGGCTGGCAACGACTGTCAACTGCTCGTAGATGGGCGGAACCAACTCGCCTTTTTCGGGCAGGTAGAAGCCGAAAAGGCCTTTTTTCCCCACCAACCAGCCGCCGGCGGAGGCGACGGCGGTGTCGTATGGCAGCGGTTCCATCGACCCTTTGGCGAATGCGAGGACGGTCTTTTCTCCATCAAAACAGGCTGCGGCGAGGGCGGTTGGTTTGCCAAATACGCGCACCTTTTCCGACATCGGCACCAGCCAGCGCGGGCTGTCGACGGCAGGTTGTGCCGAGATGGAATACAGGCTTCCGAGGTTGAAAACGGGGAAAAAAAGGAGGCGGAGGAAGCTGTTTTTCATGGCCGTCGAGTCAAAATTTGCGCATAATTAGCACAAAACAATGTTCCCAAAACTACCCTTTCTGGTACTGACGCTCGCCCTCTCGACGACCATTGCCCAGGCACAGGACAAGCCCGACTGGCCGAAACTGGCCTCCAATTTCTATCAAAAACTCGACAAAAGGCTGGCTGACACCATCGCCGTCCGCCGCGCCGACTGGACGGCAAAGCACGACCGCTTGATGAGGCTCATCGACAACATGAGCTTTTCTTTTTCGCCACAAATCAAGCTCGACAAAGGCCAAGCCGACGGAGATGGAAAGGACGATGATGGAAAAGATGCACCTCCTCGACCGCCAACAAATCACGGGCGAGTACGACCAGTTCGTCAAAGAGGGCCTGTCGTACTCGATGGGCGACGAGCCAAAGCCGCTCGCCATCCAGATGGACCGAAACCCCGAACTCGTGGCCATCGAGGACGCGCATGCCGCGCTCTACCGCAGCGACCGCGAGCTGATGCACTGGAAACGCGTCGCCGAGCAGGCTGGTGACAGGTATTTCCGCAGCGGCGAGTCGGCGCAATACAGCTTCGACAACCTCTCGAAGGAAGAAAAGACCGCCCTCGCCGCCTCGCCCGACCGCCAAGAGGCGTGGCTGATGGAGGATTTCGCCTGCCGCGCGGTCGACCGGACGGAGGAATATTTCAACCGGAAAAAGGGCATGGCCCCGCTCAACCTGACCTTCTGGCCGCCGATCGGGTTCGACCCGTCGACCAAGCCGAAGTGGGTGGAGCCGCCGTTCGACATCCGATCGGCTTGGGCGAGCTTCCCGATGGACGGGCAGTTCGCTTTCAGTGCCGAGGAATCGGCCGAGAGGAAGGGCTACGTGGTTTTCCCGCACAACTTCCGGCAGCGCATTTGGGAGGACAACAGCTTGCGCGACGCCGTCCTCAAAGCCCGCTGGACCCGCGCCGCCGACCGGGCGAAGGCCTGTTCGGAGGCCATCCTCGTTGATAACTACGACGCTGGCGACGCGCCGTTGAAGCTCAACTTCATGTTGCCGACGGCTTTTTTGACACCTGGCGACCTTTTCTGGCTCGAAATCGTGGCCGCCCCGGGAAGCCCGGCACCCGCCGAGACGGACGGAAGGGCCGATTGCGCGCGCAAGCTCTTTGCCCCGCCGCCGCCGCCGGACACGGCCACCTCGTTTGCCGGAGAGCGGCTGCTGACGGAGCTGTTTTTCCGAAACAGTCTGCACAGCCTGCGCGAGCGAATCGCTTCGCTCGGCTCCAAAATCGACTGGAAGACCGGCATCCTTCGGTTCAAGACCGACGAACCGTTCACGCCCGCCGAGCTGCGCGAGGGGCCGCGCCAGTCGTGGCCGCTGATGCTCTCCATAGAGCCGAGCGAGGAACTCGAAAAAGCCTCGAAAGACCCATTGACCTGCTATTTCCTCGCCGCTCCGCGCACCGAGGACCTAGCCTCGCGCCCCCTCGACGACCTCGCGCCGGGCGAACAGGACGGCAGCTTTGAGGCCTTTTTTGCCAAAAAAACAGACGCGAGGGCAGCGGCGGAATACTTGAAACTTCCGCCCAACTTTGGGCAGGGGGCGGACTTCGCGCTGCCCGGCGGCCGCTACGCCGTTCCAAGCCTGCCGGTCGAGTTTTTGCCGGACTCGGTGGCCATCGTCGGCGGGCCAATCGACCTGTTCATCGACCGGGCCGACTTCGAGGCCAACCGTCAGCCGCTCAAAAAGCCGGTCGAGTGCGTGCTGTTCATCGGTGAATTGGTAAAAATGGCGCGGGCCGCAACGCTCTGCCGCGAGCAGGTTGGTCGGCGGCTGGAGGAACGGGCGGTTTTTTTCCATCAAATCCAATCGCGCCGCGCCCGCCGCGAGGGGAGGCCCGTGCCGATGTCGCTTGACGATGTGCGGAAAAAAGAACTGGAGGCCATGCCCCCAAAAGCCCGCTGGCTGCTCGACCTCGACCTCGCCAAGCAGATGAAAACGGAGGACGAGGAGGACTTCAGAATCTACGTCTCGCGCTTCTTCCCCGGCACCCACGAGCGGACGGCCTCGCTGACCGTGGTGCCGAAGATTTGACCAGGTTCCTTCAGGTTCGGGGCGAAATCGGGCTGTTTGGAGGAGTTCCCGGACGGGCATCGGCTCACGCGGTCGCATCTTCGCCCCTGTTTTATTCCAATCTTTTACGATGAAAAAGACGCTTTTCGCCCTCTTTGGCCTCTTTCTCGCCGCTCCCCTCGCCGCCCAGACCACCGGCTGCGACATCCGCGTGAAACTCGGCAGCTATCCCGCCGACACCATCTGGCTCGGCCAGTATTTCGGCAAAAGGGCGCCGACCATCTTCGCCGCCACCCGCCAGCCCGGGGGTGTTTTCAACTTGAAAAAGGAAGACGGCCTGCCCGAGGGCCTCTACGCCATCGTCTTTCGCCGCAACAAGACCGACCAGAAGGAGAACTTTCCCGTCTGGCTCGTCGACGGGCAGCGCGAGTTTTCCGTCTCGGCCGACGCTTTGAACACCTCGCTCGCCCGGGCAAGCGGCTCTGCGGAGAACACCGCGCTATTTGATTATCTCTCGAAATACCAGCCGCTTATGGACTCGCTGAACGACGCGACGACCTTTTGGAAAAGCGTCCTCGACGAAGATTCATTCAACGCGATGCTCCGGGCCGAGCGGAACCTTCGAGACTTTCAGGACGGCTTTTTGAAAAACAACCCGACGACGAAAACTGCCGCGATGGTCGACCCGACCCGATTTGCTGAAGCTCCTGACGGTGGTGGTGATTGGGAAAAACGCCGCGCCGCCGCCGCCTCGACTGGCAGCGTGCCACTTCTTCGACGGCATGGACCTCGGCCCTTCGGGCGGTTTTCTCAAATATCCCCTTTGGGTCGAGCGGGTCCGACTATTTCGCCATGAAACTCGCCATGCCCGAACCGCAGAGCCTCACCGCGCAGCTTGAGGACATCCTCGCTCGGTTGGAGCCGTGGCCGGAGGCGCATCACTATTACTTCCGCTACATCATGCAGTCGCTCGGCCGGATTAGCCGGTTTCGGACGGACGAGGTCTATGTCAGTTTTGTCCGAAAATACGTCGACGGCGGCCGCTGCGATTGGATGGACGCGGCCGACCTCGCCCGCTACCGCGACGATGCGAGCCGGCTCGAACCGCTCGCCGTCGGCAAAAAGCTGCCAGATGTGACTCTTTACGACCGCGATGACAAGCCGGTCGAGGTGAACAAGGTGGAGGGGAAATACGCGCTGCTCGTCTTTTGGATGTACGACTGCTCGCACTGCAAGCGCGAAATCCCGATGCTGGTGAAGATGGCCGACGAGCTTCGGGCGAAGGGGGTGAAAGTCCTCTCCGTCTGTGGAAAATACGGGGCCGAGGAGATGAACAAATGCTGGGACTTCGCGGCCGCGAACCAGATGCCCGCCGACTGGCTGCTGCTGGCCGACCCGCTCCAAAAATCAAACTACCGGTCGATTTTGAACGCCCGCTCGAACCCTAGGCTCATCCTCGTGGACGAGAACAAAACCATTCTTTACAAACAGGCGGGGGAGCTTCCCGAGCGAGCTTTGCGCCGCGAACTGGAGCGGGCGTTGAAATGATCAAACCCACTTTTTCCTTTTGAAGTACCACAACATACCGACAGCCGCGAGAAACATTAAGCCGAGGATTATGAAATAACCGTTTCGCGTTCGCAGCTCGGGCATGTTGTCGAAGTTCATCCCATAGACACCGGCGACGAACGAGAGCGGGATGAAGATGGTCGAGATGACCGTCAGCAGCCGCATGACGTGGTTCAAACGGTTGGCCGCCTCTGCCTGCGAAAGCTCGGCGAACCCGTCGAGCGTCTCGATTTGGTGGTCGATGCCGTCGATGATTTGCGAGAGATGGTCGTGCACGTCGCGGGCGTAGTCGAGGTTGGCGGAGTGGCAGTAGGCGTTCTCGCTTTTCGAGATGCGAAAAGTGGCGTCGCGCAGCGGCTGAACCTTCCGCCGGAAGCCGGTGACGAGCCTTTTCAGCTCATAAATCCGGGTGCGGATGCGGGGCGAGTCGGGTGTTTTGGAAAGCTCCTCTTCCAGTTTCTCAATCTCGTTCTCAATGCCGTCGGAAGACAGGGTAAAGCCTTGTCGACGATGTAATCAGGAGCGGATGTGAAGATGGTCAGCACGGTTTCCGACGCATCCGGTTGAGCGGGTCAGCAGGCGGGCATAGTTCTCGAAGGTGTCGTTGGGTCTATTGAAAGAGGCAGGCGCATCCCGGGGCGAAAAAGATGGAGACCTGTTGGGCGAGCGGCGAGCTGGAAATGGCCGAAGTCGATGTTGGCGCGATGGTGGACGCCGTTCTCGCGCTCACCTCGAACTTTCCCGCTGTTGCGTGTCGAGCACGTCTTCGAGCACCATTGGGCTGATTTTCAGCGCGTTGCCGATGGCAGCAACGACCGGCACCTCGCTCAAGCCGCGCACGTCGAGCCAAGTGGTCACGCCGCCACTGCTGTTGGACAGGTCGGCGTTTTCCCAAGTTTTTTTCTGTGAAAAAAAGCCCTCGTTGAACCGGCAGATGGCCACCGAGGGCGAGTCGACGACGATGTCGCCGGTGTAGACGAGGGTGCCGGGCGGCATCCCTTTTTTGCGAAGGAGGTGGCGTTTTCTGCCCATTTTTCCCGGTTTTGGGCAAA
>JBGAWE010000159.1:0-11502 GCA_044227705.1 Saprospiraceae bacterium
GCAGGAGGTCAAGCAGCGGATGCGCGAGCTAAAACTCGACCGCGAGACGGCCGACCAGATATTCCAGACCCTCGAAGGCGATGGATATGTGGATGACCGCCGCTTCGCCCGGATGTTCGCCATCGGCAAGTTCCGGCAGAACGGCTGGGGCCGAGTCCGCATCCGGCAGGAGCTGGGCAGCCGCGCCCTTCCTGCCGCGCTCGTCGATGAGGCTCTCGCGGAGATTTCGGAGGAAGACTATCGAGCCGCCCTCCACGACTATTTGAAAAAAAAGACCGAGCAACTGGCCTCCGAACCCGACGCTTGGCCGAAGCTCGCCGCCTCCGCCGCCCGGCGAGGTTTCGAGACGGGCCTGATTTTTGTAACACTTAAACGATTGAAAATCAGCGAAGAAGAATGAAAATCGGAGAACTGGCCGCCTTTCTGGAAGGCATCGCGCCGCTCAACTTGCAGGAGAGCTACGACAACGCGGGCCTCATCGTCGGCGACCCGGGGGCGGAGATAACGGGCGTGGTCTTTTGCCTCGACAGCACGGAAGCGGTCGTCGAAGAGGCCGTCGGCTTGGGCTGCAACTTGGTCGTCGCTCATCACCCAATCGTCTTCCGGGGGTTGAAAAAAATCAACGGGAAGAACTACGTCGAACGGGCTGTCATCCACGCCATCCGCTCCGACGTTGCGCTTTACGCCATCCACACGAACCTCGACAACATCCTCCGGCACGGGGTCAACGAGCGGATCGCGCAGCGGCTCGGGCTTTCAAATCTGAAAATTCTTTCACCCAAAAAAGACCTCGCCAAGCCCGACCCCGGCATCGGCGCGGGCGTTGTCGGCGAACTGGCCGAGCCGATGGGCGAGCGGGATTTTCTCCAATCAATAAAGAAGAAGATGGGCGCGGGCGTCGTCCGCCACACGGCCTTGCTCGGCCGGCCGGTGCGGCGCGTGGCGGTCTGCGGCGGCTCGGGCAGCTTCCTTTTGCCGGATGCCATCCGGGCCGGGGCAGACGTGTTCGTGACGGCGGATTTCAAGTACCACGAGTTCTTCGACGCGGACGGACGGGTGCTCGTCGCCGACATCGGTCACTTCGAAAGCGAGCAATTCACCATCGATTTGCTGCACGGCCTTTGCGCGGAGAATTTTTCTACCTTCGCCCTCCGTTTGACAAACACGCGGACCAATCCGGTGTTTTACCTCTGAAAAAACCGGTTTTCGCCGCTTCCCAACCGCTCACCCAATATTTGAAAAGCATGGCCGCAGCAACTGAATCCACCATCGCCGAGAAGCTCACGATGCTCTGGGACCTCCAAAAAATCGACTCGCAGCTCGATGAAATCTCCATCCTCAAAGGCGAATTGCCGATGGAGGTGGCCGACCTCGAGGACGAAATCGAGGGCCTCTCGACCCGCATCACCAAACTTAAAGGCTCCTTGAAAGAGAGCGAGATGGAGATGTCGCGCATCAACGGCGTGGCGAAGGACGCGGCATCCAAAATCACGAAGTACGAGAAGCAAATCGAGGAGGTGAAGAACAACCGCGAGTACGACGCGCTCGTCAAAGAGATTGAGCTGGCGAAGCTCGACATCCAGCTCTCCGAGAAGCGCGGCCGCGAGCACAAGGCACAGGTCGACATGAAGAAGGAGCAGGTCGTCGTCGCAGAGGCCCGTTTCGAAGCCCGCAAAAAAGACCTCGAAGCCAAGCGCACGGAGCTTGCCGCCATCATCGAGAAGACCGAAAAGGAGGAGGAAAAGCTCAAAAAGAAGAGCGAAAAGGCCCGCAAAGGCATCGAGGAGCGCCTCCTCAAGTCTTACGACAAAATCCGCCGGACCTACAAGAACGGCATCGCCGTCGCCACCATCGAGCGCGATTCGTGCAACGGCTGCTACAACAAAATCCCGCCGCAGGTCCAATTGGAAGCGGGGCTTCACAAGAAAATCGTGGCCTGCGAACACTGCGGGCGCATCCTCGCCGACCGGCAAATCGCTGGGGCGGAGATGGCGATGGCCGACGATTGATGACGTTTGGCCAACGTTGGAAGGGTTTGTAACCCTTCCGACTTTAAAAATCCGCGCCTCGTTTCGACAGGGCGCGGATTTTTTTTGCCAAAAGAAAAGGCCGAACCTCGGGACATCTCCCGGATTCGGCCTCGCTCTATCTAAACACGGGTTTCTTTGTAGCACAGACTAAAGTCTGTCATTCAATTCATTTCAGGCTCAAAAGCATGTCTTTAAGTCCGTCCTCGCCGACCGCTTTCATGCCTGTCGAGAGGTCGACCGATTGGTTTTCCTCGGTCGTGATTCCCCTACTTACGACGTAAAGCTGGTCGAGGATTTTCGAGGTGAAGACCAGTTTGCCGTCCACTCGGTTCGGCAGTTTGTCGGCTTTGAACAGGTTGTTCGCCGAGTCGTAACGAAGCGGCAGGACGGTTTTGCTGCCGTCCAACACCAAAAAGCCCAGCGTGTTCGTCAACGTGAACTCATCCGACAACTTGACGGACAGATTCGCCACCGGGTTGGGCAGGGGATGGTTTGCGGCGAGCCAGCCGAGTTTTTTGACCGACAGTTGATAGTAGGTCACGCCGTCTGGGATGGGCTGGATGGCGGGCGCGGTCACATCGTCGGCCTGCGACCAGCGGAAGCGGGCCTCGCCGCTCGACTTCGACCAGCCGCCCTCGAACGCGAAAAAGTCCGCCTGTGCGCCCGCCGGGCCGACGGGGATGCGCACCTCGAAAGTCCGGTCGTCGCGCAGTTTGATGGGTTTTCCGTTGAAGAACGCCTCGATTTTGACCATCCCGGCCGTTTCGAGCGGCTGCCCGAAATCGGCTTGGGTGACGTTGCCGAGGCCGGCGACCTCCGGTTTTTCGAGAACGTCGGAGATTTTCAAAGTGATTTTCTGGCCAGCGCTTGCCTCGACCGGCAGACCGTTCGAGTCGACGAAAAGGCCGTTGACGTCAGTCATCAAAACCTTCACGCCGCGCGGCGAGGTGAACTCGACCGAAGAATTGGAGCCGTCGATTTCGAACTGTGCGGCGTTGGCCGGGTCGCTCGTCAGGCTGGTCATCAAGGCGCGGAGCGCGTCGACGGTCTGGCCGTATGGGATGTAGACATCCTGTTCCTTCCGGCAGCCGCCCAAAATGAGAAGGCAGGCCAGCGCGGCCACGATGCTCTTTTTGATTTGGAAGAATTTCTGTTCCATGCTTTTGTCCCGATGACTCGGGATGGTTTTTTCGATGAGAGGCGACCAGCCCCGAAAGTGCTGCCCGCGCTTTGTCCCGAGGCGTTCGCGTCGGGTGTTAAAATTCATTTCAACAGCCGCGTGAAGCCAACGGATACGCTACTGCCGAACGTGTACACTTGCTCTTCGGCGGGTGCGACTTGCGCGAGACGTACGCAGCACCCGCTGGTAAGGTCGGCTCGATGAAGAAGCCACGGTCGATCTGATAAATGCAGAAAACCTGCGCGTTCGCCATGGCGGAGAGGCCCGCATTGGCCCGGAGGCTGGAGCGGCGCGCGGGCTGCCCATCGTTGCTGGGGTCGACGATTTTGCCGCCGCGCCAGAGAAGGAGGTTCATCGCCACGCCGCCGTTGAGGCTGTAGCCGAAGTGGCCGCGATTCTGTTCAAAACCGATGGTTACGGGCAGGTCGAGAAGGCCGAGATGGTTGTTCTTTCTAACAATGTGCTCGACGACGTGGGCCATTGTCGCGTTCTTCACCTGTTTGCTCGTCGATATAAATAATGGTCTGCAAGAGCTTCGGGTCGTAGAAATCCAGCCGCTCCTCAACCTGCGTGTAGTTCAGCCCGGCACGAAGGGCGAAATGCCCCGCCCACAGCCAACCGGCCCGCGCCCCGACGTTCCAGTTCATCACCTGTTTTTCGGTCTCCTTCCTCCGCTGGACGTAGCCCGGCGTGTCGCCCCCTTTGTCGGAAAGGCGGTGGAAGGTCGGCCCGGCGCCCGCGTAGAGGTCGACGTAAAAGACCTCGCCCCGGTCGGCGAAACTGGGGCAGGACGGCTTCCACTTTTTGGTCTTGAAGCGGCGGATGGGCGGGTTTTTCGAGGGCCTGTTGTTTTTCAAAAAGACGGTGCCGCGCCCGTCGAGCGGGGCCAAATTTTTCAGGGAAAAAGAAGTCGGCTTGTCCGTTGCCGTCAGGTTCTCTTTTTCAAGGCCAATCCTAACTGATTGGCTTTCAATGTTCTGAGCCGGTGAAATTTCTGTAGTGGCAAGAGGGTCGCCAGCCGGGCTGGTTTGGGTGAAATCGACCGGGGCCGCGCTCGGTTTTTCAAAAAGAAGGGGAGCGGCGACGGCCGGTATCGGGGTGGAATATTTTGAACGGAATTGGCTGGCCGGTTTCACGCCGCCGGTCGCCGCCGGGGCGACGGTTGAAATTTCAGCCGCCTTTTCAATCGAAGTTTGGCCGGTCGATTCAGTCATCGAAGCCGAGGCTTCGCCCGAAATCCCGGCCGGTTTTTTTCAAAGAAGAAGTTTCTCGCTCGCGCCACGCTGGTCGAGGCGACGGCGTTCTGTCCGCCCGATTGAACCCGCCCGCCTTGCCCGGCGAATAGGCCAGCCAGACGCCGCCAAAAGCCTGACCGAGCCACCCGCCCGTCAGCCAGAAGCCGACGAGGCGGCGGCGCTTCCGGGCAAGCTCGGCCTCGACGGCCTCCCAGACCGCCGGGGGCGGCGCGACCTCCGAGCGGCCGAGCCGGTCGCGGAAATGGTCGTCGATGGGAAATCTATCTTGCATGTCGTTGATTTTCAATCAGTTAAAAAATCAGGCCACCTTTCTCGCAGCTCGAAACTCCGCCTGGCTGCTCGACCTGCTTGACGAGCTGCCGACGAGCGGTCAATCATGAGCGGCTCGTGCTCTCCTCGATGCCGAGCATCCGCAGCGGTCTTCGAGTACAGCTCGATGGCGACGAGGCCAAGACTATCCGCAGCCCTCGAAGTCGCCGACGACGGCATCCGTTTCCAGCGCTGCGCGAGCGGCGGCCGGCCGACGCGGCGGAGTCGCCAGGCTTGGCCTCGACGGCCCTCGAACTTGAACCGGTGCCGCTGGTACATCCGCAGGGCGGTGTTGACCATGATGCGGCGTATCCAGCCCTCGAAGCTGCCGTCGCCCCGGTAGTTCGGGAGGTTCTCGAAGACGGATAGTTGTCCTTGCAAGATGTCGGCCGCGTCGCTCGCTCGGCTGGCGTAGCGCAGGCAGACGGCGTACATCCGCCCGGCGAAGCGGTCGTACAGCATCTTTGGCCCGCGCCACTACGCCCTGGCTGGGCACCCGAGGATAAGCTCCTGTTCGGTCACGGTCGATAGTTTTGAGCAAGGTACGGCGGAGGGCGCATTTTTCGGCTTCAGCATCTTGGCCCGTTTTGTCGGTTTTAGAGATTCTCTCGGTTCGCCCGTCGCTGCCTTGCCGGTCGGGTTGTTTTTGAAATGAGAAACTGCCCGATGGGAAATTGGCTGCCCGAGGCTCGGGCGGCTGGCTAATTTCACCCCGTCGAACCGGCGCGGCTGTCGGATTTTTTTTCACACAACTAATTGAAAATGAACCTCTTGACTGGCAAGGTCGCCCTCATCACCGGCGGCTCGCGCGGCATCGGCGAGTCGCTCGTGCGCTGTTTCTACGCGGCGGGCGCACAGGTCGCGTTCACCTATGTCTCTGAAAAATCGCGGCTGCTCTCTGAAAAAATCTGCCAGGACCTCGGCCCCGGCGTGCAGATGTTCCAATCGGACGCGGGCGATTTTGCGCAGGCCGAAAAGCTCGTGGCCGAGGTCGTCGCGGCGTTCGGCAAACTGGACATCCTCGTGAACAACGCAGGCATCACCCGCGACACCTTGATGCTGCGCATGACCGAGCAGCAATGGGACGAGGTCATCGCCACCAACCTCAAATCCGTCTTCAACCTCACGCGGCACGCGCTCAAGCCGATGATTCGCTCGGGCGGCGTCATCATCAACATGTCGTCGGTGGTCGGCGTGTTTGGGCAGGCGGGGCAGGCGAACTACGCGCCTCGAAGGCGGGCATCATCGGCTTCGAAAGCATCGCCAAAGAGTACGGTTCGCGCGGCATCCGCTGCAACGCCGTCGCGCCGGGCTTCATCGAGACGGACATGACCGCCGCGCTCGATGAGAAGACCCGCGACGGCTACCTCGCCGCCATCCCCATGAAAAGCTTGCCCGGGCGAGGACGTGGCGAACGCCTGCATTCTCTCGCCATGACATGGGCGGTATGTCAGCGGACAGGTCTTGAGCGTGTGCGGTGCGCTGAACTGCTGAACCGACACCTGGAAGCCGATTCTTCAAGGCGAGGCCGCCGCGACGTCTCTTGGCGCGGCGGCCTGGTTTTTTTGTTGCTTTATGGGAAAATTTTGGGGTATGGAAGATGGGTAAAGGGGCTTTGCGGCGGATTGAAAAGGCCAAGCGCGAGGTGGCCAATCTATCCGATTTAGGTCTGACGGAATTGCCGGGAGAGATTTCGGAATTGAAGAATTTGACGAGCATCGTTGTCCCTAAAAGTCAAGTCAGTGACCTGTTCCCAATTAGTGGGCTGGTGAATTTGACTTCTGAAAACGAAGAGGGATTCACCGCGCTCAAAGCCGGAGAGGAGGGCAAAAAAGAGGTTTTCATCGTCCAATTGATAGAACCGGGCGGCTGGAAGGATTTGCCCATCGCCCAAATCCGGGCTGCGCCGAGCGACTGGATAAGGCCGGGCGTGACGGGCCAGCCACGCCACGAGCTTTGGGCGGAAACGGGGCGGAAGTTCAACGACGCGCTCTCGGCGGTCAAGAAGCGGAAGCTGCGCGAGCGACCGCGCGGGCGGTTTGGGGGGTAGACTTCCATCGAAAATCGAATAATGGGCCACCTTTGCCCCGACCCTCCTTGCTTTGCCCTGACCACGATGCCCCATTGCCAGCGCGATGAGTTTTGGAACTGGCCAATTTTACCGGAAAATTTTCCTCGCCTGCCTCGTGGCGGTCGGCCCGGCCCGGCTTTCGGCACAAATGGACTCGACCGACACCGACTTCTGGTCGGCCGCCCGGCCCACCATCACGCCCGCGACACAGTCCGAAATCGACCAAACGGCCGCACTGCTCCGCCTCATGCCGCTGCCCGACACGGGACGGTTTGATTGCCCGTCGCCCGACGGTTTTTCCCAAAATGGAATTGTTGAAGGGGTAAAAAACAGCCTTGCCACCGCCCAAAAGCTCGTCCTGCTCGGCCGCCTCGACTGCGCGACCGCCTTCCTCGACCAGTTGCTCAACAAAATCCCGGCCGACCAGACCGGCCTCCGGGCAGAGGTTTTGTCCGAAAAGCTCCACGCCCTGCTCCGCTTTCGGGAGAACGAGACAGCCCGGCCCGTTGCCCTCGCGCTGCGCGGCCTGATTGAAAAAGGCCACCGGCCGAGTGGGCGGGAGCGGCTCGGCCTCGCCCAGTTCGACCACATCAACCACCGCTCCGACGCGGCGCTGATATCGGCGCAGGCCGTCCTCGCCGAGGCCCGCGCCGGGAGCGACCGCCCGCTCGAGGCGCAGGCCCTTTCCCAAATCGGGCGCATCTCGCGCGACGTCTTTTTCGGCTCCTCGGGCAAGGCGCTTCCTTACCACTACGCGGCGCTCGAAATCGCCCGCTCGCTTGGCGACACGGTGCTCGTCGCTCAGGAGCTTGTCAACCTTTCATGGAACCACGGCGACATGGGCGACCTGCCGAGGCACCTCGATTTCATGCGCCAAGCGGCCGTCCTCCTGCAAAAAACGGAGGACGTTCGACGGAAGCTCGGCCTCATCGTCCAGATGGCCTCCGACTTCAAGACCGTCGACGAGGGCCTCGAATGGCATCGCCTCGGGCGGAGAATCGCCATCGCCCTGCACCTGCCCGCCATCACGGCCGACAGCGACATGAGGCTATACAGCCAGCTCGTCAGCATAGGCCGCCTCGGCGAGGCCGAGCCTTACCTGCGCCATGCCGCCACCATCGCCGACGACAAAAACTGGGGGTTGACCTACGAACTTTACGACCTCTACAAGCGGAAAAACGACCCGAAACAGGCCCTTTTCTACCTCGAAAAAGCCTATTCGACCGTGTCGAGCGACTACATGGGGCGCAACGCGGCGGCCATTTCGGAGGCCGAGACCCAGTTCAAAACAGGGGAAAAAGAGCGGCTCCTCGCCGAGAACGAGCAAAAGCGCAAGCAGCTCGTGCTGCTCGTCGGGGCGGTCGGGCTGCTGCTCGGGGCGGCGGCATGGCTCTTTTTCAGGGAAAAAAAGACGAGCCGCCAGCTCGCCCAACAGCGTGACGTCATCGAGCGGCAGGCCGCCGGGCTGCGCGAGCTCGACGAGGTCAAGAGCCGCTTCTTCGCCAACGTCAGCCACGAGCTGCGCACGCCGCTAACCCTGATGCTCGGCCCCATCGGCTCGATGCTAAAAAGGGGCCGAATCGACGGCACCGACATGGCCCTCGCGCAGACCGCCCAACAGCACGGGCGGCAACTGCTGCGCCTCGTCAGCGAGATACTCGACTTGAGCAAGATGGACTCCGGGAAGCTCGAGATGCGCGAGACGGCCGTCAGTTTCCAGCCCTTCGTGATGCGGGTGCTCGGCGCGTTCGAGAGTCACGCGGCGCGGCTGGGAGTCGGTTTCAACATCGACTACGCGCTCGGCGAGCGGCTCGTGCTGCTGGTCGACGAGGACAAGTTCCGCAAAATCGTCAACAACTACTTGTCGAACGCCTTCAAGTTCACCCCGGCGGGCGGCTCCGTCACGGTGCGCGTCGAGGAGGCGGGCGCGGCCATCCACCTCTCGGTCGCCGACACCGGGCGCGGCATCCACCCGGAGGACTTGCCAAAGGTTTTCGAACGGTTTTTCCAAACGGCGCAGCCCGGCGCGGCGGCCGAGGGCGGCACGGGCATCGGTCTGTCGCTCTGCCGCGAACTGGCCGGGCTGATGGGCGGGAGAGTTTGGGTGGAAAGCGAGGTCGGGCGGGGCAGCACTTTCTTTTTTGAATTCCCCAAAAAGGAGGCCGTGGAGGCAGCCGAGGTGGCCAGCCCGCTCGCAATCGAGGAGGCCACCGCGCCGGTATTGGTCGAAAAACCGGCCTTTCCCAATGGAAAACAGGGCCTCTCGAATGGCAAACCGAGCCAGCCGACCGTCCTCGTCGTCGAGGACAACGAGGCACTGCGCGACTATCTGCGGCTGATCCTCTCCGAAAAATTCCGCGTCGAGACGGCGGCGAACGGGCGGGCCGCGCTCGATTTTCTCCAAGCGGAAACCGCGAAACGCACCATCCAGCATTCCCCTTTCATCATTGTCTCTGACGTGATGATGCCGGTCATGGACGGCTTCCAGCTCGTCGAGCGGCTCAAATCGGACGAGGCTCTCCAAAAAATCCCGGTCGTCATGCTCACCGCGCGGGCCGATTTGAAGGACCGGCTCAAGGCCCTCCGCATCGGCGTGGACGACTACCTTTTGAAACCTTTCGAGGAGGAGGAAATCGTCGCCCGCCTCGAAAATCTGCTGAAAAACGCGGCGGCGCGGCGGTTTTTTTCAAATGAAATCGAGGTGCAAACCGACGGGGCCGCCGAGCCGGACGAGGGCCAAACTTGGCTGGCGGAACTCGAAAAAACCGTCTCCTCGAACATCGGGCAGTTCGACTTCAACGCCGACCAACTGGCCGCCGAGATGGCGATGGGCCGCACCAGTTTCTTCAACCAGGTGAAGAAACTGACCGGGCTGACGCCCAACCAGTACGTGCAGGAGGTGCGGTTCGGGCGGGCCAAGTGGCTGCTCGAGACCGGGCGCGAGCGGTCGGTGAAGGCCGTCGCGTTCGCCGTCGGGATGCGCGACGTGCAGTATTTCTCCGAGCAGTTCAAGCGGCGGTTTGGCCGCTCGCCGGGCGAGCTGCTCGGCTGATGTACGTTTTTCCCTGTCGAAAAAGACGCAATTCCCCTGTTTCGGACGATCTTCCCCATTGATTTGTACGAATGTCCAATGTTGCGTCGCGCCATTTGTGCCGTGAACCCCGGAAAGCCAGTTCACTTTCTTTTTTAACCAAATTCTATTTTTTCAATGTCCAAGTTTTCTATTCACCTCGTCCTGCCCCTTTTCGCCTCGCTCATCCTTGTCACCTCTTGCAAGGACGACAAGAAGGAGCTTCCCGCCTGCACCGACATCCACTGGAACTACGACAACTCGACCGAGGACGGCCCCAGCCACTGGGGAGAGCTGTGCGTGGACTACACGGATTGCGCGGGCAAGGCCCAGTCGCCCATCGACATCAAGGGCGCGACCGACGACGCCTCGCTGGCCGCCCTCGCCGAGGCCTTCTCGCCGACGGGGACGCACATCCTCAACAACGGCCACACCCTCCAATTCACGGCCGACGCGGGCACCTCGCTGACGCTCAACGGCGAGCAGTTCGACCTTCTGCAGTTCCACACCCACACATCGAGCGAGCACACGGTCAACGGCGCGTCGTACCCGATGGAGGTGCACTTCGTCCACAAGAACGCCGCGACGGGCAAACTGGCCGTCATCGGCGTGTTCGTCAAGGAGGGCGCGGAGAACGCCTTCCTCAAGTCGTTCACCGGCCACCTGCCCGCGACGGAAGACGCGACCTACGACGACGCGGGGACGACGTTCAAGATCTCCGACTTCCTCCCGGCCAACAAGAGCTACTTCACCTACGGCGGCTCGCTCACCACGCCGCCCTGCTCGGAAATCGTCACCTGGATCGTGCTGGAAAACCCGGTCGAGGCCACCCACGACCAAATCGAGGCCTTCCACGCCCTCGAGCACACGAACAACCGCCCCGTCCTCTCGCTCAACAGCCGGACGATAAAGCACAAGGCCATTTGAGCCGACCAACGAGATAATCGACACGGGTTTTTGCCCTTCCACACCAATTGAGACCACGCCGCCGGGCTTGACTCCCGTCGCCCGGCGGCTTCTTTCCTCCGTTCCCACACTTTTTCGCCAAGTCCAAACTCATTTTCACCTGTGTGTCCGGTCACGGGCATGCCCAAACATTTCTTTTCACAATGAAAAACTGCGGTTTCAAATCTTTGGCCTTCGCGGCCGCCCTCCTGCTCGTTGGCTGGGCAAAACCGGCCTCGGCCCTGACGTTCACCTATGTCTACGACCCCGCTTTCCAGTCCTACTGGACGCCTGCGGTGAAGGCGCAAATCGAGGAGGCGGGCAAGTTCCTCGCCTCGTACATCGCCAACAGCCACTCGGTCGAGATAACCTGCGTGGTCAACCCGCAGCTCGGCAGCGGCACGTTTGCCACCGGCGCGCCCAACGCTTGGCTGGAGAACTCGGCCTCGAAGTCCATTGCCAGCAAGGGGTCGATTGCCTTCAACCCCAACTCTTTGAGCAACGTCAACCAGTCGAGCATCGTCGCCCTGACCATCCACGAGCTGATGCACTGCCTCGGGGTGGGTGCGTCAGCGTCGTTTCAGGCGAAGGTCTCGGCGGGCAAGTTCACCGGCGCGAAGACGACCGCCCTCAACGGCGGC
>JBGAWE010000160.1:0-10484 GCA_044227705.1 Saprospiraceae bacterium
CGCGCGAGATGGGCGTCCGAAAGGCCATCGGCGCCAGCCCGGCCGACGTGCGGCGACTCTTTTTGGCGGAGGCCGTGGTCACGTCGATGCTCGCGCTCGGGCTGGCTTGGGCACTGCACCTGCCGCTCAATGCTTTCGTGAAAAACTACTTCCCCGGCGACGGCAAAACGGCCGACCTGACCGCCGGGCCTGTCGACTGGCTGCTTTTCATCGGCCTCGCGCTCGCCGTCGGGCTGTTTTCGGGCTGGATTCCGGCGGGGCGGATGGCCAGAATCCAGGCCTCGACCGCACTGCGCGGCACCCGGGCGGGCGACGTGGCCGCGTCGCGGAGGCCGGGCTGGCGGTCGGCGCTGTTGGCCGGGCAGTTCGCCATCTCCCTCGTGGCCTTGATGGTGGTGGCCACGCTGTGGTCGCAGGTGCGATACATGACCCTCGCCAGCTATGGTTTTCAAAAAGAGAACCTCGTCGCGCTGCCGCTCCTCGGCAACGACGCGCAAAAGATGAAGGACGAGCTGGAGCGCGACGCGCACGTCGTCGGCGTGGCCTCGACCTCGGTCGTCCTCGCCAGCAACAACCTCAACGGCTTCGACGTGCGCCGAAAACCGGGCGGCGAGCCGGAGCCGCTGCACAGCGCGGCTGTCGACGAGAATTTTCGGAAGGTGATGAGGCTCGAGCTTATCGCGGGCCGCGATTTTGAAAAAACGGGCGGCAAAGGCCGCGATGAGCAACTGATTTTGAACGAAAGAGCCGTCGCTCACTTCGGTTTCAAATCGCCCGTGGAGGCCGTCGGCCAGACACTTTGGGTGAGCGACACCGCGCCCGCTCGCATCTGTGGAGTCATCCGCGACTTCCATTATCGGCAGTTCACGGACCCCATCGAGCCGTTCGCGCTGCGGCTCTCGTCTGGAGAAGGCTGGGTTTTGCAGGTCCGTGTCGCGTCGGGCGACCCAGTCGCCACGATGGCCTCGCTCCAGTCAATCTGGAAAAAAATGGACGCGGTGCATGATTTCCCCGGTGTTTTCATGGAAGAATCCATCCAACAAGGGATGTCCGAGGTGAAGTTCGTGGGCGGCCTGACGAGCTTTTTCGCGCTCCTCTCGGTCATGCTGGCCTGCATGGGGCTGCTCGGGATGGTCACGTTCTCGGTGGCGACGCGGGTGAAGGAGATCGGCGTCCGCAAGGTGCTCGGCGCGTCGGCGGTGCAGGTGGCCGTTCAAATCTCGCTGAGGTTTTTGGCGATTTTGGGGGTCGCGATGGCCGTCGCGCTGCCGCTCGGATGGCTGGCGGCGCGGAAGTTCCTCACGCTCTTTGCCTATCAAGTGCCGGTCGGGGCGCTCGTGGTGGGCGGTTCGGTGGCCGTGCTGCTGTTGCTGGCGATGCTGGCGGTGGGGGTTCAGGCCGGCAGGGCAGCGTTGGCAAACCCTGTTGAGAGTTTGCGGAGCGAGTGAGGTGCAAAACGTTGACAATCAATCTTTTAAAACAAGAAAGCCATGATACGGGAACATTTCCGACTCGCCACGCGAAACCTCTGGCGCAACCCTCTCTTCTCTTGTTTGAACATTGTCGGGCTGGCCGTCGGGCTGGCTGCGGGCGTGTTCGTGCTGCTGTGGAACGGGTTCGACCTCGGGTTCGACCGCTTCCACCGAAACTTGTCGAGCATCCACGTCCTGATGCAAAACCAGACCCAGGGCGGCGAGACGTACACCTTCCAAGCCCTCCCCGGCCCGCTGGCCGCCGCGATGCGGGCCGAGCTGCCCGAGGTCGAGTGGGCCTCGCGCTCGACCTGGCCGCAGGACCAGCTCGTGCGCCTCGGCGAGAAGGTCGTCCAAAAAGGAGGCTTTTATGCCGAACCAGATTTTTTCAACATTTTTCAATTCGAGAAACTGGCCGGAGACCCCGTTGCGGCACTGCGCGAGCCGAACACCGCTGTCGTGACCGACAAGTTCGCCGCCGACGTTTTCGGGTCGGAGGACCCCGTCGGAAAAGCCTTCAGGCTCAACAACCGCTTCGACATCCGGGTCGGGGCCGTGGTGCGCCGGCCGCCGTTGAACTCGTCAGTGCGCTTCGCGATGGTGCTGCCGTTCAAAATGATCGAGGCGCAGAACGCCGACTGGATAAACACCAATTGGAACAACAACTCCTTCCAGACATGGGCAGCGGTGCGCCCAGGTGCCGACCTTGCCGTGCTCAACCGCAAACTGGAAAACTTCATCCAAAGCCACTCGGAAGGGGCGGCGGCTCACGCCTTCGCCTATCCGCTGTCGCGGCTCCACCTGCACAACAAGTTCGCCGAGGGGCGGCCGAGCGGCGGGCGCATCACCCGGGTCTGGCTGCTGGGATTGGTGGGCGCGTTCATCCTGTTCATCGCCTGCGCCAATTACATGAACCTCTCGACCGCCCGCAGCACGGCTCGTGCCCGCGAGGTGGGCATCCGAAAGGCCATCGGCTCGGGGCGCGGGCAGCTTGTGGGCCAGTTCCTCGCCGAGGCGGTGCTGGTCACGGGGATAGCGCTCGGCCTTGCGCTGCTATTGGTGAAAGCCCTACTGCCGGCCTTCAACCGGCTGACGGCGATGGAGCTTTCGCTCAATCGCCAAAACTGGCCGGTGCTGGTCGCCGTCGCGCTGCTGGCCGCGCTGACGGGACTGCTGGCCGGTTCGTGGCCCGCCTATTTCATGTCGAAATTCCAACCGGCACGGACGCTGCGCGGGCAGATTCTCTCCGACCAAGGTGGCGGCGGGCTGCTGCGGAAGGGGTTGGTGACGTTCCAGTTTTTCACCTCTATCTTCTTGATAGTCAGCACGTTGGTCATCCACAAGCAGCACCAGCACCTCCTCGACCGGCCGATGGGCTTCGACGCACAGAGCCTCGTCTCGCTCGGCGCAGGCCGCGACATGAACCGCGATTTCGGTGCTTTCAAAAGCGAAATCCTGCAGCTGCCCGGCGTGAAGTCCGTCTCGACGGGCGACCACAACCTCGTCCAAATCGGCTCGAACACGACCGGCATCGGCTGGCCCGGCAAGACGGACGATCAGGACTTTTTGATCGGCGTGACCTCCGTCGGCCTCGACTACACCCGCACGACCGGCATGACCGTCGTCGCCGGCCGCGACTTCTCGCCCGAGTTCGGAGCCGACTCGATGGCCTGCCTCCTCAACGAGACCGCCGTGCGGATGATGGGCCTGCGCGACCCCGTCGGCACCGTCATCACCTGGGACACGACGCACCCGGTCATCGGCGTGGTGAAGGATTTTGTCTACAACGACGCGGCGCAGGCGACCGAGCCGCTGGCCATCTTCCACGATCCGAAGGGCGGTCTGGGCAACATCTTCCGCAAAATCGAGGACACGCCCGGTTGGCGCGGCCGCCTCGCCGACATCGAAAAAGTGGCAAAAAGGATGTGGCCGGGCCAGCCTTTCGAGCCGCATTTCGTCCGAGAGGACTACGAGGCCAATTTCGCCGAGATAAAATCGTCGGGCCTGGTGGCGAACATCTTCGGCGGGCTGGCGGTGTTCGTGTCGTGCCTCGGGCTGTTCGGGCTGGCGGCTTTTTTTGCAGAAAAACGGGCGAAGGAAATCGGTATCCGCAAGGTCTTGGGCGCGTCGGTGGCCGGGCTGTGGATGTTCTTCTCAAAGGATTTTTTGAAGCCCGTCCTGCTGGCCTTCGCGCTGGCCGCAGCCCCGGCCTTCTGGGCGATGAACAAGGTCCTCTCAGCGTTCGACTACCGGGTCGCCATCTCGTGGGACGTGTTCGCGTTGGCCGGGGTGGCGGCGGTCGTCGTGGCGGCTGCGACAGTCGGTTTCCACTCGCTGCGGGCGGCGACGGCGGACCCAGTAAAGAGCCTCCGGACGGAGTAATCACTTTTTTGTTATCACACGACTTCGCCAATAGATTTCAATAAATCTCTGCGTAGATATTTTGTCAAGTCAATCAAGAACAACTGCCATGCTCACCAACAACCTCCGCCTCGCGCTCCGCCACTTGTTGAAAAACAGGACCTATTCGGCCATCAACATCGTCGGCCTCTCGGTCGCGGTGGCAGCGGCACTGCTCATTTTCCGGGTCGTGCTTTATGAGTTGAGCTTCGACAGGAACTTCAAAAACTTCGACCGCATCGGCCGCGTCGTCACCTTCGACAAAATCCCCGAGGGCGAGTTTTTCACACCTGGCCTCCCCTTGCCGGCGATGGACGCGGCGCAGCAATCGGTGGCCCAGTTCACGGCCTTTTCACGCGTCTCGTCTTTCGGGCCGACCATAGTGATTCAAGAGCCGGGCGGTTTTTCCAAAAAAATCCCGACCGACGGCGAACGGGAAGCGGCGGCCTTCGTCGAGCCTGCCTTCTTCTCCATTTTCGACTGGCCCTGGTTGGCGGGCGAGCCGCAATCGGCCCTCGCCGAGCCGAACTCGATCGTCCTTTCCAAAAACATGGCGGAGCGGTGCTTCGGCTCGTGGCAGGCGGCGGTCGGGCGAACAGTGATGGTGGAGGGACTTGTCCCGGCCGTCGTCAGAGGGGTTTTCGAGGATGCGCCGCTCTCCTCGGATTTCCAGTTCAACGCCGTGATGCCGTGGTCAGCCTACCGCAAAAATGCGGAGGTGTTTGGTTATCAAAGCGATTGGGGCAGCACGAACAGCAGCGACCAAGCCTTTGCGCTCCTCGCCGACGCGGCCGACCGACCGGCTGCCGAGGCCTCGCTGGCGCAGGTCGGCCAAAAGGAGTACAACCAAAACGGCAACCCCAACTCGCGCCGCACGCACCTCTGGCAGCCGCTCTCCGAGCTTCACTCCGACGCGCAGTTTTACGGCGGCTTCGGGATGCACACGACCGAGCGGTCGCGACTCTGGGTGCTGGGCCTCGTCGGGCTGCTGGTGCTCGCGATGGCCTGTTTCAACTTCATCAACCTCGCCACCGCGCAGGCCGCCGGGCGGTCGCGAGAGGTCGGCGTTCGGAAGTCGCTGGGCGGGAGCCGGGGGCAGCTCGTCCGACAGTTCATGGGCGAGACGGGGCTGTTTGTGGCGGGTTCTGTCGGTGTTGGGGCGGTTTTGGCCCGGCTGGCCTTGCCTTTTTTGAAAAAAGTGAGCGATGTGCCCGACGCGCAGCCCTTCCTCACCGACCCGATGGTGCCGCTCTTTTTGCTCGGGCTGGCCGTCGCGGTGAGCGTCTTGAGCGGGTTCTACCCGGCCGTCGTGCTATCGGGTTTCGAGCCGGTTCAAGCTCTGAAAACGGGGTTTTCACAAAGAACCGTTGGTGGTGTGGGGCTGAGGAAGGTGCTGGTCGTCGGCCAGTTTGCCATCGCGCAGGCACTTTTGGTGGCAACACTGGTGTCGGTGCAGCAGATGGATTTCATCCGAAAAATGGACCTCGGCTTCCAGCCGCGACTCGTCTATGACGTGCAAAACCTGCAATACGACAGCCTCGGCGTGGCCAAATTTGACGTGTTCAAACAAAAACTGGCGGCCATCCCGGCAGTCGAGTCGGTCAGCTTGTCGAGCGACGTGCCGGCCTCGGGCAACACGTCGTCGAGCAACTTCAGTTTCGACAGCTCGACCGACGCGAACTTCAACGTGACCAAAAAAGCGGTCGATGCCGATTATTTCCGGACGCACGGCCTGCATCTCGCCGCGGGTCGCGCCCTCGAGCCTTGCGACACGGTGAGGGAGTATGTGGTCAACCGGTTTTTGCTGAAAAAACTGGGCGTCAAAGACCCGGCGGCGGCCATCGGAAAGCTCTTCCGCATCGGCGGCGGTGGGCCCCAATACCCGGTCGTCGGCGTGGTCGAGGATTTCACTGCGCACTCGGCGCGGCAGGCGGTCGAGCCGCTGGTGATGTACAGCCGGAAGGCCCGCTACCGCCACGCCTCGCTGAAAATCAGGCCGGAGAACATGGCGGCGACGGTCGCGCAAGTGCGGCGCGTGTTTGAGGAGACCTTCCCAGAGCAGGTGTTCGAGGGCGAGTTCATGGACAAGAGAATCGCCGATTTCTACGACGACGAGGCGCGGCTGTCGCTGCTGTGCAAGTCCTTCGCCGGGCTGGCGGTGGTCATCGCTTGCCTCGGGCTGTTCGGACTGGCCTCGCTGATGGCCGCATCGCGTGTGAAGGAGATTGGTGTCCGGAAGGTTCTCGGCGCGTCGGCCGGGCAAATTGTTGGGCTTTTGAGCGTCGATTTCTTGAAACTCGTGGCCGTCGCGGCGGCCATCGCCCTGCCGGTCGGGCATCATTTCATGAAAAAATGGCTGGACGGGTTTGCCTTTCGGATGCAGATGCCGTGGGGGCTGCTGGTTGGCGTGGCGGTTTTGGCGGCGGCTGTGGCGTTTCTGACGGTCGGTATCCGGGCGTGGGGAGCGGCGCGGGTCGACCCTGTTCGGTCATTGCGAAGCGAATAGAAAAGTTCGGGATTGGGGCAACCCGGGCGGTTTTGCCATGTCTGCTTCGTCATAGATATTGCAACATGAATCAAGACTTCAACACCCGGCGTGAGTTCATTGCCCGAGGCGCGATGCTAGGCATCCTCGCTTTTCCCGCCCCATCGCTTTCTTTTTTTGGGCAAAAAAGACCTGGCCGAGCGACTGCCGTCGGGTACCCGGCCATTGACGACGAGGTGGTCGCGGAGGTTGTCGGCAAGTCCCATTTCGACCTCGACAGGGTGAAGCAGCTCGTCGACCCGCGCCCGGAGCTTGCCCGCGCCACTTGGGACTGGGGCTTCGGCGATTTTGAGACCGCGCTCGGGGCGGCTTCCCATGTCGGGCGGCGTGACATTGCCCAGTTTCTCATGGAAAAAGGGGCGCGGGCCGACCTGTTCACCTTTGCCACGCTGGGGGAATTCGACGTGGTCAAAGCGGCTGTCAAGGCATCGCCTGGCATCCAGGCGGTGGGCGGGCCGCACGGCTTTAGCCTGTTGCACCATGCTGAAGCCGGGCTGGAAATGACGGAAGGACTGACCCAGCGACAATTAGACGACTCCAATCGGTTGATAGACTTTCTGAAAGGCCTGGGCAATGCGGGCAGTCAGGAAAGGTACCTGGAGGTCGATGAGGTGGAAAGGGCCAAATACTTGGGCGACTACAGGTACGGCGACGGCGAAAAGGAGGGGTTCAGCGTCCGTCTCAACCGGCGGAAAATGCTGACGCTGGGCATCATTGGGCAGTTTGGCGGGGCGCTATACAAGCTGGGCGAGAACAGCTTCACCTACAATGGCGCGCCCTCGGTGGACATCTCCTTCACGCTGGAAAACGGCGCGGTGCAAGCACTGACTGTGCGGGAGCCGGGGTTCGCCTTGACCGCGAAAAAGGTCACTTGAGGTGCGATGGGGCTTTACCCTTTTTACTGAACAAGCTCAGTTGTCTCGCTGCTGGTTGGTCATCATTTCATGAAAAAATGGTTGGAGGGAATTGCCTTTCGGGTGCAGATGCCGGAGGCATTGCAGGAGGACGTGGCGGTGCTGGGGCGGTGTTTCTGACAGTGGTCATCCGGGGGCGTGGGGAGTGGCGCGGGTCGACCGGTTCAGTCGTTGAGAAGCGAGTAGCACACCGCCGTCGGTGTGCCACTCGCTTTGGGAAATCAGGCCCTGTTCTGCCCATAGCCGAGCACCCAGCCGACGACCGCGCCGCAGATGCCGGCCATCACGCCGGTCACCAGGATGTCGACGATGGTGCTGGTGGGGTTGGAGAGGTTCATCACGCCGAGCATCGTGAAGTCGTAGGCCGCGCCCATGATTAGGCCGATGACTGCCCCTGCCGATGCGCCCGCCGCAGCCGTCGAGATGCCTGCCCAACGGGCAAAGATGTAGGCCAGCAACAGTGCCGAGCAGAGGTTGCCGAGGACGAGCGGGCCGAGCTGCATCTCGGCGTCGGGGCGCATGGCGCAATTGCAGGAGCCGCCGTTCTCGGCGAAGAAACCGGCGAGCAGCTTGCCGTAGATGAGGCCGCCGAGCAGGAAATTGACCACGCCCCCTGCGAGCGTTGCGAGGAGAACCTTTGTCGTGTTCATCTCAAAAGAAAGTTTAGTGAAAAAAAAGTTGGCTTCGGTTGGGCAAACCTAATACAGCAGGGAATTTCCGATGAGCAGGCGGCCTTGTTTTCCAAATCATTTTTTGCAAGGATTGGCTGGCCGCACAATGGTCTTTTGGTCAAATTTTCCAGAAGATGTTGCGCCGGTAGAGGACCCACCCCGCCAGAAAGCAGATGCCCATGAAGCAGACGGCGTACAGCAGCGAGCCAAGCTCGGCGCCGTCGATGGGGACGAAGAGGTGTTTGTAGGCCCAGCCAAGCGGGGTTTCAACGCTTCCCTCGGGACTTGTCCAAGAGAAAAGCGACATGAACGGGTTGAGGATTTCAGAAAAAAGATAGACGAAAAGCGCGTTCCGCCCCATGATGATGAACGGCCCGGCCCCCGCCCGCCACCGCCGCAGGTCGAGCATCCAGATGGAGAGGCCGAGGCCGACCATCGATATGCCGCCCGCGAAAAGGGCATAGCTGGGCGTCCAGAGCGGTTTGTTGATGGGCAGGAACAGGTGCCAGAGGCTGGCGGCGGCCACCATCCCGAGCCCGAAGAGGAGCAGGTCGCGGTCGAGCAGGTCGAGCTGGCTGCCCCGCCGCCGGATGTGCTGGGCAGTGAGGATGCCTATGAGGGCCGTCGCCGCGCCGCCGAGCGTGCCGAGCAGGCCCTCGGGGTCGAACGCGACGGGCTGGCCGAGGGCATCGGTGTAGTTGTGGTAGAGGTGGTTTTCGCCCAACAGGAAAAGGTCGAGCCGCCGCACGGCGTTGCCCTCGAGCGAGAGCGGGTCGAGGCCCGGCTGCCCGCAGAACAGCAGCAAGGCCCAGTAGAGCAGCATCAGCCCGACGAGGGCGAACGGCAGGTGCCGGTTTTTCAACAAAAGACAGAGGCTCGCGGCGAGGCCATAGGATAGCGCGATGCGCTGCAAGACCCCGAAAACGCGGATTTCGCCCATCGGCCTGAACGAAAACGGGTGCACATCGACGAACGGGAACCAGTACATCAGCACCCCGATGAGGAAGAGCAGGGCCGTGCGCCGCGCGATTTTCAGCCAGACGGAGCGGCTCGGCTGCCCGCCCATTTTTTCAAATGACAACCAGAAGGAGACCCCGACGAGGAAAAGGAAGGTCGGGAAGACGAGGTCTGTCGGCGTGCAGCCGTTCCACGCGGAGTGGCGCAGCGGGGCGAAGACGTGCTCGCCGTTGCCGGGCGTGTTGACCACAATCATGAAGGCGATGGTGACGCCACGCAGGAAGTCGATTGAGTTGAGGCGGCCGAGTTGCTGGTCCATCGCTGTCGGATTTTGGGGCAAATTAGCTGTTCAGCCTAATTTGCCTCCCATCCAATCAAGGACGGCCTGCCAGACCTGCCGTTTTTCCGGCTCGTTGTGCAGCTCGTGGAAGAGGCCGGGCCAGGGCCGCCAGTCGATGCCGCCGACCCTTTTCGCAAACGCCTCGCTCGCATGGAATGACGTCAATTGGTCGGCCGAGCCGTGCATCAATAGGGTGGGGACTGGCATCTCGCCCGCAAAGCCCTGCAGCCATCTGGCGTTGAGCCAAAGCTCGATGCCCGCACGGGCCGAGATGCGGGCGTGGACGAGCGGGTCGGCCATGTACTTTTCCAGTTCGACCGGATCGCGGGTGATGCCAGGCAGGTAGAGGTCGTTGGGCAGCGTGAACGTCGGGGCGATGACGCGGAGGAGCTTTCCTGCCCAGATTTTCAAAAAGTTGGCGGGCTTCGGGAGGTCAATCCATGGCGACGTAACGACCGCTCCGGCCAGCCCTGCCGTCTTTCTTTTCAACAAAAAAGTGAGGACCTCCTGCCCGCCTAGGCTGTGGCCGTAAAGAAAGACCGGCACGCCCGGGCATAGCCCCCGCGCCTCCTCAAGGCAAACGCCGATGTCGTCGAGCAGGCTTTCCACGCCGAGCGCGTCGCCGCGAACGCCCGTCGTCCGGCCGTGCCCCTGCTGGTCGTAGCTGACGACGGCAATTCCTTTTTGATTGAAAAAAGAGGCCAGCGGCGCGTACCGCCCCGAGTGCTCGCCCTGCCCGTGGACGAGCGCGACCACGGCTCGCGTGCTCTCGTCAACGGGCCAGAAATGGGCGAAAAGTTGTCGATTGTCTCTGGTCTGGAAGTGCATGGCGGCGAATGTAGCCGCGCTCACAGGTTCTCGACGCGCCGCTTTTTGGGTACTTTGCCGAGCACCGCGCCGACCGTCAGCCCCGGCCTCCACCAGTAGTGGCTCGCCGGGCGGGGCTGGTTGAGGAAGTAGCCCTCGTTGACATTGAGGCCGAGCGAGAGACGCAGGGTCGTGAAAAATCGGGGCGAGAGCCTCCGGTCGAACCCGAAGTCGTAACAGATTCCATAAATCCACTTGCCTCGCAGGCGCATCTGGCGCGTCTCCTTCACGATTTCGTCGACCTTGACAATTCGGTAGGTCGTAAAGGCCCCCTGATAAAAATGCTCGGCCTCGGCCCTGTTCTCCACGGCGTAGCTG
>JBGAWE010000161.1:0-10699 GCA_044227705.1 Saprospiraceae bacterium
TCGGCCGTCCCCCGTTTTTACTTTCGCCCACCAAAATTTTTGAGAAACAATGGCGGACAAAAAGCTTTTCCTCCTCGACGGCCACGCCCTCGTCTACCGCGCCCACTACTCGTTCATCACCAGGCCCCTCATCAACTCGAAGGGGTGGAACACGTCGGCTATCAGCGGCTTCGTCCGCACGCTGCTCGACCTGATGCAGAACCAGCGGCCCAGCCACATCGGTGTCTCGTTCGACACGCCGAAGGCCACCTTCCGACACCAGATGTTCGAGCCGTACAAGGCCCAGCGCGACGCGCAGCCGGAGGACATCACCTTCGCCATCCCCTGGATAATCAGGATTTTGAACGCCATGCGCATCCCCATCGTCACCCTCGACGGCTGGGAGGCGGACGACGTCATCGGAACCCTCGCCAAACAGGCCGAAAAGGTGGGCTACACCACCTTCATGGTCACGCCCGACAAGGATTACGGGCAGCTCGTCTCACCCAATATTTTTCAGTACAAACCCGGCAAATCCGGCGGCGACATCGAGATTTTGGGCGAAAAAGAGGTCTGCGAAAAATGGGGGATCAAGCGCGTCGAGCAGGTCATCGACGTGCTCGGATTGCAGGGCGACTCGGTCGACAACATCCCCGGCATCCCCGGCATCGGCGAGAAGACGGCCGTCGCGCTCCTCGAAAAATTCGACTCGCTCGAAAACCTGCTGGCCAACACCGACCAGTTGAAAGGCAAGCAGCAGGAGTCGGTCATCAAGTTCGCCGAGCAGGGCCGCCTGTCGAAAGTCCTGGCGACCATCGACATCAACGCGCCCATCACCTTCGACGACCACAATTTCGAAATCGAGCCGTTCGACCGGGATACGCTCATCAATATTTTCAACGAGCTTGAATTCCGCACGACGGCCGAGCAGGTTTTGAAATTCGACACAAAAAGGTCGGGCGGCCTGACCACTGAACCGGCCCCGGCCGGCCAGCCAACCGTCCCGAAACCAGCTCCAAAAGCGGCGAGCGGCGCGGGAACACAAGGCTCCCTTTTCGCCGACGCGGGCCTCGAAGAACATTTCCCCGACTCGACGCCGGTCGCTTTCAAGACCCTGAAAGATGTCGAGCACACCTACCTTCTCGTCGACAGCCCCGAAAAAAGGAAGGCGCTCATCGATACCCTGAAAGCCGCCCCGAGCATCTGCTGGGACACCGAGACCACCCACATCGAGGCCACGCAGGCCGACCTCGTGGGCATGAGTTTTTCCATAAAACCGGGCGAGGCCTGGTACGTCCCGATTCCCGCCGAGCGGGCGGAGGCACAGAAAATCGTGGAGGAGTTCCGCCCGGTTTTAACGGACGAGAACAAGGAAATCATCGGGCAGAACATCAAGTACGACATGATGGTGCTCAAAAACTACGGCCTCGAAGTTGGCGGCCGACTGTTCGACACCATGATTGCCCACTATCTTTTGGAGCCCGAGATGCGGCACGGGATGGACTTTTTGGCCAACGCCTACCTCCAATACCGCCCGATTTCCATCACCGAACTGATTGGGAAAAAGGCCACCGGCCCGCAGGGGAACATGAGAGACGTGGCGGTCGACATCGTCGCCGAGTACGCGGCGGAGGACGCGGACATCACCCTCCAGCTCAAGCACCTTTTCGAGCCGAAACTGGCCGAGGCGAACATGGGGCACATCTTCCACGACATGGACCTGCCCCTCGTCCGCGTGCTGGCCGACCTCGAGACGGAGGGCGTGCGCATCGACTCCGATTTTTTGAAAAAATACTCCTCCGAGCTGGTCGAATTGATTGTCAAACTGGAGGAAAAAATCCTCGCCGAGGTCGGCTTCCAATTCAACATCTCGTCGCCCAAGCAGGTCGGAGAGGTGCTTTTCGACCGGCTGAAACTGCCTTACAAAGGGCCGAAGCTCAAGTCCGGCCAGTATTCGACGGACGAGGATGTGCTCTCTGAAATCGCAAAGGATTACCCCGTCGCAGCCGACATCCTCGCCCACCGGGGCCTGTTGAAACTGCGCTCGACCTATGTCGATTCGCTGCCGAACATGGTCAACCCGCGCACGGGGCGCATCCACTCCAGTTTCCGGCAGACCGTCGCCTCGACCGGGCGGCTGGCGAGCGACAGCCCAAACCTGCAAAACATCCCGATTCGGACTCCCGAAGGCCGCCGGGTGCGCGAGGCTTTCATCCCCCGCGACGCCGACCATGTTTTGATAAGTGCCGACTACAGCCAAATAGAATTGAGGCTCATCGCCGAAATCGCCAATGAAACGGCCATGATTGAGGCCTTCCAACAAAACCTCGACATCCACCGGGCGACGGCCGCCAAGGTCTACGGCGTCCCGCTCGACGAGGTGACGGCCGACCAGCGGCGCAACGCGAAGACCGTCAACTTTTCCATCATCTACGGCGCGGGCGCGACCAACTTGAGCAACCAGCTCGGCATCAAAAGGGCGGAGGCTAAGGAGCTTATCGACAACTACTTCCGCACCTACCCCGGCCTCAAAAACTACATGGACTCGACCGTCGAGTTCGCCCGGAAGAACGGCTACGTCCAGACCCTCTCCGGCCGCCGCCGCAAGCTGCGCGACATCGACAGCCGCAACCAGTTGGCCCGCTCCAACGCCGAACGCGTCGCCATCAACTCGCCCATCCAGGGGACGGCCGCCGACCTCATCAAACTGGCCATGATAAACCTCCACCGGGCGATGCGCGAGCAGGGTTTTCAGTCAAAAATGATTCTGCAAGTCCACGACGAACTCGTTTTCGACGCGCTGCGCTCGGAGGTCGAGCGGCTCAAGCCACTGATTTTGCATGAAATGGCCACCGCGATGCCGGGGCTGAAAGTGCCGATTCTGGTGGAAATCGGCGTGGGCGAGAACTGGCTGGAGGCGCACTGATTTGGGGCATCAACTTATCAGCGCAGCCCAACGACCGTCTCCGCCTCGCGATCGTAGCCGGTCTGTCCGCGCGGGTCGTGGTGCCAGTTTTTTATATCCCAATAAGATGGGTTGAACTTGAGCGAGGCCCGCCGCCGCGCCTGCCGCGTCGACATCCTCCGGCCCGACTCGGCGCGGGCGCGCAGGCCGAAGGCGAGCTTGCCGGGCGTGATGCCCTCTTTTTCCAATGCGACGTGGAAAAAATAGCCGAAGCCGAACAGCCCCGCCGCGAGGAAAAGGGCGATTAGGCCCGTGCCCGATTTCCCGTCGTCGGGCATTTCGAGCAAGACGACAAGCCACCACATCAGCCGCACCACACCCACCGAGCCGCCCAGCCAGACCAGCAAGTCGACCAGGCCGGCGGCGACGCGGCGGCCGTGAAGCGTGTAAGCCTCAACCGGTTTTTCGGCCGCGAAACCGGCGGCCGACTGGTTGGGCAGGGCGTGAAAAGCAACCTTGACGCGACGCTGAAAATCCGCCGGTTCCGATTCAACCAATTGATTTTCAATCACTTGACCATCCGCCGGAACGGTCGCACGGACGAGTTCGCGGGTCTTTTCGAGGGCTTGCCGGTGGAAGTCGTTGGGCGGCTCGGCGCGGGCGAACTTGACGAGGTCGATGGTCTGGAAAAGCTGTCGAAGCTCTCCCGTCATGCCCGATTCAAAACCCGGGACGGCTGCGAGACTCGTCAAGATTTCATCCGAGGTCTTTTTGAAAGCGGCGATGCCGAAGCGGCGAGAGAGGTAGCCGCGCAGAATCACGGTCAGCTCGGTGTGGTACTGTTTCGCGCCGCCCGCCTGCCAGAGAGATTTTTTCTCCAAAACATCGAGCTGCTCGAACGCCCATTCCCAGGGCGTTTGCGGATTCGGAATTCGGGATTGGGCAGCGGGGCGGCGGTTTCGCCTCGATTTCCACCAAAAAAAGAGGCCGAAGGCCAGCAAAACGGCGGCGATGGCGAGGAACATGGGCCACCTGTCCGTCCAGTTCGGCGGCTCGCGGTGGATGGCTTTTATGTCGCGCAGCGAGACCGTGTCGGCCACATTTAGCGGGACGACGACGAGGGTTTTTTCAGCCGTGTTTTCACAGCCCGCCGATTTGAAACAGACCCGCAAACGGGGGATGGTCAGTGTCCCCTCCTCAAAAACGGTGAACCGGATGCTGCACGACCAACCGTCGCCCTGCCGCTTCCAGCCGGAGAAGGAGAGTAGGTTTTCGCGCCCGATGACCGAGTCGAGCGGCGCGATGTAGATGCTGTCGGGGGTGGCATTCTCCGCGCCAGAGATGTTGATTGTCAACGAGTTAGCGTCGCCAGGCCGCATCCGTTCGGCCTCCAAGATGGTGCGTACATGAACCGGCCCAGCCAACAGGGCAAGGCTCGTTTTCAACAAAAAAAGGACGGTGAGAGCTGGGCGCACGGCTTAAAAGAAAGGCACCTCCTCCGCTTGCAACACCTTCTTGTCGGGCGTGCCGCCGTGATGGACGAAGGCGACGATGTGGCAGTCCGCCTCCTTCCAAGTGGCTGGGACGGTGAACGAAAAATGCTTCACGACCGGCGACCCGGCCGCGAGTGCCTCCATGATGACGCTGCCTTCGAACGGCGTGAGCATGTCGCGCAGGACGTGCTCGTGCTCGTAGTGCTCGATGTGCTCGGTGCCGTCGATCTGCCAATCGATGATGTGGTCCTCGGTGAGCATGATGGAGAGCCGGTGCTCGCCCGAAAGGTTCTTCGTGGGCAGTATGGTCACGTCGATTTCCAGTTGGCGGGTGGCCGCGTCGAACTTCGGGGCGATGTTGACGGCCATCCCCGGGTCGACTTGAAAATCGGCCTGGATGTTCCCAGCCCACTTGCTCTTCGGCGCCTGCAATCCGAAGCCCCCGGGGAAAGCCGTCCGGTCGACCACGGCCGACGGGTAGCCGATGGGCGTGCCGAGGAAGGTCTCGATGTTCGACCCCTCGTCGGTTCGGAAGTCGAACTTCGAATCGGTCAGCGGCTCGCTGAACTGCCCGGCGTGGATGCTGACGGCTATCAGGTTCTTGCCGTAAAGCCCTTTCAGGTTGGCAATCTCGGCCGAGCCTTGCGGGCAGTTGAGGCACTGGACGCCGGTGAACTCCTCTATCAAAACCTTTCTTGCGCTGGTCACGCCCTGCCCGAGCGGCGGGATTTCGATGCACTTTTCCTTGCAGCCGAGGGCGAGGAAGAGGACGGCGAGGAGCGCGGCGGCGGCGGTTGATTTTTTCATAAAAAATTGAACCTCAATGATTTAGAAACTGGAGTTGACCTTCAGCCTGACCCCGTTGAACGCCGGTTCGTACCGGCAGATGCCGCCCGAGCAGACGATGCCCTCGACCTGTTTCACCCAGTCGAGGCTGAAGCGGTTCGGCCCGGTCGTGTAGACCGCACCCGCCGTCCAGAAGTGGAGGTTGTCGTACTGCGTCTTCTCGGCGGGCAGTGAGGAGGCGTTCGAGTGCTTGATTTTGTACATGTCGGACATCGAGAAAATCCAGTGCGGAGCCAGTCCGATTTCGACGAGCGCGAAAGCCCATGAGCCGAAATCGTCCTCCGTGTGCATGTACTGCCCCTCGACGCGCACCGAGCGTTTTGGCGTGAAACGGTAGAGGAACTCGGCATACGGCGTGATGGTGCGCACCGTGTCGGGCTTGCCCTCGAAGACCGTTTTGTTGTAAAACTGGAGTTGCGTCCCGCCGATGACCTGCCATTTCCGCTTGTGCTTGAACGTGACCTCCGAGAATATTTCGCGGTAGAGCGGCCCTCCATCGAGGTTGTCGATGACGGAGCCGTTGAGCATGAACTGCAGTTTTTTGTGCGGCGAATAGCGGATTTCGGCCCCGAAGGCCTGTTCGCCCAGTTCCTGCGTCGCCGGTTGGAAGCGAGCGGTGAGGCGGTAGGTGTTCTGGCGGGCGAGCGGCGGCAGGAAGTTGATGGCGCCGCGCGTGCCGGTGGCAAAGGGGCTGGTGCGGAATGAGAAGTTCTCCGTCCGCTTCCCTTCTACGGTGAGGCCCCAATGGCTGTTGCTCCACGAAAAATTGGTGTACAGGACCGAGCCGCGCCGCCTCACGAGCTTGCCCAAGGTGGTCGAGCCGTTCCAGTTGAGCTTCTCGGCGTTGGGGTCGTTCATCACGTCGCGCGATTTGAGGGCGGTCTCGATGTACCACGAGAAGTTCTTGACAGTCAATGTGTTATAAAAGGAACCGGCATAGGTGTTCGTGCAAAGCCCGATGCTGTCGCGGGGGGTGTAGGTGGTGATGGCGGCCACGATGTCGCTCACCGTCTGGTCGTCGAGCGTGCGGCCGACGATGCCCGCGCCGGGCGAGATGGAGATGCCCCGTGCCGAGTCGATTTGGATAAAACCATCGATGGCCGCGCCTTTCAAAATCACGCCGTAGGTGTCGAAGTTGAACTTCTGCTTGCCGGTGAAGGCGCGGATTTTCCAGTTCTCGTTCAGTTCGTAGCCGAGCCTCAGGCCGAGGAGGGCGTTGTCGATGTTGAGCGGCCGCGCCTCGTAGGCCCGGAAAATCGTCCCCGCCCCGATCTGGTCGTAGATGTAGCCGCCCGTGATGTCGAGCTTGTTGATTTTCTTGTGGAGCCACCAGCGGCCGATGCCCTGCGCGGTGTACGAGTCGGTCGGGTTGGGCAGGTTGGAGTTGTTGAAGATGTCGAAGCGGATGCCCGCGTCGTAGCCCTTGTAGGCGTAGTTGAGCGTCATCCAGCTCTCGGCGCCGAAGAGTTGGCGGTCGTACTGAGGCGTGTTGGCCGCCCCGATTTTCTCGTCCCTGACGAAGAAGTTGCCGTTCGCCTGCAGGTTGCCCGAGAGGCTGGGCGAGTTCTGCGCCGCCAGTTTTCCAAAAAGGCACAGGGCGAGAAACAGCGGCAAGTGGTTGATTTTCATACAGTTGGAAATGCGAATTGTGGTGAACCGTTTCCTCGCCGGTAAGGTAGAAATGATTGACGATTGGGTTGATTTGCGATTCGCGGGAATGGCGGGTGGCTGGCCGTAAATCACAAATCAGCCCAATCGTCAACCCACGTCACTCGCTCATGTCCATCGTCGTGTAGACGTTGAGCACGTCGTCGTCCTCCTCGAGGCGGTCGATGAGCTTGATGACGGCCTCGACCTCGTCGTCGCCGAGCTTGCGGGTCTCGTTCGGGACGAAGGCCAGCTCGACGGTCGTGACCTCCACTTTCAGCTCCTCCAGCCCTTTGGCCAGCTTGCCGTAGTCGGCGAAGGCGCAGGTGAAGACGGCTTCGTCCTCCTCGACGCGCAGCTCCTCGAGGCCGTGGTCGATAAGCTCGAGTTCGAGGCTTTCGAGGTCGAGGCCCGCCCTGTTGGCCCGGAAAATCCCCTTCCTGTCGAAGAGGAAGGCGACGGATCCGCTGTTGCCGAGCGCGCCGTCGCAGCGGTTGAAGTGGACGCGGATGTTGGCCACCGTGCGCGTCGTGTTGTCGGTCGCCGTCTCGACGAGGAAGGCGATGCCGTGCGGCCCTTTGCCCTCGTAGATGACCTCGGCGTAGTTCTCGCCCTCCTTCGAGGAGGCGCGCTTGATGGCTGCCTCGACGTTCGTTTTCGGCATGTTGGCGGCCTTCGCGTTGTTCATGGCGATGCGCAGGCGGCTGTTGCCCTCGGGGTTCGGCCCGCCTTCTTTGACGGCGATGGCGATTTCGCGCCCGATCTTCGTAAAGGCTTTGGCCATCGCGGACCAGCGTTTCATCTTGCGGCCCTTGCGGAATTCAAATGCTCTTCCCATTGCTTTTTAGAAATTTCAGGCCGCAAAGAAAATTAGGGATTCGGGATTTGGGAGCGGGGATTGGGCGCGGCACCCCAATCCCAAACCCCCAATCCCAAATCCCTAATTTTCTTTGCGGCCATGAAAATCTACCTCATCGCGGGCGAGGCCAGCGGCGACCTCCACGCGGGCAGCCTTTTGACGGAGTTGAGAAAACTTTCCCCCGGCCTGAAAGCCCGCGCATGGGGCGGCGAAATCTCGAAGAAAGCGGGTGCCGAGGTCGTGAAACACTACCGCGACCTCCTTCATGGGTTTCTGGGAGGTCGCCCGCAACATCTTCGCAGTGCTCGGCAACCTGTCTTTTTGCAAAAAGGACATCCGCGCCTTCGCCCCCGATGCGCTCGTGCTCGTCGACTACCCCGGTTTCAACATGCGCATCGGCCGCTGGGCCAAAAAGCAGGGCATCCCCGTCGTCTATTACATCGCCCCGCAGGCGTGGGCCTGGAAGGAGGGCCGCGCAAAGGCCCTCGCCCGCGACGTGGAGCGGCTGCTCTGCATCCTTCCTTTTGAGGAAAAATGGTTTCAGGAGCACGGGGTCGAGCAGGCCAGTTTCGTCGGCCACCCCCTGCTCGACGTGGTCAGGGAGCCGCAACGCGCGGCCGTCGGCGACGCCAATTTTTCGAGGAAAGTGGTCGCCCTTTTGCCCGGCAGCCGCCGACAGGAAATCCGCCGGATGCTCCCGCTGATGCTGACGATGACGCGCCAATTCAATGAGTATCAATTTGTTGTGGCCGGTGCGCCGGGCATCCCGGCCGAGTTCTACCAGCAGTTTTTGGCCGGCCGGAAGCGCGTCTCATTTGTCGACAACAAGACGCGCGACGTGCTGCGGCTGGCCGACGCGGCCCTCGTCGCCAGCGGCACGGCCACGCTCGAGACGGCCCTGCACGGCGTTCCACAGGTCGTCTGCTACCGGGGAGGGTGGCTTTCCTACCTCATCGCGCGGCGGCTGGTCAAGGTGCCTTTCATCTCCCTCGTCAATTTGATTTTGGAAAGAAAACTGGTGGAAGAGCTGATTCAGGGCAAGTGCAACGAGGACCGCTTGAGCGACGCACTCGGCAGCATCCTCCTCCCCTCCGAAATCGGTCGCATCCGCGAGGGCTACGACGAGCTTCGGCAGCGGCTCGGGCGGCCGGGCGCGAGCGAGCGGGCGGCGCGGGAAATCCTGCCTTTTTTGACGAAAAACTAAAGCCGCGCCCCTCGGGCCAGCAGCATGAAATCGGCCACGACGAGCGCAGCCATCGCCTCCACAATCGGCACGGCGCGAGGCACCACGCACGGGTCGTGCCTGCCGCGCCCGGCGATTTCGACCGCCTCGCCTTTTTCGTTGACCGTTTCCTGCGGCCGCATGATGGTCGCCACGGGCTTGAAGGCGACGCGGAAATCGATGTCCATTCCGTTGGAGATGCCGCCCTGGATGCCGCCGCTGCGGTTGGTGGCCGTCTGGATTTTTCCCTCTTTTGAAAAGAAAAGGTCGTTGTGCGCCGAGCCGCGCATCGCCGCGCCCGCGAATCCACTGCCGATTTCGAAGCCCTTTGCGGCATTTATGGTCAACATCGCCCGGCCCAATTCTGCGTGGAGCTTTCCGAAAACCGGCTCGCCGAGGACCGCCGGGCAGCCCGAAACCCGGCAGAAGACCACGCCGCCGACGGTGTCGCCCGCCTTTTTCACTTCTTCAATCAGGGAAATCATGGCCGTCGCCGTCTCGGGGTGCGGGCAGCGGACGGGGGTGGATTCTATCTCGGGGAGGCTGTTGGCGGGAACGCTGACAACGGCCGAATCTGGCATCGCCACCTCGCCGACCTGCTGCACAAACGCCTGAACCTCAACACCTTTTGCTCTTAAAAACAGTTTGGCGACAGCTCCCGCCGCGACCCACGAGGCCGTCTCCCTCGCGCTCGACCGCCCGCCGCCCCGGTGGTCGCGGTGGCCGAATTTTTCCTGCCAGGTGAAGTCTGCGTGGCTCGGCCGGAAGGCGGTGGCGAGGTGGTCGTAGTCGCGACCGCGCGCGTCCTCGTTCGGGATGAGCAGTGCGATGGGCGTGCCGAGCGTCCGGCCCTCGAACACGCCGCTCATCAATTGAGCGGTGTCGCTCTCCTTTCTCTGCGTTGAAATGTGGCTTTGGCCGGGCCGCCGCCGGTCGAGTTCTTTTTGGATGAAATCGAGGTCGAAATCCAGTCCGGCCGGGCAGCCGTCGACGACCACGCCGATGGCCGGGCCGTGGCTCTCGCCGAAGGTGGTGATGCGGAAAAGGTGGCCGAGGGAGTTCATTTCCGCCGCTTCCCCTTTTTGTACCCCTCGAAAACAAAGCTGCCCAAGCCCTCCAAATTCGAGTAAAAAGCCTTGCCCCCGTTCGCCTCCGTGAACGCCTCGACGAACTTGACGAGCCACTCGTCGCGGGCGATCATGAAGGTCGTCACAGGGATGTCGAGCTTGCGAAGCTGCGAGGCGAGGTTGAGGCAGCGTCCTATAATCTGCCGGTCGATACCCCACGAGTTCTTGTAGTATTTCGAGCCTTTTTTGATGCAGGTCGGCTTGCCGTCGGTGATCATGAAGATCTGCTTGTTCGGGTTGCGGCGGCGGCGAAGGATGTCCATCGCCAGTTGCAGCCCGGCGACGGTGTTGGTGTGGAAGGGGCCGACTTGCAGGTAAGGGAGGTCTTTTATTTCGATGGGCCAAGCGTCGTCGCCGAAGGCGAGGATGTCGATGGTGTCCTTCGGGAAGCGCGTCGTGATGTACTCGGCGAGGGCCATAGCCACCTTTTTTGCGGGCGTGATGCGGTCTTCCCCATAGAGGATCATCGAGTGAGACACGTCTATCATCAGCACGGTCGAAGTCTGGCTCTGGAAGTAGGTTTCCTGCACCTCCAAATCCTCCTGTGCAAGCTGGAACTGGTCGATGCCGTGGTTTATCTGCGCGTTTTTGAGTGAATTTGAGACGGCGAGCTGTTCGAGG
>JBGAWE010000162.1:0-10662 GCA_044227705.1 Saprospiraceae bacterium
CACCTAACAAGTGGATATACGCACCTCCCGACCAAAGTTCCGGAACTTTATCCCCAAAGTGCGCATAAGTTGCCAGTGGCCAAGCCTCAAATGGTGCTTATATGGTACTTCATCAAGCAGGCGAAGCTTGTTTTTTTTGAAACACCATAAGCGAGCGAGCAGTGCTGCATACCGTTTTCAATTTCCATAATTATCTACATTCAGAAAATATGTTCCCCCTTGGTATCCGCCAGTCATAACATTTCTGTCATTTTCTACCTTAATTATATTTGCGCCTCGAAAAGTCTTTTTGTCTGTAAAATACTTAGAGTTGATTTCATTGCCATTCGAATCTATATAAATAATCATATGGTCTTCGTTCTTAAGCTGGTTGCTTAAGGCGTATCCATTGATTACAAAAGAGCCGTCTTGATTGACAGCAATTGATTGCCCATGGTTTAGATACTTTGTATCGCCTGCTTCTTTTTCCCAAAGCAGTTCTCCATTAGAATCAGTTTTTATTATCAAAACTTTAGACGAATCAATTACGTTCGCCCCTTCTTTTACATGCGTTTGATTCCCGACCGTGACAATGCTCCCGTCATTTAATTGGACAGCACTTCGGCAAAACCTTTGGCCTTCACCATAAATTTTTCCCCATAAATAGTTAAACTCTTGGTCAAACCAAGTTAAGTTAAATTTACTATTGTCAGAGTCGGTAATTAGAATATTTCCATCATGCAGAATGAGCATGCTGGATGGAGTCTTATATTTATTCGGCGATTTAAATATCTTAAAAGACTTTTCTTGGCCCAGCGAATCAATTTTTAGAAAAACCAATTCAGACTTGTCATAAGTTGAGCCGCAAACGATAATTTCATTATCACTCAATGCAGATATGTTTGTGCCTATAATATGTTCCTCCTGATGATAGGCTTTTTCCCAAATTATGTTGCCATTTTTGTCGAGTTTTGCTACAGCTAATCTGCTATCTTTGTAAAAACTTTCTTCAAATGCTGCCCCAATAACATAAATGTTTTGCTGGCTATCCTCACACACTCCCAACCCTTTGCTACTTTGCTGATGAACCAATTTTGAAAATATTACTTCTCCGATTGTATTTGTTTTAGTGACAATCATTTGGGAATTGCTGCCTATACTTTTCTCTCCAACAATAATTACATTTCCATCCGATGATAATTTAGTGGATTGGTGCCAGTGTCCAATATAGCCGTCCAAGACTACATAATTCGCTGTAACTTCCATTGAATCTTCAGGGTCTACTATTACTGGTGGGGATGGCATAGATTTGTCATCTTTCTTACATCCTAAAAAATATAGAAATATTGCCAGAATAAACGTGACTTTTTTCATTTTTTATTTTTTTAATGGTATGTAACAAGTGGATATACGCACCTCCCGCTAAAGTTCCGGAACTTTAGCCCCGAGGTGCGCATAAGTGGCCAGTGGCCAAGCCTCAAAAGGTGCGTATATGCTACCTCTTCCTCGGCAGGGTCGCCCAAAGTTGGAAAGGGTTTCGATTCTCCCCAAATCTTTTTCAAATTTTTAATAGCTCGGTTGGCTTCTAGGTATTGCCCCAGCCTTTTTTCTCCGGCAGCGCAAAACCATCCGCTTGTGGTTGCCTGATTTTTTCGCTGCGGCGACCGATTTCCCCGCGCTTGCGAACATTTTCTTCCTCGTTACGCCTGTTTTTTTCTTCATGTGAAGCGTTTTTTTTCCGGCGGTGCACATTTTTCCGGCGGGAGAGCGGGTTCAAATCTTGCGGGCCAGCGTTTTCGATGAGCTTGTGGCTGTTTTTGTCCCCAAGGCAGCCGTTGTTCCCCTCCGTGCGATCATTTTTTTTCTCATATTTGGTCTTTTCGCGCTCGTGTGGCACCGTTTTTGGGCGAGGCGCAACGGGTAGCAATCTCGCTTCCCGTTCATTTTCAATCATTTACACATCATGCGAAACTTGCTCAACCGCCGCCTCCAGATGTACGGGGCGGTCGAAGCGGCCCTCGACGGCAACCCCACAGGGGCCACCAGCATCCCCGCTCTGCAACCGCGTATCGCGGCCTTTCGCGGGAAACTTGCTGACATCCGCTCCAAGCTCGACGTCGGGGCCAGCAGCACGAGCGGCGTCACCGAGGAAAAGGCGCAGTCGCGCGAAAGAGCCAGCAACGAGTGCTTTGCCCTCGCCAACGCGCTCGTGGCACTGGCGGAAGACAAGAAGGACGAAGTGCTCAAAGCCCAGTTCCCCACCGCCATCACCAGCTTTCAAATCGGCAAGGCGGTCGATCTGGCGGGCCTCTATATGGCGGTCCTGAAGACTGCCCGCGAGAACGCCCACGATTTGGAGCCGTTCGGTTTCCACGCTACCGCGCTCGACGCCGTCGAGGCAGCAGTCAACGACTTCCAACAGAAGATGAACGGCCCGAAGCTCGCCCGCCAAGCCAAGTCGAACCTCCTCAACCAGTTCATCGAGGAGTTCGGCGCGATGGACGGCATCCTCGAAAGCCTCGACTACGCCATCAACGCCGTGCGGAACGCGCAGACCGTTTTTTTCACCGCGTACACCAAGGCGCGCTACCTCGGCTTCCGCTCGACCAAAAAAACCAAGGAAACGCCGCCTCCCGCTGAACTCAGGAAACCCGCGCAACCGCAACCGGCCAACCGTCCCAGCGCGTCGGAAGGCGGCCTCGTCATGGGCGGCAGCGGTTTCGACAAGCCGTTGCCCAGTATGTGACGGCCTGCTTTCCCGCCGCTTTGCGAAAACTGCGGCAACATGGCCGAGTTGGTCGCCTATCTGAGAAAGGAAAAAGGCCCCGTCCGTCTGCTCAACGACTCCAAGACCTTGCTCAACGAAATCATCCCGGAGGCGGGGCGCATGGTCAGGCTTTTGAAACGACCACAGGGGCTGTTTTGCGTTCCCAAAATAGGGGAGGGGCCAAAGCGAGGATGCCGACCGGTATTTTCTGCTTGTGTCCTTCGGGCATGGAACGCGGGTTTTCGGAGCCGAGCCTGTCAAAACTGTTTTCAAGAAACACCCGGCCAATTCGGAGGCCGGGTGTTTTTTTTTTGCCGGCAACTGTCCGAATTCGGACGGCCAGTGTTCGATTTCGGACACGGATTTTCTTTTCAAAAACCTCTAAATCGTTGATTGCCAGCAGTTTGCGCAGTTGGCACGGCTTTATACTTATTCATTTCAACTTCTTAGCATCATGGACAGACCCATCGAAAAGAAAAAATGGACGCCACAACGCATTGCCCTCATCATGGCGGTGGCGGCGTTCGTGGCTTTCACGGTCCACACGCTGGTTGGGGCGGGTGGCGGCTCGTCGCTCAACGTCGAGCGCGACAAGCTCACCGTCTCGACCGTCGAGCGCGGGACGTTCGACGAGTTCATCATCGTCACCGGCGTCGTGCAGCCGCTCAAGACCTACCAGCTCGACGCCATCGAGGGCGGCTACGTTTCCAAAAAATTCCTTGACGGCGGCGCGACCGTCCGTTCGGGCGACCCCATCCTGAAGCTGGACAACCAGCAGCTCACGCTCGATTTCATGAACCGCGAGACGGAGATGCACCGCCTCATCAACGAGCTGGAGAACACGCGGTTGAGCCTGCGGCAGAACAAGTTCACGCTCCGCCGGACGCTGGCCGACCTTGATTTTCAGATTGCGCAGGCCCGCGACGAGTTCGACCGCAACGAGAAACTGGCGAAGACCAGCCTTGTCAGCGAGCAGGATTTTTTCAAATCGAAGACGACCCTCGAACGGCTGACAAAACAGCGCGAAATCGAAGTTGAAAACCAGCAGTTTCAGGAAGAGAACGCAAATGTCCAGATTCGCCAGCCTTCATGAAAGAAAACCTCGCCAACCTGTCGGTCAAAGCACCGGTTTCTGGCCTCCTCTCGCGCGTCGATGTGGAGGTCGGCGCGAGCATCGCGGCCGGGCAGAACATCGGCCAGATCGACGATTTGAGCGGCTTCAAGATGCGCGTCGACGTCGACGAGCATTATGTCTCGCGGATTTTCCCGGGGCTGGAAGGCTCTTTCGAGTTTGGCGGGAAGACCTTTCAACTGACGGTCTCCAAGATTTTCCCGGAGGTCAAAAGCGGCCGTTTTGAGGTCGACATGACCTTTTCAAAAGAACTGCCCGACGGCATTCGGCGCGGCCAGACGGTGCCGGTCCGCCTACAATTGGGGAAACCTGCCGAAGCGGTGCTGCTTCCAACGGGTGGATTCTTCTCTGAAACCGGAGGAAACTGGGTTTATCTCCTCGACAAATCGGGCACGAAGGCAACGAAGCGGCCCATCACGCTTGGGCGGAAGAACCCGCAGTTTTTTGAAGTCCTGCAAGGCCTCGAACCGGGCGACCAAGTCGTGACGAGCGGCTACGAGAACTTCGGCGACAAGGACATCCTCAACTTTTGAACTGAAATAAACGATTGACTATCAATGATTAAGACCACCAATCTGCACCGCGTCTTCGCCACAGAAGAAGTCGAGACCACGGCCCTGAACGGTATCGACCTCGAAATCCAGGCGGGCGAGTTCGTCGCCATCATGGGGCCATCGGGCTGCGGAAAATCGACTCTGTTGAACATTCTCGGCCTGCTCGACTCGCCGAGCGAGGGCGAGTACCACTTTTTCGGAACCGAGGTCGGGAAGATGGGCGAGCGCGGCCGCGCCAACCTGCGCAAGGGCAACATCGGCTTCGTATTCCAGAGCTTCAATTTGATTGACGAGCTGACGGTTTTTGAAAACGTCGAGCTGCCGCTGCTCTACCTGAAAACCCCAGCCTCTGAACGAAAGAAAATGGTCGAAGCGCAGCTCGAGCGGATGAACATCATGCACCGCAAAAACCACTTCCCGCAACAGCTATCGGGCGGGCAGCAACAGCGGACGGCCATCGCCCGAGCAGTGGTCGCCACACCGAAGGTCATCCTCGCCGACGAGCCGACGGGCAACCTCGACTCCACGAATGGACTCGAAGTGATGAACCTTCTCTCAGGCCTCAACCGGCAAGGCACGACCATCATCATGGTCACGCACTCATCGCACGACGCGGGGTTCGCACACCGGGTGGTCAACCTGTTCGACGGACGGGTGGTGACGGAACAGTTTTCTTAAATCAGCTCAATCTGCTCAAAAATGCTGTCAAAACTCCTCCTCTTCTTTCTCATCAACTGGCTCCGGCCGCGCCTCTGAAACCATGATTGAACTAAAGGACATCGAGCGTTTCTATCCGGCAGGCGCGCAGAAGGCATACGTCCTGCGCCACGTCTCGGCTCGCATCGCGGAAGGCGAGTTTGTAAGCGTCATGGGGCCGAGCGGCTCCGGCAAATCCACGCTGCTGCACATCCTCGGCATGCTCGATGAGCCGACGGCGGGCGAGTACCATTTCCTAGGCGAACCGGTGCACAAATTCTCCGAGCGGCGGCGCACGGAGCTTTACCAGCAGTACGTCGGCTTTGTCTTCCAGGCATACCACCTACTCGACGACTTGACGGTCTACGAGAACATCGAGACCCCGCTTCTCTATAAAAAAATGCCTTCTGCCGAGCGCAAGGCACGCGTTGCCGACCTGCTCGACAGGTTCAACATTGTGGGGAAGAAAGACCTCTTCCCCAGTCAGTTGAGCGGTGGGCAACAGCAATTGGTCGGCATCGCCCGGGCATTGGCCGGGCACCCTCGGCTCATCCTCGCAGACGAGCCGACCGGCAACCTCCAATCCAAACAGGCACTCGAAATCATGGAGACTTTTCAACGGCTCAACCGCGAGGATGGCGTGACCATCATTCAAGTTACCCACTCGGAGGTCAATGCTCGTTTCGGCAACAGAATTCTCCATCTCGCCGATGGGCAGATTGAGCGAGACGAAAGAGTTGGGTAGCTTCTCACAGCGTTTCGCCAATAAGCCCACATTAAAGCCCGCGTAGAACATTTCCCGAAACGCAAACCGCCATGTTCAGAAACTATCTAAAAATCGCCTTCCGAAACCTGTCCAACAACCGCCTTTTCACAGGGCTCAACATCGTCGGCCTTTCGGTCGGGCTGGCCGCCGGGCTGCTCATGCTGATGTGGGCCCAAGACGAGCTTTCGGGCGACAGCCACCACCGCGACGTCGAGCGCATCTTCCGCGAGAACGCGAACATGACCTCCGGCGAGAGGCAGCTCCATTGGCCGACGACGCCCGCGCCCCACGCCCTATATGCCCTGCGCGAGGTGCCAGAGGTGGAGGCCGCCGTCCGCGCCGCAGGCGACGACAAACTCGTCCTTCGGGCGGGCGAGCGGAGCGGCCTTGAAAAGGACGGGGCGTTCGTCGACAGCTCCTTTTTTCAAGTCTTTACCGTCAATTTTTTGAGAGGGAACCCGGCCCGCCCTTTCGCCGAGGCCAGTTCCATCATCCTTTCCGAGACGCTGGCGAAGAAGTATTTCCACTCGACCGACGCAGTCGGAAAAATCATCGAGGTGGGCGGCCAGAAGTGCGCAGTCAGCGCCGTCGTGGCCGACCTGCCTGACAATTCGGAGTTGAAGGCAGACTATTTCCGCAACCTCGAGCTGCTCAACAAGTCCTTCCAGCCCAACGACTATTGGAAATCGATGGAGGACGATTGGGGCGATTTCAACTTTGTGACCTTTTTGAAACTCCGCCCCGGCGCGTCGCCCGAGGCCGTCGGCCGGAAGCTCGCCGACATCCATCACGCGCACAACCCGTTCGACAAGACCTCGCAATACATCCTCCAGCCGCTGCGCTCGCTGCACCTGACGGAACCGGACGGCAGCTCGCCTGGCCTGCAGACCGTGCGCACCATCGGGCTGGCGGGGCTGCTGCTCATCCTCATCGCCTGCATCAACTACATGAACCTCTCGACCGCCCACGCCTCCGGCCGCGCCCGAGAGGTCGGCCTTCGGAAGGTCGTTGGCGCGGATAAATGGCAGCTTTTGACCCAGTTTTTGGTCGAAACGGGCGCGGTTTTCGTCCTCGCCTGCTCGCTGGCGGTGGCCTGCGCCGCGCTGATGCTTCCCTGGGTCAATCAGATTGCCGACAAAAAAATGCGCCTCGACCTGCTCGACCCCCGAACGGCCGGGCTGTTCGGCGGAGCGATGCTGGCCACGCTCTTGCTCTCGGGCCTCTACCCGGCGGCTGTGCTGTCGGCCTTCCGCCCGCTCGACACGCTGAAAGGAAATTTCCTTTCCGGCCTCGGTGCGGCCGGGATTCGCCGGGGGCTGGTGGTCACGCAGTTCGTCTTTTCGACCGGCCTGGTGGTGGCGATGCTGGTCATCGGTGGCCAGCTCGACTTCATCCGCCACAAAAACCTGGGCTACGACCGCGAGAATGTCCTCGCCTTTTCCCTCACCGACGCGATGATGGCGCACCGTGATGCCTTCCGGCAAGAACTGGCCGCACAGCCGGGCATCTCGGCCGTGACGACGGCCAGCAACAGCCTCCTCAACCTGGCCTCCACCACCGGCGACACCGACTGGGAAGGCAAGTCGCCCGACCAGCAGATGATGGTCGCCGATGTCGGTCGAGGGCGGGCTTCCTGTCTTTTTTAAGATGCAACTCGTTGAGGGAGAAGACTTTAACGGCACAAAGGCCGACTCGACCCGCTTCATCCTCAACGAGGAGGCAGTCCGCGTGGCGGGCCTGAAGCCGCCCGTCGTGGGCAAACGATTCAAGCTCTGGCAGACGGAGGGCACCGTGGCCGGCGTGGCGCGGGACTTCAACTTCCGGTCGCTGCGACGCAAAATCGAGCCGGCCGTCTTCCTGCACGACCCGCACCGCCACTACTTTTTCTATTGCAAAACCACGGGGCAGGACGCCCCGCGGGCGATGGCCTCGGCCGAGGCCGTATGGAAAAAGTTCGAGCCGGACTACCCTTTCGAGGCCTATTTCATGGACGAGACCTTCGACCGGATGTACCGCCGGGAGGCGCGCATCGGGCAGCTTTTCCGGGCCTTTGGTGGGATGGCGGTGTTCATCTCGTGCCTCGGGCTGTTCGGCCTCGCCGCGTTCACCGCCGAGCGGCGGACGAAAGAAATCGGCATCCGAAAAGTGCTCGGCGCGTCGGTCGCCCAGGTGGTCGGGCTGCTCTCTCGCGACTTTTTGAAACTGGTCGTCGTGGCCATTTTCATCGCCTCGCCACTTGCTTTCTGGTTGATGAAAAAATGGCTGGCCGACTTTGCCTATCGAATCGAAATCAGCTGGTGGGTCTTCGCCGCCGCCGGATTGGGCGCGGTCGGTGTTGCTTTTTTGACGGTGAGTTTTCAGTCGATAAGAGCAGCCATTGCCGACCCGGTCAATAGTTTGCGCAACGAATAGCGGGGGCGTTTTTGCCAATGAATCAACAGAAAACACTGCGTAGAAGCCTTGCAATAAATTTCATTCTCAACCGGCTCAACCATGCTAAAGAACAACCTGAAATTAGCCATCCGAAACCTCCTGAAACAGCGCGGATACGCCCTGCTCAACATCGCCGGGCTCGCGCTCGGATTGGCCTGCTGCCTGTTCATCGGCCTGTGGACGCGCGACGAGCTGTCCTTCGACGGCTTCCACAAAAACCTCGACCGCATCCGCCGCTTTCAAGCCGACATCAACTTCGGCGGCACAGAGCAGCATATCGCCTCCGCGCCGGATCCGTTGGCGGCGGCCGTCGTCGCCGAGTACCCGCAGGTCGAGGCGGCCTGCCGCGTGGTGGGGCGCGGCCGGATGCCGGTGCGCAGCGGCGGCGATTCTTTTTACGAGGACCGGGTGCTGTTCGCCGACCCTTCGCTGTTCCAGGTTTTCACTTTCCCGCTGGTCGCGGGCGACGCGAAAACCGCCCTGGCCGAGCCGAACACTGTGGTGATTTCCCAAAAAATGGCGCGCAAGTACTTCCCCAGCCGCGACCCGATCGGCCAACCGCTCGACCTGAACAACCACCGATGGACGGCCCGCGTCACCGGCGTGATGGCCGACATCCCGTCGAACTCGCAAATCCCGGCCGACTTTTTCGTCTCCATGAAGTCGCTCCCGGCGGCCTCGGAGGGCAACTGGCTGGCTTTCAACTGGAACACCTATCTCCTTTTCCGCGACCGCGCGGCGGGCGAGCAGTTTGAGGCGGAATGGCCGCGCTTCACCCACCGTCACCTCGCGCCGCTCGTCGAAAAGGTGCTCGGGACGAGCTTCGAGGAATTTGAAAAGGCGGGCAACAGCCTTGTCTGGTCGAGCATCCCGATGGCCGATGTCCACCTGCACGCCGGGCTGCGCACGGGCGACCTCGCGCCCAACGGCAGCATCGATACCCTGCGGGCGATGGTGGTCCTTGGCCTGTTCATCCTCCTTCTGGCGGTCTTCAACTTCATGAACCTCTCGACTGCGCGTGCGACGGGCCGGGCGCGGGAAGTCGGCGTTCGCAAGGCGATGGGTTCTCAAAAAGGGCAGCTCGTCGCGCAGTTTTTGAACGAGTCGGTGGTGATGGCGGCCCTGGCGGCGGTCCCGGCGGTGCTGGTCGTGCGGCTCTTGCTGCCAACGTTCAACCGGCTGGCGGGGAAGGAAATCGGCCGCGATTTTTGGCAAAAACCCGAAGTCTTGGGAGCGACTGTCGCCTTCGTGCTGTTGACGGGATTGCTGGCGGGCATCTATCCGGCCTTCGCCATGTCGAGTTTCAAACCGATTAAAGCCCTGAAAAGCGAGTCCGTGACCGGCCGCAGCGGTGCGTGGCTGCGCAGCGGACTGGTCACGGCACAGTTCGCCATCTCCATCGCGCTGGCCATCAGCGCGCTCGTGACGTGGCGGCAGATGACGTTCATCCGCAACAAGAACCTCGGCTTCGACCGCTCGCAGGTGCTTGTTTTGAAGAACACGGCGACGCTCGGTGAGGCCCTCGACGTGCTGAAAACCGAGGCCCTACGCCTGCCCGGCGTGGAGGCGGCGAGCGCAACAAGCTTCGTGCCGACCAACGGCGACCACAGCGACCAAGCTTATTTCCGGGAAAGGAGCTTCACTTCCGAAAACGGCCTGTCGATGAACGACTGGTGGATCGATGCCGACTTTTTGAACACCATGAAAATCGGCCTCGCCGCCGGGCGCGGCTTCGACCCCATCTCCCCGGCAGACTCGAACGCCCTGCTCGTCAACCGGGCGGCGGCAAAGATGCTCGGCTGGGCCGACCCCGTCGGCCGCGAGCTTTACACGCTCGACGACGTGAAGACGCAGACCGTAGCCACCTATCGCATCGTCGGCATGGTCGAGGACTTCAACTTCGAGAGCCTGAAAAATGAAATCCGCCCGCTCATCCTCCACCGGGGCGGCCGCGCGAACCTCGCCATCCGGCTGAAAACGGCCGATTTGGCGGGCGAAATCGAGCAAATCCGCGCCGTTTGGGCGAAAGGAGCGGGCGGTCTCCCGTTCGACTACGAGTTCATGGACGACCAGTTCGACCAGCTTTATCGCTCCGAAAGGCGGGCCGGGTCGCTCGCGCTGCTGTTCGCGGGGCTGGCCATCGCAATCGCCTGCCTCGGGCTTTTCGGCCTCGCCGCGTTCACCGCAGAGCGTCGGACGAAAGAAATCGGCGTCCGAAAAGTGCTCGGCGCGTCGGTCGCGCAGGTGGTCGGGCTGCTGTCTCGCGACTTTTTGAGACTGGTCGTCGCGGCGATTTTCATCGCGTCGCCGGTCGCCTATTTCTTCATGAAAAAAT
>JBGAWE010000163.1:0-10481 GCA_044227705.1 Saprospiraceae bacterium
CGGAGGCGGGAGACCCCGCGGGCGAAAAGTTGGATTGGAAAAAAAAAAAACGACGGCTGTTGCCCGGTAAAGCGCGACCGTCCATTGCGAAAATGTGGCCCAAAGACGGACGAACAGCTGGGGCGGCGCCTTTTGTGTGACAAGCGGTGGGCGGGCGCGAGAAGTTGTAGACTCATGTTCTTCTGCGCGTAAACCATTGGCCATCAATGCTTTGCACAATGGGATGGCTGACAAAATGGATTCGTCTTTGCCGCGAAACTCTTGTTTGAACGAGGCCCTGTCAAAGAAAAAAGGCAAGAGTCCCTTCCGGGCGTCTTGCCTTTTGACCTTTTCCTTTTGTTTTAGGAAATCAGTTGCTGCAGCCGTTGAGACAGACCTTACCAGGTGCGGGCGTCGTGACGATGGCGCGGACGTGCGCCCGGAAGCTCTGGCAGCCGCCAATAATCTGCGAGACGTAGTAGTCGCCGCCGTTGACAAGCGGCGTGTTCGGCGCCAGCGGCGCACCGCCGGTCGGGACGTTGTACCAGACAAAGTTGGCCCCGTTGGGAGAGAGGCTGGCCACGGTCGGGCTGTCGCCCGAGCAGAAGGCCTGCAGAACGGCCACATTGGGCGCGGGCGGCGACTGACCGTACTGCACCGTCAGGCTGACGGTCAAGAAGCCGCAATCGGGCACTTCAACCTGAAAATAAACCGTCTTCGGCACATTCGGCGCAAAGCCGGTCGGCGTGAGGGTGTTCGTCGCTTGGTCGTAGGTCCCGGCCACCATTGTCAGGCTGGGGTCGAGGAACCAGGGGGTCGTCGGGGCGAAGTCGACGGGGCTGCCCAGCGAGAGCACGTTCGGGATGTCGGAACAGGAGCCGATGACGGGCTGGGCGATGATTTCGTTGTTCACCGCCCCAGGGATGGGGTTTCCGAGCGGGTACATGATGACGCCCTCGTTGGTGAAGGTGCCGGTGTTGGTGTGCGCCGAGAGGGTGTTGGACACCAGCCGCCCGTCCTGGGTGAAGGTGCCCCAGTTGACGAGCGAGGCGTATATGGTGATTAGGCCGCAGACGGTCCCATTCTCGAAGGTCCCCGCGCCATAGTTGGTGACAGCGTTCGGCCCGTTTAGCCCCGTTGATCCAATAGTGAGGTTGCCTCTGGTTTTGAAGGTGCCGCTGTTGTCCAGCCCGCGCAGGTTGAACCGGTCGATGGTGATCGTCCCGAAAAAGGTGTTGTCGAAACTGGCGGCGTTGACGATGCCGACGTCCCCGACGCCGGCCGTTGCTCCGATGGCAATGCTCGCCTTGTTGGTGAAAGTGCCGTTGAGGTTGGTGATGCCGCTCACCCCCATGCGGTCAATCGAAATGGTCGCGTTGAAATCGTTGATGAAAGTGCCACCGTTGACAATTCCCGTCCCTGGGCTGCCCACAGCAGCCCCGATAATCAGCATGCCCTTGTTGGTGAAGGTGCCGGCATTGTTGGCCAGCGCGTTCACGTTCGAGCGGTCGATGGTGAGCTTCGCCCCTGAATTGATGGTGAAATTGCCGGTGTTCAAGACCCCTGCAAAGGAGTTCGCCGAGATGTTGCCGGTGTTGATGATGCCGCTGTTCAGCACCGTCCCGTTGTTCAGCAGCCCTTGCGCCAACGAGCCGTTGATGGCCAGCGTCCCCGCCGCCGAGACGGTGAGCGTGGCCCCGGTGTTGACCGTAACCATCTTTGCCACAGCCCCGGCCGCTCCGATGGTGGGCGAGAAAGGCGTGCCGGAAGGGATGGAAACATCGTCCGCCGCAAGCGGCACAGCGCCGAGCGACCAGTTGGAGTTCGTGAACCAGTCGATGCTGGATCCTCCCGTCCAAGTGTTCGTTGCCGCAAAAAGCGAGGCGGCCATCAGGCTGAAAAAGAGGGAGAGAACAGGCCGGGCAACTGCTTTTTTGAATACCGGTCGATAAGCCAGGCCAGAAGTGGTCGGAAATTCCATGTCCATGAGATTGATAAAACGGTGCGACGCCGACCCGAAGGGCCGGTTGAGCAACTGGATTAGATTTGATCGGGGGAACGGTTTCTGGGATAAATCTACGAAGGTTTTCACGTCCGGCTGGTCTTGGAAAACAAGAAAGGCAAAAGCCAGGTAGCCCCAACTTTTGCCTTTCAAAATCAAACCTCGAAAAAGGGGGACTCAATCCTCGTCATCCATCCGTTCGTCGCGGTGCCTGCGTTGCGGCTCCTCGCCCACGAGCATGATGCGCTCGTACTCGCGCATCCCCGTCCCGGCCGGGATTCGCTTGCCGACGATGACGTTCTCTTTCAAGCCGAGGAGGTTGTCGCTCTTCGCCTGGATGGCGGCTTGGCTCAAAACCTTCGTCGTCTCTTGGAACGACGCGGCCGAAATCCAGCTCTCCGTCCCCAGCGAGGCCTTGGTGATGCCGAGCAGCAGCGTCGTGGCTGTCGCCGAGTTGGCCTCGCGGAACTGGACGAGCTTCTTGTCGTTGCGCTTGAGCAGCGAGTTCTCCTCCCGGATTTGGCGCAGCGTGACCAGTTGACCGGCCTTGATGCGCGTCGAGTCGCCGCCGTCGGTGACGAACTTCTTGTCGTAAATCCAGTCGTTGTACTGCACAAACTCCACGCGGTCGACCGGCTCCCCTTCTAGGAAGTGCGTGTCGCCCGGGTCGAGGATTTCGAGCCGCCGCATCATCTGCCGCACGATGACCTCAATGTGCTTGTCGTTGATGTTGATGCCCTGCGAGCGGTAGACCTCCTGCACCCCGTTGACGAGGTGGAACTGCGCGGCGAACGGCCCCTTGATGGCGAGGATGTCCTTCACCGAGATGGCACCGTCGGTCAGCGGCGTGCCCGAGCGGACGTAGTCGCCGTCCTGCACGAGGAAGTGCTTCGCCGGCGGAACCATGTACTTGCGGATTTGAAGCTCGTCTTTCGAGGTGAGGACGACCTCCCGGTTGCCGCGCTTGAGGCCGCCGAACTTGATGACGCCGTCGATTTCCGCCACGATGGCGAGGTTCGACGGGCTTCTCGCCTCGAAAAGCTCCGTGACGCGCGGCAGGCCGCCCGTGATGTCCGCCACCTTGCTCAACTGGCGCGGAATCTTGGCCAGCTTGGCCCCGGCCTTGATTTCGTCGCCGTCGCTGACGGCGAGGTGCGCGTCGATTGGGAGGCCGTAGTTTTTCAGCTCCTCGCCGTCCTTCGTGATGATCGAGATGGTCGGGATGCGCTTCTTGTTGCGGCTCTCCTTGATGACCCGTTCGGAGTATCCGGTCTGGTCGTCGCGCTTCACGTCGAAGTTCACGCCCTCCTCGAAGGCGTTGAACTGGACGATGCCGCCGAACTCCGACACGATGACCGCGTTGAACGGGTCCCATTCGCAGAGCTTCTCGCCGCGCGGCACCTCTTGGCCGTCGTTCACGAAGAGCGTGCAGCCGTAGGGGATGTTCACGGAGTGCAGGAGGCGGCCGGTCTTCGGCTCCAAGATCTTGATCTCGCCCGTCCGCGACGTGACCGTGCGGATGGTCTTGCCCTCTGCATCAAAGCTTTCCACAGTGTTGACCGCGTCAAATTCAAGCTTACCGTGGAAACGGGCCACCTCCTCGTTGTTCGTCTTGCCGACCGACGCGACACCGCCCAAGTGGAAGGTGCGGAGCGTCAGCTGCGTCCCCGGCTCGCCGATGGATTGGGCGGCGATGATGCCCACCGCATCGCCGTTCTCGCCGATGCGGCCGGTGGCGAGGTTTTTCCCGTAGCACTTAGCGCAGATGCCGAAGCGGGTTTCGCAGGTCAGGACCGAGCGAATCGTCACGGCCTCGATGCCGAGGGCCTGGATTTTCCGCGACATGTTCTTGTCAATGTAGTCGCCTGCTTTCACCAAAACCTCGTTGGTCTCGGGGTTTTGGATGTCGTGCAAGGAATAGCGGCCCTCAATCCGCGCCGCGAGGTCGACGATGACCTTGTCGCCTTCCATGATGGCAGAGGTCTCGATGCCGCGCAACGTGTCGCAGTCTACCTCGCGGATGACCACGTCTTGCGAAACATCGACCAGACGGCGGGTCAAGTAACCGGCATCGGCCGTTTTGAGCGCCGTGTCGGCCAGACCTTTCCGCGCCCCGTGCGTCGAGATGAAGTATTCAAGCACCGAGAGGCCTTGCAGGAAGTTCGACAAGATCGGGTTCTCGATGATCGCCCCGCCTGTGTCGCCCGACTTCCGGGGCTTGGCCATCAGGCCCCGCATCCCGGCGAGCTGTTTGATCTGCTGTTTCGAGCCGCGGGCGCCCGAGTCGAGCATCATGTAGACCGAGTTGAAGCCCTGCCGGTGGACGGCCAGCTCCTTCATCAACTGGTCGGTGATGCGGTTGTCGGCATACGTCCACTTGTCAATGGTCTGGTTGTAGCGCTCGTTGTTGGTGATGACGCCCATGTTGTAGTTGTCCATGACCTCGTCGACCTCCTCCTGCGCCGAGTCGAGCACCCGCTGGCGGATGGTCGGCGTGATGAGGTCGCCCAACTTGAACGACAGGCCGGCTTTGAACGCCCAGCCGAAGCCGAGGTCCTTTATGTTGTCGAGGAACTCGGCCGTCACCTTTTGATTGGTGCGGGTCAGGATGTCGCCAATGATGGTTTTGAGGTTCCGCTTCGTCAGCAAATCGTTGATGTACGGAACGCCAGCCGGGACGACTTGGTTGAACAGGATACGGCCGACCGTCGTCTTGATTCTTTTGGTGCAAGGCGAGCCGTCGTCCTCGAACGTGTTGACCCGGCAGGTGACGTTGGCGTGGAGGTCGATCTGCCCCTCGTTGTGGGCGATGATGGCCTCCTCCGGCGAGTAGAAAGTCCGGCCCTCGCCAGCGACGAAGGTCGAATCTCCGGGCTTGCCCTCGCTTTTCCGCTCTTTTGTGAGATAGTAGAGGCCGAGAACCATGTCCTGCGACGGCAGCGTGATGGGCGAGCCGTCCTGCGGGTTGAGCATGTTGTGGCTCGACAGCATCAGGATTTGCGCCTCCAAAATCGCGGCCTGACTCAACGGGACGTGAACGGCCATCTGGTCGCCGTCGAAGTCGGCGTTGAACGCGCCGCAGACGAGCGGGTGGAGTTGGATGGCCTTGCCCTGAATCAGTTTCGGCTGAAAGGCCTGGATCGAGAGCCGGTGCAGCGTCGGGGCGCGGTTGAGGAGGACGGGGTGGCCCTTGAGGATGTTGTCGAGGATCTCCCAGATGACGGGGTCTTTCCGGTCGACGAGTTTTTTAGCCGATTTGACCGTCTTGACGATGCCGCGCTCGATGAGCTTGCGGATGACGAAGGGCTTGAAAAGCTCCGCCGCCATGCCCTGCGGGATGCCGCACTCGTGCAGCTTGAGCGTCGGCCCGACCACGATGACCGAACGGCCCGAGTAGTCGACGCGCTTGCCGAGGAGGTTCTGGCGGAAGCGGCCCTGCTTGCCTTTGAGGATGTCGGAGAGGGATTTCAGCGCGCGGCCGCCTTCCGCTTTCACGGCGTTCGATTTCCGCGAGTTGTCGAAAAGCGAGTCGACGGCTTCCTGCAACATCCGCTTCTCGTTCCGAAGGATGACCTCCGGGGCCTTGATTTCGAGGAGCCTTTTGAGACGGTTGTTGCGGATGATGACGCGGCGATAGAGGTCGTTCAAGTCCGAAGACGCGAAACGCCCGCCGTCGAGCGGCACGAGCGGCCGAAGCTCCGGCGGAATGACCGGCAGGTACTGCACGACCGTGTGGACCGGCTTGTTGTCGAAGTTCTCCAGCCCCTCGCGGAAGGCCTCGACGACGCGCAGCCTTTTGAGCGCGTCTTGCTTGCGCTGCTGCGACCCCTCGGTGGCGGCGGCGACGCGCAGTTCCGCGCTGACGTCCTCAAGGTTGAGGCGTTCGAGGAGGTCCTTGATGGCATCGGCGCCCATCTTGGCGATGAACTTGTCGGGGTGCGTCTCGTCGAGGGAGTGGTTGTCCTTCGGCAGCGTTTCGAGCGCCTCCATGTACTCCTCCTCCGAGAGCAGGTCGTACTTGCTCAAGCCGTTCTCGGCCAGCACACCGGGCTGCACGACGACGTAGCGCTCGTAATAGATGACCGATTCGAGCTTCTTCGAGGACATGCCGAGCAGGTAGCCAATCTTGTTGGGCAGGCTCTTGAAGAACCAGATGTGCACAATCGGCACGACGAGCCGGATATGGCCCATGCGCTCGCGGCGCACCTTCTTCTCCGTCACCTCCACGCCGCAGCGGTCACAGACGATGCCCTTGTAACGGATCCGCTTGTACTTGCCGCAATAGCACTCGTAGTCCTTGACCGGGCCGAAGATGCGCTCGCAAAAGAGGCCGTCGCGCTCCGGCTTGTAGGAGCGGTAGTTGATGGTCTCCGGCTTGAGGATCTCGCCGTAGCTCCGTTCGAGGATGTCCTGGGGGGTTGCGAGCTTGTGGTTATTGTTGTCGAACGTTTGTTGGGTTCGGTTGGTTTTCTTTTTAAAAGACATGGAATTCAGACTTTATGGTTTGGGACCGCCACATTTCACAAAAAACGACGACGAAAACATGAATCGGCCAATTGGGCCAATTTCGATTTTCAGCCGTCAACCTCACGAAAACTTCACATCCAAAGCCAACCCCCGCAGCTCGTGGATGAGCACGTTGAACGACTCCGGGATGTTCGCGTCGGGCAGGTTGTCCCCCTTGACGATGGCCTCATAGGCCTTCGCCCGACCCTGGATGTCGTCCGACTTGATGGTGATAAGCTCTTGCAGGATGTTCGACGCGCCGTAGGCCTCGAGCGCCCAGACCTCCATTTCGCCGAAGCGCTGGCCGCCGAACTGCGCCTTGCCGCCCAACGGCTGCTGCGTGATGAGCGAGTACGGCCCAATCGAGCGGGCGTGCATCTTGTCGTCGACCATGTGCGACAGTTTGAGCATGTAGATGATGCCCACCGTCGCCTGTTGGTGAAAACGCTCGCCGGTTTCGCCGTCGCTCAAATAGGTCTGGCCGAGCGCGGGCAAGCCCGCCTTCTCGATTTCGTCCTCGATTTCGTTCATCCGCGCACCGTCGAAAATCGGGGTCGCGTACTTCACGCCCAGCTTCTCGCCCGCCCAGCCGAGGACGGTCTCGAAAATCTGCCCGAGGTTCATCCGCGACGGAACGCCCAGCGGGTTCAGAACCACGTCGACCGGCGTGCCGTCCTCGAGGAAGGGCATGTCCTCCATCCGCACAATGCGGCTGACGATGCCTTTGTTGCCGTGCCGTCCGGCAAGCTTGTCGCCCACTTTCAGCTTGCGCTTCTTGGCGATGTAGACCTTCGCCAGTTTGAGAACGCCTGCCGGCAGTTCGTCGCCGATGCTGATGTTGAACTTCTCTCGCTTGTAGCGGCCGATTTCCTCGTTCACTTTAATCGAGTAGTTGTGCAACAGCCTCGAAATCAGCGTGTTGGCCGGTTTGTCGGAGGTCCAGTTGACGTAGTCGACGGTCGAGTAGTCGATGTCGCGCAGGACGGCAGCCGTCAGCTTCGTGCCTTTCCCGAGGATTTCCTCCCCGTAAATCGACTTGATGCCGGTGGTCACCTTGTCCTTCACCACGATTTGCAGCTTGTCGACGAGGATGGTCTTCAGCTCGTTGAGCTTCACCTTGTGGTCGTCTTCGAGCTTGTCGAGCGCCAGTTTTTCGGACTCCTTGATCTCTTTGTCCTTCTTTGCCCGGGCAAAAAGCTGCTTGTCGATGACCACCCCGCTGACGCTCGGCGGCACCTTCATGGAAGCATCTTTCACGTCGCCCGCCTTGTCGCCAAAGATGGCGCGCAGGAGCTTTTCCTCCGGCGTCGGGTCGGATTCGCCTTTCGGGGTGATTTTCCCAATCAAGATGTCGCCCTCCTTCGCCCACGCGCCGATGCGGATGATGCCGTTCTCGTCGAGGTCCTTCGTCGCCTCCTCGGAGACGTTCGGGATGTCGGCCGTCAGTTCCTCCTCGCCCAATTTCGTGTCGCGCACGTCCATTTCGAAGTGCTCGATGTGGATGGAGGTGAAGATGTCGTCCTGCACGACGCGTTCGGAAAGCACAATCGCGTCCTCGAAGTTGTACCCCTTCTGAACGCCACTTTGAGGTTCTGCCCGAGGGCCAGTTCGCCTTCCTGCGTCGCGTAGCCGTCGCACAGCGATTGGCCGCGCACGACGCGCTGCCCCTTCCGAACGATGGGTTTGAGGTTGATGCAAGTCCCCTGGTTGGTGCGCAGGAACTTGGTCAGTTTGTACGTCTTCCGGTCGCTCTCGAAGCTGACGAGTTCGTCTTCTTCGGTGCGGTCGTAGCGGATGGTGATTTCGGTCGAGTCGACGTATTCCACCACGCCGTCGCCCTCCGCGTTGATGAGCATCCGCGAGTCGCGGGCCACCTTCCCCTCGAGACCGGTGCCGACGACCGGCGAGTTCGGCCGAATCAGCGGAACCGCTTGGCGTTGCATGTTCGAACCCATGAGTGCCCGGTTGGCGTCGTCGTTCTCCAAAAAGGGAATCAAAGAGGCCGAAACACCCACGATCTGGTTCGGCGCAACGTCCATGAACTCGACCTCCTCCGGCGAGAGAACCGGGAATTCCCCGTGCTCCCGCGCCTTGATGCGGTCGGTCAAAAACTTGCCGTCGGCCGCGATGGGCGTGTTCGCCTGCGCCACCTTTTTGTTGTCCTCAAACTCGGGCGTCATGTATTCCGGGTCGCCGGTCATGACGACCTGGCCGTTCTCGACGCGCCGGTAAGGCGTTTCGAGGAAGCCCATCTTGTTGATTTTCGCATGGACGCAGAGCGTCGAAATCAGCCCGATGTTCGGCCCCTCCGGCGTCTCAATCGTGCAAAGCCGCCCGTAGTGCGAGTAGTGGACGTCGCGCACCTCGAAGCCAGCCCGCTCCCGCGAGAGACCGCCCGGCCCGAGGGCCGAAATCCGCCTTTTGTGCGTGATTTCAGAAAGCGGGTTGGTCTGGTCGAGGAACTGCGAGAGCTGGCTCGTCCCAAAGAACGAGTTGATGACGGAGGACAAAGTCCGCGCGTTGATGAGGTCGATGGGCGTGAAAACCTCGTTGTCGCGCACGTTCATCCGCTCGCGGATTGTCCGCGCCATCCGGGCGAGGCCCACGCCGAACTGGGCATAGAGCTGCTCGCCCACCGTCCGAACGCGCCGGTTGGAGAGGTGGTCGATGTCGTCGATTTCGACGCGGGCGTTCATCAGCTTCACGAGGTGGGCGATGATGGCGATGATGTCCTCTTTCGTCAAGACGAGGAGGTTGTCGTCGTCCGTCGCTTTCAACTTGCGATTGATCTTATAGCGGCCCACCTCGCCGAGGTTGTACCTTTTATCAGAGAAAAAGAGCTTCTCAATGATGCCCCGCGCCGTCTCCGTGTCCGGCGGCTCGGCCCCACGAAGCTGCTTGTAGATATAGACGACCGCCTCCGTCTCCGACGACGATGGGTCTTTTTGCAAGGTGTTGAAGATGATGGAGTAGTCGTCCTCGATGTCGGCCCGCTGCAAAATGAGCGTCTCGATGCCCGAGGCGAGCACCTGTTCGATGTTGTCCGCGTCGAGCTTGGTGTCCCGCTCGAGGATGACCTCGTTGCGCTCGATGGAGACGACCTCGCCGGTGTCCTCGTCGACGAAGTCCTCCGTCCAGCGCTTCATGACGCGGGCGGCGAGCTTGCGGCCGACGCAATTCTTCAAGCCGTCGGCCGAGTTCGGCACTTCCTCGGCAAGGTTGAACAGGTCGAGGATGGCCTTGTCGGAATCAAAGCCGATGGCCCGCAAGAGGGTCGTGACGGGGAACTTCTTTTTCCGGTCGATGTAGGCGTACATGACCGTCGATATGTCGGTGGCGAACTCCATCCACGCTCCCTTGAACGGGATGACGCGGGCCGAGTAGATTTTCGTCCCGTTCGGGTGGAAGCTCTGCCCGAAAAACACGCCCGGCGAGCGGTGCAGCTGCGAGACGATGACCCGCTCCGCGCCGTTGATGACGAAGGTCCCCTTCGGGGTCATGTACGGGATGTTGCCGAGGAAAACGTCCTGGACGACCGTCTCGAAATCGATGTGCTCCGGGTCGTTGCACGACAGCCGCAGCTTCGCTTTCAGCGGAACCGAATACGTCAAGCCGCGCTGCTGGCATTCCTCGATCGTGTAGCGGGGCGGATCCACGAAATAGTCGAGGAATTCCAGCGTGAAGATGTTCCGAGCGTCGGAGATGGGGAAGTTCTCCTGGAACACGCGGAAGAGGCCCTCCGAGTTGCGGTTCTCGGGGGTCGTCTCGAGTTGGAAGAACTCCATGAACGACTGCAACTGGATTTCCAGCAGGTCGGGGTGGAGTTCCGAGAGCTTGATTTTACCAAAATTGACCCGTTTGAGTTCGGGTTTGAGAATTACTTCGTTGGAAGTCATTGGCATGATGCGATTGGAAGGTTCTGTGTCCCGAGGCTATGGCTTCGGGTGTTTGGCCTGGCCGTTGTTGGCGTCCCCGCCAACAACCTCGTTCTCTC
>JBGAWE010000164.1:0-10542 GCA_044227705.1 Saprospiraceae bacterium
CGACGCCAGCGCCCAAAAGCTCCGTCGTGAACGGGTGGCTGGCCGCTCCGGGTCGGAAAGTGGTGGGGTCGAGATTCGAGTCCAAAGTGTCGCGGATGGATACGTTGAAAGCCGTGTCGGTGCCTGTGTTTTGGAAGCGGATTTTGTACTCGAGTGGCGTCCCGTTCTGGATGAAATGCGCCGCGCCGAAGCCCTCGGGGCGGGCCGATTTGTCGTTCGGGTCATACGAGCCGACAATCGTCCCGCAGAACACGTCCGTCACCGGGCTGCTCGGGTCTTGGTTAAACAGGTTGACGTAACCCGTTGAAAATGAACCAATTGGGTCGCTCCCACAACCTTCGACCGACCGCCATGCACCGATGCTGGTGCTCAAGATGTTGGCTTCAAGCCGCCACGTATCGCCGTTTTTCGGCAGCGCGACCGGCATCACCCCGCCCGGCTGGATGGTAGTCGTGCCGGTCGAGCCGCCGGGCGCGGTGAGCATCACGGCGTCCTCGATGACGACATAGCCGACGCTGATTGGCACGTTGCCCTCGTTTTCGATGAAGAAGCGCAGGCTGTCCGCCCCGCACTCGTGGGTGACGGAGAGGAGCGGGCCGGTCGGCGGGCAGTCGTTCGTCGCCGAGGCGGCGGCCTCCACGCAGAGGGTCTGGCCGAGGACGGCGTCGCAACTGATGTTCGCCTGAAAGAAGATGTTGCCGCACTCGCCGATGGCGACGTCGCCGAGGTCGAATCGGATTTGGTCGTTGCCCAAGTTGGTGTAAGGCACCGTCGCCGAGAGAACGGTCATCAGCGGGTCGAGCGTTAGGGTGACGGCCGCGCCTTCTGCTGTGGCCGCGCCGAGGTTGCAAAAGTTGAGGTAGAAATAGTTGTTGTCGAGGCACCGGCGCAACAGGCCGGAGGAAATCTGGACGAAAAGCTGCGGGCAAGCGGCGGCGGCTTTGGCCGTGAAATCGGCCGTCAGCGTGTCGTCGGGTGCCGAGAACTGGAGGGCCACCGAGTCCGGTTGACAAACCTCCCAGAACGGGCCGGGCGGGAAAGTCCGCACCGCATAGCTGCCCGGCAAGACGGAGAGGAGGTAGTTGCCCATCGAGTCGGAGAGGGCGTAGAACTCCTCGCCCGTCGATTTCCGGGCCTCCACAATCCAGTTGGCGAGGCCCGGCTCGTCGGGTTCGGCGGCGCAGTTTTGCGAGGTGTCGCGGGTAATTTTCCCCAAAACGATGTCGCAGAGGCCCGGCAGGATGTTGACAACGACCGCAGTCACGGCCTGGCAGCCGTTCGCGTCCGTGATCGTCACGAAATGGGGGCCGGGCTGGGTGTAAAGGTTGGCCGGGGCCGTGTTGCCGTTGTCCCAGAGATAGGTGTACGGCACCGTCCCGCCGGAAGCAAGCACAAAGGCCTGCGTGCTGCCGCAGCCGACGTTTGACTGCGAGGAAGTGAACACAAAAGGTGCCGGCTCGGTGACCGTGACTGTCTGGTGGCAGCTCAAACCGGTCGCATCGGTCACGGTGACGGAATAGGCGCCGGCGCCGAGATTGTTGACAATCTGGGAGGAGTAGACGGTGCCACCGCCGGTGCTTTGCGTGGCAAAAGTGTACGGTGCCGTCCCCGCCGAAACTTGGATGCTGATCGAGCCGGAATTGTCGCCGTTGCAGAGCGGCGAAGCCGGGGTGAGGGTGAAAGGCAGGCCGCCCCCGGCGGTGACGACGATGGTGGCCAATGAGGTGCAACCGGTGCTGTTCGTCACGACGAGCGTGTAAGTGCCTGGAACAGAGACAGTTGCGTTCTGCGTCGTCAATGCGAAGCCGCTCGGCCCTGTCCACTGGTAGGCGAGGGCGGGCTGGTTGGTGGACGAGGTGAGCACAATCGACCCGCCGCCGCAGGGCAGCTCGGTCGGCCCGGTTATCGTGACCAGCGGAGCCGCCACGTCCTGCGTGACCGTCACGCAGCCCTCGGCGGTGCAGCCCGCCGCGTCTGTCACGGTCACGCAATAGACACCAGGGCTGACGATCACGACCTGTGGGCCGACCACGCCGTTGCCCCACCAATAGGTGTAGGGCGGCACGCCGCCCGTGACCGAGACGATGGCCGGGACGCTCGTCTGGGCGCAATTGAGGACGCCGCCGCCGCTGACGGCGACGGTCAACCCGTTGGGGCACTGGCCGAAAGCGACATGGCATGAGATGAGCAGGGCGAGGAGAATGTTCAGAGACTTCATGGTTGCGGACATTTTTTTTGATGGTACAAACGTCCACCGGGTCGCGGCGGCGGGCAACCACATTTTTTTGGTTTTGTAGTTGTTAAATCGGCTTATTAGTTCTTAAAAAACTGAAAATCAATTTGTTGTGATTTTTTTTGTAGAATTTTGAGGCGGGATTTTCAGCCGCGAATTCCACAAATTTTCACGAATTGGAAAAAAGCCGCCTCGCCGAACTGCTCCAGACCTTCTCCCCTGCCGACTGGCGCGAGCTGAAGAAGCTCCTGCGCTCCCCTTTTTTCAACACACAGGAGCGGCCAGTCCGCCTCGCCGAGGCCGTCGAATCGGGCATCCTCAAAAAGGAGAAGGCCTTTGCAAAGACCTTCCCCGGCCAGCCCTTCGACGACCAGCAGATGCGCCTCGCTATGAGCGAACTGCTCAAGCTCGCCGAGCAGTTTCTCATCCTGAAAGAAAGCCAGCCCGACTCGCCCGAGCGCGCCCAAATCCTGCTCGCCGCCGCCTACCGGAAGCGCGGCCTCGGCCGACACTTCGAGCGCACGACGAAAATCGCCGCGCAGCGCAAGGCCTCCCAGCCCCTGCGCCACGCCGCCTTCCACGCCGACGAGCACGACCTCGCTTTTGAAAAATACCAGATGCTCGCCGCCCGCGTCCGAACGCAGGAACTGAACCTGCCCGAACTGGAAGGCTCGATGGACGCCGCTTTTTTGGCCCGGCGGCTGCGGCTGGCCTGCTTTTCCCAAAGCCACAAAGCCGTCTGGCAGGGCGGACAGAACGAGGACGACAGCCTCCTTCCTGTCCTCCTGAATTACCTCGAAAAAAATGCGCAACTCGTTGACCTGCCGGCGATTGGGACCTATTTCCACGGCCTCAGCGCCCTCGCCCCGATGGGCGGCGGCGAAGATTTTGAGCGATTCAAACAGGCGATTTTCTGCCACGCGGCTGCATTCCCGGAGGACGAGCTGCGCAATCTCTACCTCCTCGCCATCAACTTTTGCATCCGCCGGATGAACGAGGCGCAGCCCGGTTTCGCCCGGCAGGCCCTCGACCTTTACCAGTCGGCTCTCGAAAAGAAATTGCTGTTCGAGCGCGGCCGCCTCTCGCGCTTCGCCTTCGCCAACATCACGGCCACCGCCATCCGCTGCGGGGAGACGGGCTGGGCAGCAGGTTTCATCGACTCGAATTCGGAGTTTTTGGAAAAAAAGGACCGCGAACCGGCCGTTGCCCTCGCCCTTGCCCGGCTGGATTTCTCGTTAAAAAAGTACGGCGACGCGCTCGCCCGCCTGCAGTCCGCCGACTTCCGAGACCTGCTCAACTCATTGATTGCCAAGACCTTGCAACTGAAAATCTTCTTCGAGACCGACGAATGGGACGCCCTCGACGCGCATTTGCGGACGCTCGGCACCTTCCTGCGCCGCCACCCCTCGCTCGGCTACCACCGCGACCATTCGTGGCTGCTCATCGCGGCGGTGAAAAAGCTGATGGCCGCCCGGCCAGGCGACCGCTCGGGGCGCGACGCGCTTCGCGAGGAGTTCTCAAAACTGCCGATGGCGGCGGAAAGGGAGTGGCTGCTGGAAAAGGTAGAAGAACTTTGAATCAGTACGCCCCAAAATACCGCCGCATAAACCACTCCGCCGCCAGCAAAGCGGCAAGGAACGCGAACAGCCACTTCAGGTTGATGACCGACCGCGTCCGCGTCGTCTGGTATATGACGGGCTTGACGGTCTCCTTCTTCTTTATCAAATCGGCGACGGAGGCGAGGCCGTCCTGCCCGAGAAACTCGCCGCCGAATTTTTGCGAAAGCTGTCGAAGCACCGCATGGTTGGCCGTCGGGTCGAACAGCTCCAGCTCGATCGGGCGGACGCTGAACTGGCCGTCGAAGGTCAGGCTCTGCCCGTTCCAGTTGGTCGAGGCGCGGTAGGTGTAGTTGCCGACGGGCAAAATCCCGGCGTTCAGGGAGTAGCCTTTCCCAAGCTTGTTGAAATTGAAGGTATATTCTTTCCCCTCGCGGTTGCGCACGGCGAGGGCCACGTCGGGGTCGTTGACCAGCTCGAAGTTGTCGTTGTAAAGCTCGGCGGCGAGCTGCACCGGCTCGTTCTCCTCGAAGATGTTCTTGTCGAGCGCCACGCGGAACTTGCGCTTGTCCTCCTTCAACGATAGATACTGAACGGTCTTCCCAAAAAGCTCGTCGAACAGGTCGTGGTTCTCGTGCTGCATGAAATCGAACAGCCGCCATTTCCAGACGCCCTCGCCGACGAAGACGCCCGTCCGCAGCCCGTTCGTTTCGCCGACAGCAAGGAGCGGATATTTGGTGTCAATCTTCCCAATGCGTTGATAGAGAAGGACTTGCGCTCCCGGCGCGGCCACAAAATTCCCGAAAGGCGAGAGTGCCGGGCTGAACTTCGGAAGCTCCGAGGCCACCCGCCCGTCGAGCGTGAACGCCGCGAAATTGGGGGCGATGGCGGGCTGCACGTCGTTGGAGTTGCGCCCGTCGGTCCCGCTGATTTGGACAAGGCTCTGCGCGTTTTGCAGGGCGGCGAAGTTGGTCTGCGCACCGGCGAAGAAGAGGCGCGGCGTGCGCTTCTCATCGAGTTTTCGGAGGACGCCCGCGATGTCGTTCGTCACCGATGGCAGGTTGTGGAGAACCACGAAATCGAACCTCGCCACGTCGACCGACGCATCGCCGATGAAAGCGGTGGCCACCTGATAGTTCTTGTTTTGCTCGAGCGTCGCCTTGAGCGCGGCGAGGTCGGGGTGCGGCGCGTTGGCGAGGAGGAGGATTTTCTGCCGAGCATCGAGCACGTCGATGAAAATCTCTTTCGAGTTGTTGACCGCCGATGCCTCGCCCGGCACTTTGGCCAATGTCACGAGGTAGCGTGCAACACCGGCGCGGTCGGCTTCGAGGGCGAACTCCTTTGTGGTGAAAAAGTCGTTTCCAGCGACGGCGACCGGGGCCGAGCCGACGGTCTTTTTCGACCCGTCATCCCCGATTTTTTCAACGGTTATGACCGACTGGCTACCCGCCGCGTTCGTCGCCGCGACATCGACCTGAACTGTGAACTTGTCCCCGAGATAGGCGATTTTGTTGTGAAAAACCCGCTTGACAATCAAATCCCGTCGCGGTGTGGTGTCGCCGAGACCGACGGTGTAGATGGGCGCGGCGAGCTGCGCCGATGAATAGACAGGGTTTGAACCTTCGTTGAAAACGCCGTCCGAGGCGATGACGACGGCCCCGAGGTTCTGGCTCGAATACTGGTCGTAGACCGATTGCATCAGCTCGGAGATGTTCGTCACCTTGTCGGAAAACTGCCAGTTCACACCCTCGCGGGCCGCGTCGCCGAAGGCCATTTCATGCACCTCGTAGTTTTCGGAAAGCTGGCTTTTCGCTGACTCCCAACCGGCTTTGAATTTCTCCAAGCCGTCGCCCGAAAGGGTCTGCCCGACCGACTCCGACTCGTCGATGGCCAGCACGACGACGGGCTTTTTCGTCTCGACAAACAGGCTCTTCAACAAAGGAGAGAGCAGCAGCGCGGCCAGCACCGTCACCACGAGCCAGCGCAGGAAGGCGAGGATTTTGTTGAGCCTCGGCGCCTGCTCTTTGAAGGTCGCGTCGCGCCAGTAGAGCAGCGCGGCATAGGCGAGGCCCAACGCGGCGCAGAGAATCAGGAAGTAGGCAGGGTATTGGAAAGTCAGCGAGGAACCCATCGATGGCGGTGTGTTTTGAGCGGCAAAGACGCGGCGGCGGCCATTTTGTTGCGCCCCGCGAAAAGGCGGGCAAAGATGATTGAGAAAAAAACGCGGCCCGAAAATCAGGCCGCTTTTGTGCGGGGTGCGCGTAGCTTTGCCCCGAGAAATTCATCCAGACAGAAACGTTCGTGGCCGCAGTTGGCATGGACGTTTCTGTTTTTTTCTGCCCAAACGCCAACGGGGTTTTATCTTAAACCATTCAAAATCAGGAACTTATGTCACTCACCTACCTGACCAAAGCCGGTTTCGACAAAATCAAGACCGAGGTCGAGCACCTCCGCACGACGGGCCGCGCCGAGGCCGCCCGCGCCATCGCCGAGGCCCGCGCCCAGGGCGACCTCTCTGAAAACGCTGAGTACGACGCGGCAAAGGACGCGCAAGGCATGCTCGAGCTGAAAATCAGCCAACTGGAGGAGACCATCCGCAACGCCCGCGTCATCGACGAGAGCCAAATCGACACCTCGAAAGTGGCCATTCTCTCAAACGTCTCTTTCAAAAACCTGAAAACGGGCAAGGAAATCACCTACAAGCTCGTCTCCGAAACAGAGGCCGACATGAAGTTGGGCAAGATTTCCGTCACCTCGCCCATCGGTGCCGGGCTGCTCGGCAAGGCCGTCGGCGAGGTCGCCAAAGTGAGCACGCCGGGCGGGCTGATGGAGTTCGAGGTGTTGAACATTTCAATTTGAGCGAGCATGGCCAGCATCTTTTCTCGAATCGCCGCGGGCGAAATCCCCTGTTATAAAGTTGCGGAGACCGACGAGTTCCTCGCCTTTTTGGACGTCCGCCCGCAGGCGAAGGGCCACACGCTCGTCATCCCGAAAATCGAGGTCGACTACATTTTCGACCTCGACGACGAGTTGCTCGGGCAGATGCTGCCCTTTGCCAAGAAGGTCGGCCGCGCCATCGAAAAGGTCGTGCCGTGCGTCCGAATCGGCATTGCGGTGATCGGTTTGGAGGTGCCGCACGCGCACATCCACCTCATCCCGATAAACTCGATGGCCGACATGAAATTCAACAACTCGGTCGAAATCGCTGCGGAGGAAATGCGCGAACTGGCTGAAAAAATCGCCGCGCAAGTCTGATTTCCAGCCGCCTGAAAACTGAAAAGCCTTGTCTGCAAACCGCAGACAGGGCTTTTCTTTTTGGGGGAACACAGGGCTTTTCAATGAAAATAGGCGTGGACGGCCTCCACGAAAACGTCCTTCTGCCCGGCGGAAACGGCCAGCGTCGCCCCGTTCGTCAGGACGACGCAGCCGCCTTTTCCACGGATGTATTTTTTCAAGTGCCGAAGCTGGATGGTGTGCGAGCGGTGGATGCGGACGAAGTGGTCGGCGGGCATCATGCCCTCGATTTCGCGCAGCGTCTTGCAGACGAGCACCTGTCGGCTGTCCACAAAATGAATCATCGTGTAGTTGCCGCTCGCCTCCAAAAAGAGGATGTCGCGGGTCTTCTCGAAGTTCAGCCCCTCCATCGTCGGCAGGGCGATTTTTTTCGAGGCCTTTTCTGCACCGGTCTCGGCGGTGCGGCTCGCGTCGGGCACGGGCCGGAAATCGGGGTAGAGGACGACAGGCTCGGAGAGCGTGGGGCGGAGTTGTTTGACGGCGTTCATGAGTCCAAAAGTTTAGCAGTGAGCGGTGTGGTTTTCTTTTCTCAAGTCGTCCTGAAGGTTTGCGTTTTTGACGATACAAAGGTGCCCTTGCCCCCATCCGCGAGAAAGCCAAAAACCGCTCATAATTCAGGTTTCCATTCACCAAAAATGGCTTGCGGGAAATGGGCAAATGCACCACATTGGCCAAGTTTTTCACCCGCTATCCAGCCCGGCCATGTCGAAGACCCCGTCCGACAAGCTCTTCCGCCTCGTCAAGTCGCTCACCCGGCAGGAGCGGCGCTATTTCATCCTCTGGGCGCAGGGGAAGGCCGAGAGCACGTCGCGCTATGCACAGCTTTTCGAGCTTATCGACCAGGCGCAGGTGCCCGACGATCCCGGTTTTTGCCAAAAAATCTATCCCGAGGAAAAGGTTGCCGGGACGAAATACTCCGAGCTGAAGGCCTATTTGTATGACCTGATTCTCGCCGCTTTGCAGGATTTTGACGCGCCCTCTACGGTCGATTACCGGCTGCGGCACCTATTGCAATCGGTCGCCGTCCTCTTTCGGCGGGGGCTTTACGGCGACTGCCGGGAGCTTCTGGCAAAGGCCCGGCGGCTCGCGCTGCGCTATGAAAACTTCGCCGCACAGCTCGAAATCATCCACTGGGAAAAGCACATCGCCTATGCCTTGAGCGACATGGATTTGCTCGCCCGGGAGATACAACGGATTGATTATGAGGAAGATGTGTGCATCCGGCAGATTCAGAACCTCGCCGACCACCGTCGTCTTTTCCTGAAAATCTGGACCTCGGTGAAAACGGAGGCGGCGGCCCGCGGCGAGGACCGCCTCGAAAAACTCCGGCGGCTGGCGGACGACCCGCTCCTCCAAAACTTCGACGACGCGCTCTCGCACATGGCCCGCGTCCTCTTCCTGCGGTCGAAGACCATCTACCACTACCTCTCGCTCGACTACCCGGCTTTCTATGAGGACGGGCAGAAGCTCCTCCTTTTGCAGGAGTCGAAGCCCTGGCTTTTGACCGAAAACCTTGGCGAGTACATCGCCTCGTTGAGCAATTTCCTCCTCGCCTGTGGCCTGCAGCAGCGGTACGAAGAGGTCGGAGAGACGCTCGAAAAACTGCGCGGCCTTCGCCCCGTCGCGCACGACGACCGCGTGAAAATCAGGCGGCAATACTTCTCAGGAAAGCTCAACCTCTGCGTCTTCACCGGCCGTTTCGAGGAGGGGAAGGCCGAAATGGAGCGACTTTTCATGGAAACCGACGCGGCGGACAGGCCTTTTTTCGAGTCGGCGAGCTTCCAATTCCAGTTCTTCTCGGTGGCGTTCGGCTGCGGCGACTTCCCGCTGGCACTCGATTTCGTCAACAAAATCCTCGGCCGCCACAAGACCGTTGAGCGGCAAGACCTGCAGAGCCTCGCCCGAACGCTCAATCTTTTGGTACACTTTGAAATGGGGAACATGGAGCTGCTCGAGTCACTCCTGCGCTCGTCGGCGCGCTACCTACGGAGCCGCGACCGGCTCTTCAAAATGGAGAAAATCGTCATCCGCTTCATGGCCGAACTGCTGCGGGCGACCTCGAAAGAGGAGCTGCTCCGCGTGTTCAAAAAAGAGCGGGAGGCCCTGCTGGCCGGTTCGGGAAGCCCCGTCGGGCGCATCCTCCTCGAGTATTTTGATTTCGAATCGTGGATTGACAGCAAGATTTCCGGGAAGTCGTTTGCCGAAACCGTGCGCAAAAAGGCAGCGAAACTGTCCGTTCGAAAAAAGAAATAAAAAAGGCGGGCAACCTCCATGAGAGGATGCCCGCATTCCCTGACGGCAAGAGCAGCGCTCACTTTTTCTTGCCGATGAGGCTCTTGCCCTCGATTTCGATGCGGGTGTCGATGCTCGTCCAACGGACGCCGTAGTTGGACTTCTTGCCCTGGATGGTGACTTGCAGGCCGCCTTTGGTCTGCTCCAGTTCGGCCTTGTCGAGCGAGGTGACGAAGCTCTCGACGCGCAGGTCGGTCAGTTTGAGTTTTTCCTTTGCCATGACTTCCGAGAATTTTGATTGTTGGAAAAATAGCTGTCGTTCGAGGGCATAAAACTACTGTTCGTCAGTCGAATAGGGTTTGACCAAAAAATCGGATAATTCAGGTTTCCAACTTGCCGACGAGCCGGGGTTCTCGGATTGCTTCTGTCTCATTTTTGACAAAAGGGCATCGTCAAAACTTCGAGTCGTCCACCCCGTCGAGCCACCGTTCAATCTCCCCGACGACCGACTCGACGCAGCCCGCCTCGAACGGCGAGCGCAGCCCGGCCAGTTTCACCAGTTCGAGGAACGACCGACTCCCGCCCGCTTGGCAAAGCTCGACGTAGCTTTTCCACGCCGCCGAGTGGCCCTCGCGGTCGCGCTTCCAGAACTGGAAGGCGCAGATTTGGGCGAGGCAGTAGTCGATGTAGTAAAACGGCGAGCCGAAGATGTGGCTCTGCTTTTGCCAAAAGCCGCCCTTTTCGAGGAAGTCGAGGCCGTCGTAATTCCGGCCGGGCAGATATTTCCGCTCGATGGCGCGCCACGCGGCGTTGCGCTCCGTGGGGGAAACGCCGGGGTTTTCATAGACAAAATGTTGGAACTCGTCCACCGCCACCCCATACGGCAGGAACTGCACGGCCCCGGCGAGGTGGGCAAATCGATACTTTTCGACATCTTCTTTGAAGAACAAATCCATCCACGGCCAAGTGAAAAACTCCATGCTCATCGAGTGGATTTCGCAGGCCTCGTAGGTCGGCCAGTGGTACTCTTTCACATCGAACCCCCGGCTCGACCAGACCTGAAAGGCGTGGCCTGCCTCGTGCGTCAGCACGTCGATGTCGTGGCTCGTGCCGTTGAAATTGGAGAAGATGAACGGCGCACGCTGGTCGGCAACGTAGGTGCAGTAGCCGCCCATCTGCTTCCCGTCGCGGTTGACAAGGTCCATCAAATCGGTCTGCCGCATCTCG
>JBGAWE010000165.1:0-11112 GCA_044227705.1 Saprospiraceae bacterium
GACGATTTGCTCCCTGATGGCCTTTGCCACCGCCTCGCTCGCCGAGTGCACGTGCAGTTTTTGGTAGATGTTCGTCACAAGGGTTCGAACGGTGTTCAAAGAGACGAACATCTCGGCCGCCACCATTTTGTAGGAAAGCCCGTTGACGAGGTGGCCGAGGACCTCTTTCTCGCGGTCTGTCAGGTCGCTCGTCGTGTTGTCCTGCACAACGAGGGTGCCGCCCGAGCGGGCGTAGTCGAGCAGTTTTTCGTGGTCGAAGGCGATGGCGTCGCGGGCGTTGTAGGCGCGGATGCCGACCACGACGGCGTCGAAGCGGCGCAGGTTTTCTGGGGTCAGGTCGGCAGAGTTCAGCAGCGTCACCTCGCAGCCGATTTGTCGGAGGCTCTGCGGCACCTCGTCGCCCGCGCCCATGTAGTAGCCGATGCGGCGGGCCGTCGTTTTGATGTCGAGCCGCACGACGCGGGCCGAGCCGTCGAGCAGGACGCTTTGCAGCGGGATGTGCTCGTAATTGATGGTCGCCAGCCGCCGCGTGAACCGTTCGCTGCCGACCTCCGCGACCGGTCTCATTCGCCCGTCGGATTCGCCGTCGGGCGGCAACACATTGAAAACCAACGACTTGGATTCTCCCTTTTTCTTCAATTCAAAAACCTGCGCCGTCGGCTCGCAGCTCCAGCCGGTCGGCAGTTCGAGGCGGACGGAGCCGCTGACGCCCGACTTCCCTGCAGAGACCTTGACCGATACTTGCCGCCCCATCTTGTCATTTTCGGTGAAAATCAAGACCGGCTCGGCCGCCTCGACGAAGACCGGCGGCAGCACCTCGAAGGGTTGGTAGACCTCGCCGCGCTCCGGGATTTCCTTTTTGAAAACCACATCCGTCAGGAATTCCATCGGCTCCCCCGCAATGTTCAGCCGCCAGCGGACGCGGCCGTAGCGCGGCGTTTCCGGCAGCCCCCGGAGCTGCTGGTCGGCGACGTGGTACATCCCGATGTCGAAGTTTTCGGAGAGCCAATAGGGGCTGGTCGGCTGGGCCGACGGCCCGATTTCGAGCTGTTTTTCGATGAAAAACGACTTGTTTTCGGGCAAAACCAGATTCATCGCCGTGTCCCGCCCGCTCGGCAGGATGTCGATGCCGGTCAGTTTCAAATCCGCCGATGAGCGGTTTATCACCTCCAATTTCAGCTTGACGCGCTCTCCGGGCGTGGCCGAGCTTTCCGCCGCGACGGCCTCGAGCCAAAGCCCGGCGCAGTTTCGGACGACCTGTTGGATGTCGGCCAGCTTCTTCTTTTTCCAAAAGCTGTCGGGCAGTTTTTCGATGAGCCGCATTGCCTCGACGAGGCCCGCCACGCTCGCCGCCGGGTCGTCGGGGCGGTAGCTTTTTTCAACGGCGGCCAACAGCTTTTCGATTTTCGAGCCGCCCGCGAGGCGCGTCCAACTGGTGTTGATGCCCGAAAAGAGGTCTTTGCCCGTCGGTTTTTCCCCTTTAAGGAAGTCGAAATAGTCGATGTTCTCGCCCCGCGTCCCTGTCGAGCCGAAGCCCTGGCAGCGGTGCATCGAGCGGCTCTCGGCGGCGATCTCTGTGTTGGATTTCCCTTTCAGTGGGAGGAAAACGCCGAGGTCGAGCTGGTAGAGGCTGGATTTGTCGGCCGCGTCGAACTTCTCCTTGCTCCCGTAGAACCACCACGAGGTGTTGAAAAAAATCCGGCGCGGCTGCCAAGTCCCGACGCCAGCCTTCAATTGCTCTGGCAGGAAATCGGCCTTTGCGGCGAGGTCGAACGCCTCGAGGCCGAGGATGGCGGAGGCCGTATGGTGGCCGTGGTTTTCAAAAGAGGTGTCGGCCGTGAAGCGGTTGATGACCACGTCGGGCTGCAGCTTTCGGAAGGCCCAGACGACATCGGCGAGCACGTCGGCGCGGTTCCAAGTTCGGAAGGCCTCGCTCGGTTTTTTCGAGTAGCCGTAGTCGTTGGCGCGGCTGAAAAGCTGGCGGCCGCCGTCGACGCGGCGGGCGGCGAGCAGCTCCTCGGTCCGGATCACGCCCAAAAGCTCGCGCATTTCGGGGCCGATGAGGTTCTGCCCGCCGTCGCCCCGGGTGAGCGAAAGATAGGTCACGTCGAAGAGCCGCTCGTTGGCGAGGTAGCTTATGAGGCGCGTGTTCTCGTCGTCGGGGTGGGCGGCGACGAAGCAGACGGAGCCAAGGACGCGCAGTTTCTTGATGCTCTGCAAAATATCGGCAGAGGTCGGTTTTACGGGAGATTGCGCGGCGAGGTTTATGTTCGAAAAAATGAACAGAATCAGAATTGCCGAAAGGCCGAACGGGTTGAAATTTTTCATTTCAATAGAGAAAGGGAAGTTGCCCGCCGAAAACCGGGCGAACCGGGGAAAGTTCACCGCCCGGTTCACTGCATTTCCACAAAGTCCGCCGCCCGGATGGCGCGGTCCTTCGTCGGGTAGGCCGACGGGAACTCGGCCTGGATGTCCCGAATGAGGCGCATCGTCTCGAGCTTCGTCGAGAAGGCGCCGGCGCGGAGCTTGTAGTACGGTTTTTCCTGCACCCAGTCGCAGGGAATGCTCGGGTAGGCGGTCAGGAAGGCCGTCTTCATCTCCTCCACTTTTTGCCGGTCTGTCGATGAAAAGAGCTGGACGCGCCAGCCCTCGATGGCCGGGCTTGCGCGGTTCAGCTCGGCCCACCGCTCGACCATGTGGGTGACGGCGGGCGGCTCGTTTATCTGGATTTCCTGCGCCGAGGCGGCGGCGGTTTTCATCAAAAAGAAAGGGAGCAGAAGGAAGGTCTTTTTCATAAACAGTTGATTGTCAGCGCAAAACCTCCGCCTCTGGGCCTCCCTGACGGGCATCGCGCCGCGAAAAAGACGGGCGAGGCGCAGACAAGCGGGCCGAGCGGCGGCGTAGTTTTGTGGGCTGAATTTTTGCCAAACGTACTGCCCAAGCTGCTCATGGAGGCCCTGATTTTCGAGAAAAACGACCTCGCCAAGGCCGCCCGATGGCTGCTCGAAAAGGCGGGCGGGCACCGCAAAATCGCCCTCGAAGGCGAGATGGGCGCGGGCAAGACGACGCTCGTCGGCGCCGTCTGCCGCGAGCTTGGGGTCGAGACGCCGACGGCCAGCCCGACTTTCTCCCTGATAAACCAGTACTCCTTTTTGAAAAAGGACGGCGCGCGCGGGCTCGTCCACCACCTCGACCTTTACCGCCTGCGCTCGCTCGACGAGGCGCTCGACATCGGAATCGGCGAGGTTTTGGAGGACGAAAACTGGGCCTTCATCGAATGGCCCGCGCTGGCCGGGCCGGTTTTGCCCGAAGATTTTTTGAAAATCCGGCTCGAACCGACCGGCGAAACAGAGCGGCGGCTCACCATCATCAACTGAAAAATGAGCGAACAGACGAAAATCGCCCTTCCGAAAGAGTTTTCCGACCCGGCGTGGCAGCCGCAGGCGGAGGTCTTGGAGATGCACCCGGGCCGGCCGCACCGCCTCGTCATCGGCATCCCGAAGGAGCACTCCTTTCAGGAGAACCGCGTCGGCCTCGTGCCGCACTCGGTCGCCACGCTCACGGCGCACGGCCACCGGGTCATCGTCGAGACGGGCGCCGGGCTGGCCTCGCGCTTCGGCGACATCGAGTACTCGGAGGCGGGCGCCGAGATTGCGCACAGCCGCGAAGCGGTCTTCAAGGCCGACCTGTTGGCCAAAATCGCGCCGCCGACGATGGATGAAATCGACCTGCTTCGGCCCAACCAAATCCTCATCTCGCCCATCCACCTGCCGACGCGCGACGCGGAGTACCTCCAAAAATTGCAGAAAAAGCGGGTCATCGCCCTGGCGATGGAGTACATCCGCGACGAGAGCGGGCTTTTCCCCTTCGTCCACATCATGTCGGAAATCGCGGGGACAAGCGCGATTCTCATCGCGGGCGAGCTTTTGAGCAACACCCACGGCGGTCGCGGCGTGCTGCTCGGCGGCATCGCGGGGGTGCCGCCGGCGAAGGTGGTCATCCTCGGCGCGGGGGTCGTCGCCGAGTTCGCCACGCGCACGGCGCTCGGGCTGGGCGCGGAGGTCAGGGTCTTCGACTCGAACGTCTACAAACTGATGCGCCTGCAAAACCGCATTGGGCGGATGCTGCACACGTCGGTCATCAACCCCATCCACTTGCGGGAGCAGCTGAAAACGGCGCAGGTCGCCATCGGCGCCATCCACTCGGCGCAGGGCCGCACGCCGCTCATCGTCAGCGAGGAGATGGTGGCGGGCATGAAACCGGGCACCGTCATCGTCGACGTGAGCATCGACCAGGGCGGTTGCTTCGAGACGAGCCGCCTGACGACGCACGACCGGCCGACCTTCCTCTCGGCGGGCATCATCCACTACTGCGTGCCCAACATCGCCTCCCGAGTGAGCCGCACGGCGAGCATCGGCTTCTCGAACATCCTGACTTCAATGCTCCTAAAAACGGAGGCCGTCGGATCGATGGAGGCCCTGATTTCCGCCAACCACGGGCTGCGCAACGGGGTCTACACCTACAAGGGCTGCCTGACGAACAGCTACCTCGGGGAGCGGTTCCAGATGAAGGTGACGAGCTTGGACCTGTTGATTACCAGCAACTTATAGCCGGAAGCAGTGCCGTCTGCCAAGTCGTTGGGGCTTCGCTAGGCGGTGTTTTCGCCTGCTTTATGTCGTGCTTTCGAGCGTCGGTGCCGTGTTTTTTAGCTTTGCCGGGCCAATCCAACCACTTCGGGCGGCGGGCAGCAGGCAACCGGTGGAGAACGTTGAGGCGATGTTACGAAGCTCGGTGCCGCTTCGCCGAGCCGGAGGAAGAGGCGGTGGTTGTTGCCTTCCACGCCGGGCTGGCGGCCGGGTGCGTCGCAGAGGGCAACGCGTCGGTGGAAAAGGGCTGATCCGGAGCCTTTGATGATGGGTGAGCAGAAGCAACAAGGCATGAAGAAATTTGAACTTCGAGTTATTCTCGACAAATGGGGCAACCCAGTCCGAGCCCTGCCAGATGGGACTTATTGGTCAAGTCTATTTTACAGCGATAACCTCATCTTTTCAGAAGAAGAGAAAGAGGAGCTGACCAACTGGTTTTATCAGGAGCTGCTTTCAGAAGACCAGCGAGTTTTTCGAACTGCTTTATTTGAAAAAGAGGAGTTGCTTTTTTCCAGACCGCTTTACGTTGGAAAAGACCTGGCTTTCAATTACTTTGAAATGTTCGTCTATTCAAGTGGGCCTTCTTTTGGCACCTCAATGAAGGAGCTTAATAAGCTGGTCAGACACGCTTTGATAAAAAACTCATTGAGCATTGAAGCTTTCTTTTTTGTCTCGGTGGCAGACTTCGATTTTGCTAAACATGATTTCCACTATTTTGGAGCATACCTTTTTGAGATTGAACATTTTGATGACTATGAATTGTGTGGGAACTTTAACCACATTTTTGACTTGATGCTAAATCCTATTCATGGCTTTGACCCCAAACATTGTTGCCAAGCTGTGGGTTGTGTGGTTGGCATAAACAAGGATTGGATGTTGATGTTTGATTTCAATAACCGTTCTGAAAAAAAGCAAGTCGATATCCGATTGTTCGGCCCCACTCTCTTCTGTTCCGATGTCCGTTCAAAAATTCCTCGGTGATTGCCAGACTATAAACCATGCTGTTTCAATTAAAAACATGAAAAAAACCATCCTCCTCCCCCTCCTCCTCCTCGCCATGGCGGCCACCGCCCAAGTCGACCGCAGCTTCGGCATCCGCACCGGTCTCAATTTCAACCGCATCGACGGCCCGAGCGCAGCGGGCGAGGAGTGGAAGAACCTCGTGGGCTTCAATATCGCCGCCTCGCTCGGCTGGCACTTTAGCGACTATTTCGAGTTGCGCACCGAGCTGGCCTACACTAAAAAAGGAGGCAAATACAAGTACCAGGGGCCGACCTATTTCAACTTCAAGGCCACGAGCGGCCCCGACATACGCGCCAGCGGCACCGGCCTGTGGTCGATGAACATCAACAACAGCTATTTCGAGCTGCCCGTCCTTGCCGTCGGCCGCTACAAAAGGTTCGAGCTGCTGGCCGGGCCGAGCATCGCCGCGCTCATCGCCTCCTCGGCCGACGGGGAGCTGGTCTTCACCGGCATGACCGGCGCGGGCACCAAAATCACCGACTACAACTGGGTGCTCGCCTACGACTTCCGCCGCGACGGCGCGGGCGACGGCTCCGGCGACCTGCGCAACCTCGCCCTCGACGGCCAGACCGTCCAGACCCCGTCGCTGCTCGGCGCCTACCACCAGTACCCGACGAAGGACAAGGCCCTCTACAAGGCCATCGACTTCGGCATCAACGTCGGCGCGGCGGTCTACCTCACGCACACCCTCTGGCTCGGCGCGCGCGCCAACTGGGGCCTGACCGATATCTCCAACAACGCCTCCGATCGCGACCTCTCGGCGCCCGACGCGGCCGGAAAGCCGATCTTTCGGAAGGACGACGACCGGAACTTCACCCTCTCGGCCAATCTCGGTTTCAGCTTCTAAACCCCGTCGAACATGGTTTTGGAAAACCCAAACCTCCTCTTGACCGTCGACGAAATCGAGGAGGGCCACGTCCACTGGCGCAGCCCGTCGAACATCGCCCTCGTCAAATATTGGGGCAAGCACGGCCGCCAACTGCCGCGAAACCCCTCCGTCAGCTTGACATTGAACAACGCCTTCACCAAGACGCTGCTCGGCTACGAGGCCCGCGAGCCGGGTGACGAGCGGGCCGTCGCGCTCGATTTCTTTTTTCAAAACGAGTTGAACGAGGCCTTCGGCGCGAAGACGCAGCGATTCCTCGAAAGCCTGTTGCCGGTCTTCCCCTTTTTGGGCCAGCTCAAATGGACGGTCTCGACGGTCAACTCCTTCCCCCATTCGGCGGGCATCGCGTCGTCGGCCTCGGCGATGTCGGCGCTCGCGCTCTGCCTCTGCTCGCTCGAGGACCGCTTTTTTTCGACCCTCGGCGACAGTGGCGATTTTGACAAAAAGGCCTCGATGATTGCCCGGCTCGGCTCGGGCAGCGCGTGCCGCTCAGTCTTCGGGCAGGCCGCGGTCTGGGGGAGGACGGCGGCGGTCGCGGGCAGCTCGGACGAGTTCGCCGTGCCGTTCGGGGAGGAGATGCACCCCGTTTTTCAAAATTTCCACGACGACATCCTCCTCGTCAGCACGGCCGAAAAATCGGTCTCCAGCCGGGCGGGCCACGCGCTGATGGACGGCAACCCGTTCGCCTCGCCCCGCTACGAACAGGCCAACCGGCGGCTGGAACAGCTCATTCCCGCGCTCAAATCGGGCGATTTGGCCACATTCGGGAAGATTGTCGAGGATGAGGCCCTCACCCTCCACGCCCTGATGATGGCCTCCGACCCGTCGTTCCTCCTCCTAAAACCGGGCAGCCTCGCCATCATCGAGCGCGTCCGCGAGTGGCGCGAGGAGACGGGCCACCCGGTCTTCTTCACCATCGACGCGGGGCCGAACATCCACCTTCTTTATCCAGAGGAAATCTTCCCTGACGTGCGCGGCGGCCTCATCGAGGAACTGAAAAGCCACTGCGAGGACGGCATGACCATCGCCGACTTCGTGGGGGAAGGGCCGGAGGAGGTTTGACCGCCAATCAAAAAACTCGGACTCGACATGAGGGTGCTCATCACCGGCAGCAGCGGTCATTTCGGAGAGGCCCTGGCAAGGGAGCTGACAAGCCTGGGCGTTGACCACCCCCGTATCGACCTGGTCCCGCGTCGGCGTTCACCCATCGAGTCGGATCCATCCCCGGACAGCGCCGCCGAGGCGGTGAAGGACATCGACTTCATAGTGCATGCCGCGACGCTCCACAAGCCCCACGTGGCGACGCATTCCAAAACAGAATTGCGAACACCAACATCACCGGGACGCTCAACTCGAGGAGGCGCAGAGCAACCGGCAATGGAGGCTTCGTTTTCACGAGCACGACAAGCACGTTCGGCGACGCGCTCACCCCCAAGCCCGGTGAGCCGTTGCCCGAATGACGAGGAGGTGAGGCCAGTCCTGAAGAACATCTTGCCGGGTCAGTACATCGGCAGAGGATCTCTGCCAACTGTTCCACCGCGACCACCGATTGCCCTGCTTGATTTTGAAAACGTCTCGCTTCTTCCCCGAAGAGGACGACAACCAGGCGTTGAGAGATGCTTTCGAGGACATCAACATCAAGGCGGTGGAACTCCTTTACCGCCGGTCGCCGAGGACGTCGTTCCGCCCATCTGTTGGCGATGGAAAGGGCCGGGGAAATCGGGTTTGGCAAGTTCATCGTCAGCGCGACCACGCCCCTTCAGGCCGGAGCATTTGCGCCTTCGAACACGGATGCGGCCGCCGTTTTGAGGAGATCCGCCCCGAGTTCGAGTGCCTTTTCAGCGACAAGGGCTGGAAGATGTTTCACCAAATCGACCGCGTCTACGACAATGGAAAGGCCCGCAGGGAGCTGGGATGGATGCCGAGATACGACTTCGACCACGTCCTCCGCTGCCTCGAAGAGGACAGGGACTTTCGAAGCAGCCTTTCGTTGGCGGTCGGGTCGAAGCGCAGCCACAAATAGGTGTTTGGAAAGGCCCTTGTTCGGTCGCGGATTGGGCGAGAGAGCCGCTTTGAGTGCAGCAGCGGGTCGCGGGCCGTTTTACCTTCGCCGCCATGTCTGAAAAGAAGTCGACCAAATTTTACCAACTGCCCGTCCGCGACATCCGGCGAGAGACGGCCGAATGTGTCTCCATCGCTTTCGAGGTTCCGGCCGAGCTGTCCCGGGATTTCCAGTTCAAACACGGCCAATACCTGACGCTCCGCCACGAAATAGGCGGCGAGGAGGTGCGGCGCAGCTACTCGATTTGCAGCTCGCCGAGCGAGGGCGAGCTGCGCATCGCGGTCAAAAAGGTGGTCGACGGGCGGTTCTCGACCTTTGCAAACGAGGTCTTGCGCGTCGGCGACCTGCTCGACGTGATGCCGCCGCAGGGCCGTTTTTTCACCGAAATCGATCCGAAAAACAGGAAAAGCTACCTCGGTTTCGCCGCCGGGAGCGGCATCACGCCGGTCATGGGCATCCTCAAAACCGTCCTTTTTGAGGAGCCGGAGAGCGAGTTCATCCTCTTTTACGGGAACAAGAATTTCGACGGGATCATCTTCCGCGAGGCGTTGGAGAGGCTGAAAAACCGCTTCCCGGCGCGGCTGTCCGTCCACCATTTTTTGAGCAAGGAGACCATCGCGGCACCGCTCTTTCAGGGCCGCCTCTCGGGCGATAAGTGCGAGCGGCTGGCGCGGCATTTCTTCGACGCGAAGGCCGTCGACGAGGCCTTCATCTGCGGGCCGGAGGACATGACCTTTGAGATTCAGGACACCCTGATTTCGCTCGGAATCGACAAAAAACGGGTGCATTTCGAGCTATTCGGCACCCCGTCTCCGAGGAAAGAGGCCGCCGCGCCCCGCCCGAAAAACGACCTCGAAGCCGACGTCGTCGTCATCCTCGACGGGACGCAGTTCATGTTCCCGCTGGCGGCGGAGGGCGAACCGCTCCTCGACGCGGCCATGCGGGCGGGCGCCGACCTGCCCTTCTCGTGCAAGGGCGGCGTTTGTTGCACCTGCAAGGCCCGCGTACTTGACGGCGAGGTGGAGATGGACACCAACTACGCCCTCGAACCCGAGGAGGTCGAGGCGGGCTACATCCTCACCTGCCAAGCGCACCCGCGCTCGGCGCGGGTGATGGTGACATTTGATGCCTGATATTTCGCGGGGATAAAGCGTTTATTTTCAACGCATTGGCCAATCCGTCTCGCCGTCCGAGGCGGTTTTGACGGCGGCTGTCTCGGAGAAAACCGGAGCCGGAAGAGCCGAAAAGACTACCGGCCTCGGCTCAAAATCCGACCGGCCGGTCAGGTAGTCCTCGGCGGGCATCCAGCTCCCATCGGCCTCGGCAACGAGGACTTTCACCCCTTTCTTTTGATAAAATTCGAGCTTGTCGAGCAGCTCGCCCGCGCCGCAGGAGCCCTCCTTTTTGAAAAGAACCCGCCCCTCCGAATCGAGCAAAAGGATGGTCGGCAGGGCGTGGACGGAGAATTGTTCCTTCGCCGCGAAGCCGTCAAAATCCTCCACGTCGACGGCGAGGGCGACCCAATCCTTCGAGACCGCCGAGACGAGGTCGGGATTGGGCCAGACGCTCTCGTCCATCATCCGGCAGGGAAGGCACCAATGGGCACCGAACTTGGCGAGGATGCCCCTTTTCGACACGGCAGCCTCGGCCTTCGCCGCCTCGATGTCGTTCTGGATGAAGTGGATTTTTTCGGCGGGCTGCTCGCCGCTCTGCGCCGCAGCGAGGCCGGTTGCCAGGCAGGCGACGGCGACGATGAAGCCCACCCGCAGGACGTGGAAGTTTCCCATAGAAAAAGACTGTTTTCAGATGAAAGAGCGCGGCGCAAGGAGGGGGCTTCCGGCCGGGCGGACAAACCTATTCAGCAAGGCGGCAAAGGTTTTCCGGGGCAAAAACATATTTGTTTGGGACAATTGACCAGTTGCTCAATTAGGGTGGGCCTTTTTCTTCCGTTCGCCGCTCCACGCAACCGTCGCCCCCGGTGTCAGCCCGAGCGTCGGGTGCCAGTCGACAGCAAAATCAACCGCCAGCCCGTCGCGCAGCGGAAGGCCCGCGCCGAAGGCCCAACGGAACGGCCCGCTGCGGATGCCCGAGCGAAGCACGAGTTTTTTGAGCATCGAATATTCGAGGCCACCTTTCAGGACGGGCGGTGTTCCGAGCGCCTTTTCCAGCTCAAGGACCATCCCGACGAGCGGGTTGAGCTGGTACATCCCGCCCCAGCGAATGACGGGCGAGCGGGCCTCGCCGGTCTTCCAGCCCGTCGAGGTCGGGGTTTGGATGGAGGCGGCGTACCAAAAATCCTTCCGCGGGTGCCAAAGCAAGCCGATGCCGACGGAGACGGCCGACGTGCCGCCGTACTCGCCCGCCCGGATTTGGGAGAAATCGGCCGTCGCGCCCACACCGATTTTTGGGGAGAGCTGGCGGGCGTAGCCTACGCGGAACCTTGTCCATTGAAATTCGGGGATGCCCGCCCGGGCGATGGAGGAGAAAATGTGGCC
>JBGAWE010000166.1:0-10502 GCA_044227705.1 Saprospiraceae bacterium
CGCTGCCGCTTCGTCGTCACTTCGCGCGAGCAGCCTCGCGGCTGGGAGCCAGTCGCCGTCGGGCCGGTGCGGGTGGACGAGGCTGTCGCGCTCTTTCGCCGACTCGCCAAACTGCCCGACGGCGGCCCCGACGCGGCAAACCCTTCCGACGAGGAGGTAGCCGACTTGCTGAAAAAGCTGTTCCTCCACACCTTGTTGATAGAACTGGTCGCAAAAGCGGTGGCCAGCGGCGGCATCCCGTTTGCCCGCCTCCAAAAAATGGTGGCCGAGCAATCCTTCCACGCGGGCGAAATCAACGAGGACTTTGCCCCCGACACCGACCACGCGGCCCTGTATCGAAAACAGCTCGACAACGCCAGCATCGAGCAGTACATCTGGGCCATCTTCGAGACCCTCGACCAAGTGAAGGGCGCCGACCGCGATTTGCTGCGCGCCTTCACCCTCTTGCCGACGGCCACCGGTTTCACAAAGGGTTTTTTGAAAGAAAACCTGGCCGTCTTCGACCTCAAAGACCTCCCCCGCTCGCTCTCCGCGCTGGCACAGCTCGGCTGGCTGCGGCGCGAGCAGGCCGGTATCGAGGAACCCACTTTTTCGCTGCACCCCCTCATCGCCGAAGTGGCGTTCGACAAGCTGGGAGTCGACATCAACTATGCCGACCCTTTTATCGACCATGTCCGGCGGTTGATTCATTATGATGAGCATGACCCATCGCACAACCTGTTTGAGAAAGACAAGTGCCGGCCCTATGCAGACCGGGTGGAAGAGCTGTTCCGCGACGGACAGAGCGCAAACCTTTCCAACCTCCTCGACAGGCTCGGTGAACTGGACAGTCAGTTCGGTCTTTATGCAAAAGCGGCCGAGCGCATGGAACGCTCGCTCAATATGGACATGGAGCTTCACGGCCCCGACCACCCGACCGTGGCGGTTCGCCAGTCGAACTTGGCGAATGTGTACGGGGATTTGGGCCGCCACGCGGAAGCGGCGAGCTTGTTGGAAACGGCGCTGGCCAGCGACTTGAAGAACTTTGGCCCCGACCACCCGACCGTGGCGGTTAGCCAGTCGAACTTGGCGAATGTGTACGGGGATTTGGGCCGCCACGCGGAAGCGGAGAGCTTGTTGGAAACGGCGCTGGCCAGCGCCTTGAAGAACTTTGGCCCCAATCACCCGGAGGTGGCCGTTCGCCAGAACAACCTCGCCTTTGTCTATGCGAACACCGGCCGAATGGAGAAGGCCCGGCCGCTGTGGCAGGCAGCCTACGAGAACTACCTGCGAAACTTCGGGCCGGAGCACCCGCGCACCATATTTTTCAAACAAATGACGGAGCGGTAGCCGATGCGTGGCGGTTGCATGGGCATGAAACCGGTTGATTTTTCATCAAAACAAGGGCGCGGATTCGCGTGGATGCCAATCTCGCTGCCCATCAAACGCATAGACCTATGATGGACATGGCAGCAGCGGGGAAATTCATCCTCGACACGATTCTCGAAAAGAAAGAAGTGAAGGGCTTCGGCAACGAATGGTTCAGCGCGGCCTTCGATTGGGTGAAATCGTGGTTTTTGAAACCGGAAGACGCCAAAACGACGGAGCGGCTGACCAACCCGGCAAAATCGGAGGAGTACAAAGCGGACATCATCGCCGACAAACTGGAGGAACTGAAGGACAACCCGGAGTTCATGAAAGAACTGGCGGTGAAGCTCGGCGAGCTGGAGACGCAGCGGGCCAAGCGGGTGATGTCCATCAAGAACGTGAACATGGAAGTCGACGGCAATTTCCATCAAGGCGACAACGGACTCGCGCCCAGCAGCGATGTGGACAACATCAAGATGATAGAGGGCGGCACCATCAAGGTAGGGGGCAACTTCCAGCAGGGCGACAACTACCAACAGGCCCAGACCATCGTCAACTACCATGTTCAGGGCGCAGCGCCGCAGCCCGGAACCGCGCCACTACCGCCCCTGACTGTGAAGACAAAGCTCCCGGCGGCTGCCTATCAGCAAATCGCTGCCCTCATCGGCAACGGAAGCACGGAAAACGGGCTTGCGTTCCTGCAAAGCCAGCTTCTGCCCGACGACTACGACGTGCGGGCGCAGGTGACGCAGTTGCAAAACCGCGTGAGCAAGGTCGAGCGCAACGAACGGATGGGCACCATCAGCCACTCGGACGCCAGAACCGACCGCAACCAGATAACGGCTGCGCTGCTGGAGCTTGTAAACTTATTGCGGGGCTGAAAGCGCATCGATAAAACATAGGGCCAAGTACCCCATAGGCGGCCATCGAGAAATTGCCCGCCGTTGTCAAACCCGTTCGAGGGCCTGCGCCAAGTTTGGCGAAATCCGTTTCTTCACCGCTGAACCGCCCCGAGCCGCCGCCGTTTTCCAACAATTCAACCGCTTTTTCATGAAAAGAACTTTCCTCTCCCTTTGCCTCCTCGCCGTGCTGGCCTCGGCCGCGACGGCGCAGACGGAGGTCGTGCTGCACCTCGCGCCGAAGCTCGGCCCGGCCGGTTTCCAGCTCGGACAGGTTTTCGACCACCCGACGAGCGGCTACCCGGTTACCTACACCCGATTTGAGTACTACATCTCCGAAATCAAGGTCGTGCACGACGGCGGACAGGTCGCAGAGGCGGCGGGGGTTCACCTGCTCGTCCGCCCGGCGCTGGCGTCGGAGTACAATCTCGGCCAAATGGCGGGTGTCGTGAACGTGGAGGCCGTCACCTTCTCCGTCGGCGTCGAGGAAAAGGCCAACCACAGCGACCCGACCATCTACGCGCCAGACGACCCGCTCGCGCCGCAGAACCCCGAGATGCAATGGGGATGGGCAGCAGGTTACCGCTTTGCCGCCATTGAGGGCGACGCGGGCACCGACCCGCTGCACTTCGAAATCCACACCCTCGGCGACCAGAACTATCACTCGCAAACCATCGCCACCAGTGCCGAGCAGGTCGCGCCCGGCAAGCTCGTCATCCATCTCAACGCCGACTACGCCCGGGCCATCGAAAATCTCAAGGTCTCGACCGGCATCCTCCAGCACGGCACCTCGGGCAACGCGGCGACGCTCATAGAGAACTTCCAGAAGCTCGTCTTCACCGCCGCCACGCCTGCGGCCGTCGTCAGCCCCGGCTTTGACGGGGCGTTCTCCGTCTCGCCCAACCCGGTCACTGGCGGCGAGGCGCGGGCGGAGTACGTCCTGCCGACGGGCGGCGGCTACGAGGTCGTGGTCTCGGATTTGGCGGGGCGCGTTGTCAGCCGCCGGGATGCCGTCGGCCAGTCGGTTCTGTTGGAAAAAACGCCGTCGGAGGGGGTCTTCATCGTGCGGCTGCTGCGCGACGGGAAGCCATTGGCCGCGCAAAAACTGGTTGTTCTCAACTGATTTTTAATGAAAAGGGGGCTTTTCATCGCGCTTGGGCTGCTCTTCCTCCTTGCCTGCCGGAAGGAAGGGCAGCCAGCGCCGCCCCCTTTGCCGGAGCCGCTGCTGGTCGTACCGCCCGGCTTTCCAGTGCCCGTTTTTCCCGCCGACAACGAGCTGACCGCCGCCCGCTTCGCGCTGGGCAAGAAGCTTTTTTACGAAAAGGCCCTCTCCCGCGACAGCTCCATCTCCTGCACCTCGTGCCACGATGCGGGCCATGCTTTCAGCGACTCGGTGGCTCTTTCGCCGGGCGCGGGCGGCGCGGCGGGCAAGCGCAACGCCCCGACTTTGGCCAACGTCGCCTACCAACCCTATTTCACCCGCGAGGGCGGCGTGCCGACGCTCGAGATGCAGATACTCGTCCCGATCCAGGAGCACAACGAGTTTGATTTCAACATCCTCCTGATAGCCGACCGGCTGAAAACGGACACCTCTTATGTCCGAATGAGCCGCGAGGCCTACGGCCGCGACCCGGATTTCTACATCATCACGCGGGGCATCGGCTGCTTTGAGCGGACCCTCATCTCGGGCGGCAGCCGGTTCGACGAGTTCTTTTTTTCGGGCAAAAAGGACGCGTTATCGGCTGCCGAGGAGCGCGGTCGGGCCTTGTTCTTTTCCGAAAAAGCAAGCTGCTCGAACTGCCACTCGGGTTTCAACTTCACCAACTACGCCTTCGAGAACAACGGCCTTTACGAGAACTACCCCGACCCCGGCCGCTTCCGCCTGACGGAGGACTCGATGGACATCGCCCGCTTCAAGGTGCCGACGCTGCGAAACGTTGGGCTGACGGCGCCCTTCATGCACGACGGCTCGCTCGCCACGCTCGAACAGGTCGTCGAGCACTACAACTCGGGCGGCAGGGCACACCCGCACCGCAGCCCGCTCGTACGGCCGCTGGGTTTGACGGCGGGGGAGCGCGCCGACCTCGTGGCCTTTTTGCGGAGCTTAACGGACGAGAAATTTGCTCGCAACCTAAAGTTTCGTTGAGCGCATCTGTTGTTTTTCGCCTTGCACAAAGTTTGCAATCCCCAATCCGCACCAACCTTTTGCGCGTAGTTGATGTTACCTGCGGCCGCCCGTCGGGCATTCCCGTCGGACGCTGCATCCATGCCGTGCTGCAATAAATCGCCATTTTTGAACAACCTTTGCACCGACCCAGCCCGTTATGCTGACCAAACATTCCACGCCAATGGCTATTGAAAAACAAACGAAGAGCCTGTTGACGGCCCTTTTTGTCCTGTTGTTCCAAACATTGTTCGCACAGACGCCCATCACCACCCGGATCATCTCGGGCAAGGTCACCGACGCGTCGAACGGCGAGCCGGTGCCGTTCGCCACGGTCGGCTCCACGCTTCTGAACATCGGGGCGAACACCGACCTGAACGGCCTCTACGAAATCAAGGTCAAGAAGCGCGTAACCGAACTTCGCTTCGCCTCTATCGGCTACGATACGCAAGTGGTGCAGGTCAACTTCGACTCGGCGCGCATGACCATCAACGTCGCCCTCCAGCCGCTGACAGGGCAGATCAAGGAGGTCGTCGTCAAGTCCGGCCGCTATCGCAACAAGAACAACCCGGCCGTCGAGCTGATCCGCCACGTCATCGACAACCGCGACCGCAACCGCGTCGAGAAGTTCGGCACCTTCCACGAGGAGCAGTACGAGAAGACCTTGATGGGCTTGTCGAACCTGTCGGAGAAGTACCGCGACAAGCGGGTCTTGAAGAGCTGGAAGTTCGCGCTCGACAACGTCGACACCACCTTGATGTCGGGCGTGGGGGTCACGCCGGTCTATTTGCAGGAAAGCCTCTCGGATTTTTACAGCCGACGGGAGCCGAAGGGAAAGAAGACTTTGGTAAAAGCTCAGAAGACCGTCAAGTTCCCGATGATGGACGACGGCGGCATCGACCTCTACCTTAAGCAGCTCTATCAAGAGATCGACCTGTACGACAACGCGGTCGTCATCCTCACCAACGACTTCATCAGCCCCATCGCCAACGGGGCACCGCTGCTTTACCGCTATTACCCGGCGGACACGACCATCGTGCAGGGGTCGAAAATCGTGCGGCTCCAGTTCTTCCCGCGCAACAAGATGGACATGCTCCTGCAGGGCGACCTCTACATCGCGCTCGACAGCACCTATCCCGTCACCCGTTGCGTGTTCACGGTTAACCCCAAAATCAGCCTGAACTGGGTGAAGAACATGGAGCTGGAACAGAAATTTTCCAAAACCAAAGAGGGCAAGTGGGTCCTTTCGGAGGAGGAATACCGCATGGACTTCGGCTTCTCGAAAAAGGGGATGGGCCTGTTCGGCGAGCGGCTCGTCTCGCACCGCAACCCGTCGGTCGACATCAAAGTGCCGGACTCGCTCTTCGCCGAGCAGTTCGAACAACGCAAATTGCTGGCCGGGGCCGAGGAAAAGAGCGACACTTTTTGGAACAACAACCGCCACGTCGCACTGACGCAGGTCGAGGCGGCGACCTACAAAAACATCGACTCGCTACAGAACACGCCCTTGTTCAAGAAGGTGACGGACATCATCTACATCGCCGTCATCGGCCACTACCGGCCCACGCCGGGCATCGAAATAGGGCGGATAAACACTTTTTACGCATGGAACCCGGTGGAGGGCAACCGCTTCAAGTTCGGCGGGCGGACGCGGCCCGAGTTCTGGCGGCGCGGCAACTTCGAGGGCTTCGTGGCCTACGGGACGAACGACAAGAAATGGAAATGGGGCGTCGGCGGGGTCTTCAGCCTCGACAGACGGAAGCCATACAACTCTTTCCCGCAGAACATCATCCGAGTCAACTATCAGGAGGATTTGCGAACGCCGGGGACGGACCCGACGGTCTTCGTCCCAACGGGCATCGCCTCCTCCATCGTGCGGGGAACGAACGATAAGTTCTTCATGATGAAGCGCCTCGCCATCCAGTGGGAGAAGGAGTACCGGACGAAGTTCTCCTTCCTCCTCGGCGTCGACCGGCGGGAAATCACGCCGCTGGGCAGCCTCAAGTTCATCCCGACGGACGACAAACTCGTGGAAAACGCGCCCGTCATCTCGACAAAACCGTGGATTCAACTCCGCTACGCGCCGGGCGAGGAGTTCTACACGACGAAGAACGGCTGGCGGCAGCGCATCCGCTTCAACGCCATCTGGACGCTGCGCTACGGGCGCGGGGTCGACAACTTCCTGGGCGGCCAGTGGAAGTACGACGAAGTCATGTTCAGCCTCTACAAGTTCACCCGCACGCCGCCGCTGGGCTACAACTACCTCTACGTCGAGGGCGGCGGCGTGAACGGCCGCGTACCCTACCCGCTGCTGACCATCCACAAGGCAAACCAGTCGTTTTTGTACAAATACCAGTACTATTCGATGATGAACTTCATGGAATTCGCCTCCGACCGCTATGTCGGGGTAAACATGGAGCAGGCTTTCTACGGGTTCTTTTTTAACAAAATCCCGCTGATCCGCCGCCTGAAATGGCGCGAGCTGGCGACGGTCAAGGTCATCTATGGCCAGCTCTCGAAGACCAACAAGCCTGAGGCAGGCAAGGGCATCTACGAGCTGCCCCGCTATGAGGACGGCCGGGCGCTTACCTACACTTTCGATGAAAAGCGGACGCCTTACGTCGAGGGGAGTATCGGCATCGGGAACATCTTCCACATCATCCGCGTCGACTTCGTCCGGCGGTTCACCTATTTGAACTTGCCGCAGACCTCGAAGTATGGGATTCGCGTCTCCGGAAAGCTCGAATTCTAAATTCTGACGACCGACGACACACGGCCAACGAAGGCGGGACAAGCCGTCCGACGTAAGTCGTTGGTCGTAAGCCGTAATTTTTTCACCTTCGCCGCCCCAAAACCGGCATCAACCAATCCAACCTGTTCACTGACAATGGCTAAAAGCAAGAAAACGAAAATCGCCCCCGCCTCCGGCAAGCTGGGCATCCTCACGCCCGGAATGGGCGCGGTGGCCACCACTTTTTACGCGGGCGTCATCGCCGCGCGCAAGGGCATCGGCCAGCCCATCGGCTCGCTCACGCAGATGGGCAGCATCCGCCTCGGCAAGCGCACGGACGGCCGCGAGCCGAAAATCAACGACTTCGTGCCGTTGGCAAAGCTGCCGCAAATCGTCTTCGGCGGCTGGGACATCTTCGCCGAGAACGCCTACGAGGCGGCGGTCAACGCGGCCGTCCTCGACCGGCCGCTGCTCGACAAGCTGAAAGGCGATATGTCGAAAATCAAGCCCATGTCGGCCGTTTTTGACAAGAACTACATCAAAAACATCGACGGGCCGAACGTCAAGACCGGCAAGTCGAAGATGGATTTGGGTGAGCAGCTCATCGCAGACATCGCCCGCTTCAAAGCGGAGAACGGTTGCTCACGGCTTGTCATGGTCTGGTGCGCGTCGACCGAGGCGTACATCGAGGCGCAGCCCGTCCACCAGACCATCGAGGCTTTTGAAAAAGGGATGCGCGAGAGCCACCCGGCCATCGCGCCGAGCCAGATCTACGCCTGGGCGGCCATCAAGACGGGCGTTCCGTTCGCCAACGGCGCACCGAACCTCACTTGCGACATCCCGGCCCTGGTCGATCTGGCCAAAAAAGAGGGCGTCGCCATTGGCGGGAAAGATTTCAAAACCGGGCAGACCCTGATGAAGACCATCGTCGCGCCGGGCCTCAACGCTCGGGCGCTCGGCGTTCGCGGCTGGTTCTCGACCAACATCCTCGGCAACCGCGACGGGGCCGTTCTCGACGCGCCCGAGAATTTCAAAACGAAAGAGGTCTCGAAGGGCAACGTCCTCGATGGCATCTTCGACGCGAAGAAGCAGCCGGAACTCTACGGCGAGCTCTACCACAAGATCCGCATCAACTACTACCCGCCGCACGGCGACAACAAGGAAAGCTGGGACAACATCGACATCTTCGGCTGGCTCGGCTACCAGATGCAGATCAAGATCAACTTCCTCTGCCGCGACTCCATCCTCGCCGCGCCCATCGTGCTCGACCTCGCGCTCTTCCTCGACCTCGCGCAGCGGGCCGGGATGTGCGGGGTGCAGGAATGGCTCTCGTTCTACTTCAAGGCGCCGCAGACCGCGCCCGGCCTTGAGCCGATCCACGACGTGTTCAAGCAGCTCCACAAACTGGAGAACACGCTGCGGCACCTGATGGGCGAGGAGCTGATTACGCACCTCGGACTGGACTACTACGAGGAGTAACCAATGACTTGGCTTTTCAAAAGAAAAGGCCGACGGGGGATTGCCCTCGTCGGCCTTTTTCTTTGAGAATATGGAGCTCGAAAAGCGGATGACCAATCAATAGTACCGCAACCGGATCACCCCCGCCAACTGCTTCGCAAAACGGATGACCTGCCGTGTGTAGCCGTACTCGTTGTCGTACCAGACGTAGAGGACGATGCTTTTCCCGTCTTTCGAGACGATGGTCGCGGGCGAGTCGAAGATGCTCGACGTGGAGTTGCCGACGAGGTCGCTGCTCACCAGTTCCTGCGACATCGAGTATTGGATCTGCTCGACGAGGTCGCCCGAGAGCGCCGCCTGCCGCATGATCTCGTTGACCGTTGCCTTGTCCGTCGGTTTCTCGATTTGCAAATTGAGCACCGCGAGCGAGACGTTCGGCGTCGGCACGCGGATGGCGTTGCCCGTGAACTTGCCCGAAAGCTCCGGCATCACTTTCGCGATCGCGCTCTCGGCGCCCGTTTCCGTGATGACGAGGTTCACCGCCGCCGAGCGGCCGCGCCGGAACTTCGGGTGGATGTTGTCGAGCAAATTTTGGTCGTTCGTGTACGAGTGGACGGTCTCGATATGGCCCTTTTCGATGCCCAGGTTTTTGTGGATGACCGACAGGACGGGCACGATGGCGTTCGTCGTGCAGCTTGCGGCCGACCAGATGTTCTCCTTTTTCGACGTCGAACTTGAGGTTGTTCACCCCGTGGACGATGTTGGGGATGTCGCCCTTGCCCGGCGCGGTCAGGAGGACTTTGGCGATGCCCTTCGACGAGTGGCGGCTCAATTTCTCGCGGTCGCCCACGCCCGTGTTGTCGATGAGCAGCGCGTTGTCGATGCCGAACGCGGTGTAGTCGATCTCCTCCGGCGAGCCTGCGCTGATCATGTGGATTTTGTGGCCGTTGACCCAGATGCACTTCTCGGCCACGTCGGCAATGACAGTGCCGGAGAAATGCCCGTGCACGCTGTCCGAGCGCAGCAAGTCGGCGCGCTTGACGATGTCGTCGGGGCTTTTGTCGCGGGTGACGATGGCCCGGAGGCGCAGTTGCTGCCCCTTCCCTGCCTGTGTGATGAGTTCGCGCGCCGCGATGCGGCCGATGCGGCCGAAGCCGTACAGCACGACGTCGCGCGGCTGCAGCTTCATCTTGTCCTCGCCGATGAAACCGGCGAACTTCTTCGCAATGAACTCGTCCTCGTCGGCAAACTCGCCCTTCAGTCGAGCCACTCGACGCCGTGCGCCCGATGTCGAGGCGCGAGGGCGCGAACTTGGCGCGGTGGATGGCCTTCGCCACGCCGAGCGTGTCGTGGACGGTGAGCGAGTGCCGCACGACCTCGCGGGCGTAGTGGTGGAGGTTGAGCAGCTCGGAGGCCGAGCGGTCGACCATCTGGTTTCGGAAGATGACCAGCTCCACCGACCGGTCAAACCACAGCTTTCCGGTGACGTTGATGAGTTCGAGGGCCGCTTTTTCGTCCTCAATCCAGCTTTTCAGCTCCGTTTCGTAGACTTGTTTTGACATGAAAGATTTGAGGTTTGAACGTTTGAAGAAGCGGCACCAGCCGCCGTTCTGGCCATGGCGGGGATGGGCAAAGTTGGAAAATCGCTCGCACTTCCAAGCCAGCTTTCCCCTTTCAAGTAGAATGCCTTACTCGAAAAGCTTTACTGTGCGGCCGGATAACAAATGGACCGAACAACAGCGGCAACGTTTTGTCGGCAATTCTCAAATCAAAAAGGAGGTGGGAGGCCAAACAGCCAAAAATGAGGTGGTCTGGTTTCACGGACAGTTGATAAGAGAGTTTATCTGTTGTTTTCAACCGCCGACCGCTCGAACTGGTCTGGGAGAGGTAGCCCAGAGCCGAG
>JBGAWE010000167.1:0-10378 GCA_044227705.1 Saprospiraceae bacterium
TGATGGTCGCCATGATGGCCTACCAGCAGGAATGGGACGAGCTGAACCAAGCGACCAACATCTTCCAGCAGACCTCGATGCGGTTGCGCTACTCGGCCATCCCGGTCGTCGCGGCGACGCAGGGCTATGTCTTCGGCGGCGGCTGCGAGATGTCGATGCACTGCGATGCGGTGATGGCGGCGGCGGAGAGCTACGTTGGCCTCGTCGAGGTGGGCGTGGGCCTGCTGCCGGGCGGCGGAGGGACGAAGGAGTTCGCGCTGCGCCTCTCCGACTCGTTCAAAGAGGGCGACGTGCAAATCCCGGACTTGATTGAAAAATTCAAAACCATAGCGACGGCGCAGGTGGCGACGAGCGCGCACGAGGCGTTCAACCTCGGCTATCTCACCCACGAAAAAGACCGCGTCGTGCCGAACGCCGGGCGCAACATCTCGGAGGCGAAAAAGAAGGTTTTGGAGCTCGCGCCGAACTACGTCCGCCCCATTCCGCGAAAGGACGTGATGGTGCTCGGCCGGACGGGTTTGGGTGCTCTCTACGTCGCCGCGCACTCGCTCAAACTCGGCGGATACGCGACGGAGCACGACATTTTGATAGCGAAAAAAGTGGCCTGGGTGCTCTGCGGCGGCGACCTGTCCAGCCCGCAGCGGGTGTCGGAGCAGTACCTTTTGGACGTGGAAAGGGAAGCGTTCCTCTCGCTCTGCGGGGAGCAGAAGACGCTCGAGAGGATCCAGCACATGCTGGAGACGGGGAAGCCGCTGCGGAATTGAATTTTCAAAAAAGCCCATGCTCACCCTCCAGTTCACCCCCTTCCCGACGCTGAAAACAGACCGCCTCCTGCTGCGCCAACTGGCCATGCCCGGCGACGTCGAGGCTGTTTTCCGGATGCGCTCCGACTCGCGGGTGCTTCGCTACATCGCCCGCCCGCCGATGCGGCACCGCGACGAGGCCGAAGCCTGGATTGCCGCAAACCTCGAGGGCAATGCGAAAAACGAGTCCGTCAACTGGGCCATCGCCTTCCATGCGGCGCCAGGCGAACTGCTCGGCATGATGGGCATATGGAAAATCGAGGCCGACAACCACCGCGCCGAGATTGGCTACTCGCTTGCTTTCGAGCATTGGGGGAAGGGCATCGCCAGCGAGGCGATGGCGGCCATTCTCGAGTACGGTTGGCGCGGCATGAACCTCCACAGCATCGCGGCAAACACCGACCCAGAGAACATCGCCAGTGCGCGCGTTTTGGAAAAGCAGGGCTTTGTGCAGGAGGCCTATTTTCGGGAGAACTGCTTCTTTGACGGCAAGTACGGCGACTCGCGCATCTTCTCGATGCTCAACCCGAACCATTGAAAACAGATTTGACGCTGGGCTGCGGATATCAGCTCGCCCATGCCCAAAAACACCGATGCCCCCCTTACCGCAATCACGGTAATTTGCCCTTTCCTTCCTTAATCACAAGCAAAATGTCGCCAAGCAATCCCCGGCGGCTACGACCCTTCGGCGCAATTGTTTCAGATAAAAGACACTAATTGCCGTCCGTGCGACGGTGCGTTTCGGGCCACGCCGGGCTGCCAGAGGTAGCTTTGCAGCCTGTTACAAGCAGTATTTTGCCATTCAACAAAGTAAATGCAGTGAAGAACTTTACACGAAATCTCTTCTTCTCGACCGCCCTGCTCCTCGCAGCCGTCTCGACCCCCTTTGCGCAGGACATCCACTTCTCCCAGTTCGGCAACTCGCCCCTCAACCTCTCGCCCGGCCTCAACGGCGTCTTCGGCTGCGACATGCGCTTCGCCGCCAACTACCGCAACCAGTGGCGCTCCGTGCGCGTGCCGTACAACACCTTCGCGGCCAGCGTCGAGAACAAGTTCTACACGAAAAAGGGCGCCTACGACCGCTACTTCTCCGGCGCCCTTCTGCTCGACTACGACCGGCAGGGCCTCCTCGCGCTGACGAGCTACACCATCGCCCTGCAAGGCTCGTTCACCCTCCCCGTCAACTCGACCAACTTCCTCACCGGTGGACTGCACGGCGGCTGGAACGGGCGCGGTTTCGACAGCGACAAGGTGACGACCGACAACCAGTGGTACCACGAAAAATACTTCAACTCCGGTGCCGACCTCGGCGAGAACTTCGACAACCGCAACGTCGGCTTCTTCGACTTGGGCGCGGGCATCAACTGGCGCTGGAACAACGCCTCGCGCCGCTCGAAAATCGATTTCGGCGTCGGCGTCCACCACCTCAACCAGCCGAAGGAGAACTTTTGGGACGACTCCAACGCCCGCCTGCGCCGCCGCGCTGCATTCTACGCGATGGGTGCCTTCCGCCTCACCAACCGCCTCGACCTCGTGCCGGGCGCCAGCTACCAGACGCAGGGAAGCTACAGAGCCTTCGTTCCGAGCGCGCTCATCCGCTTCTACCTCAACCCCAATCCCTATCAGCCCAAAGCTTTCGGGTTCGGCGTTGCCGGGCGGACGGACTTCCGCAAGGCCGACGCCATCGTCCCGCAAATCGAGCTGCTGCTCGGCACCTGGCAGTTCGGCTTCAGCTACGACCTCAACATCTCAGCCTTCGACAAGGCGACCAGCGGACGCGGCGGCCCCGAGTTCTCTGCCATATATCGGCTGTGCAAGGTGCACCCGCTGCCGATGTTCAAGACCTGTCCGATAATTTGAGTGATCAATTGTCAATGGCTGATTGTGCCGAAGCCCCCAACCCACAATCAACCATTGACAATAAGCCATTCAAGATATGGACAACCACTTTTCCGTCAACACATGAAAAACGCAATCCTACCAATCCTTTCACTCCTTTTCGTCTCGGTTTTGGCGACCGGCCAGACCTCCGGGGCGTTTGAACGAGCCGCCGCGAAATACCTCGCGGACGGAAACTACTACGGTGCGATGGTCACCTACGGCAAAATGCTGGCAATAGACAGCGCGGATGCGAAAGGCTGGGCGGGCTTCGCCGAGGCCGCGCGTTTGCAGGGCGCCTTCGAGCAGTCGGAGGCGGCCTATCAGCGCATTTTTGACGGGAAGACCAAGCTGCACGACCCGCTCGCGCCCTTCTGGCTGGCCGGGGTGAAACAGGACCAGGGCAAGTTCACCGAGGCGACCGCGCTTTATGAACAGTTCGTCGCCGCGCCGGGCGGGGCTGATTCGAGCTATGTCGGGCTGGCGAAGCAGCGGATGAAAACCTGCGACTATGCCAAAAAGCACGAGGGCAACCTAGACCTCGACGTGGAGGTGACGAAGCTTCCCGAACCCATCAACTCGCCCGAGGGCGAGTACGCGCCGTCGCTCATGGGCGACGCGCTCTATTTTTCGAGCAACCGCGAGGAGTGGGGGACAGACAAGAATTTCCCCAAACGCCTTATCTATAAGGTGTACTCCGGCAAGATGTCGGACAACGGCTCGACGCTGGCGAAGGCCGACTTCAACGAAAAAGAGCTGCACACCGCGAACACCAGCTTCTCAGCCGACGGCCACTGGATGTTCTACTCGGTCGGCCGCTACATCACCGACGCGAAAATCGAGAGCCGCCTCTGGCGCCGAGAGAAGATGGTCGACGGGGCGTGGGCCAACGCGATGGAGCTTCCCGAACCCATCAACGCCCCCGTCGGCTACACGACCACCGAGCCGAACGTGGCCGTCGACGCGGCGGGCAACGACGTGCTCTTTTTCGTCTCCGACCGGCCGAACGGGCGCGGCGGGCTGGACATCTACAAAACGACCCTGCTGAAAGACGGCACCTACAGCAACCCCGAAAACCTCTCCGCGCTCAACACGATGGGCGACGACATCACCCCGAACTGGCACCGGAAATCGAACACGCTCTATTTCTCGTCGAACGGGCGGGCCTCGCTCGGCGGCTTCGACGTGTTCAAATCTGAGTTCAAAAACGGCTACTGGACGCCGGTCACGCACCTGCCGCCGCCGACCAACTCCTATTACAACGACGCTTACTACAGCATCCTGCCGGACGAGACGGGCGCCCTCTTTTGCTCCAACCGCCGCGAGGCGACGAAGCAGATCGAGTCGATGAACGTCTGCTGCTACGACATTTTTAAAGCGGAATTCCTCGGCATCGATCTTGTCGTCATCAATTTCAACAAGAAGTCGAAGGACAGCCTGCGCATGGTCAACACTCGCCTCGTCGAACTGACCGATTGCAAAAACAAGCACGGCGAGGAGGTGAAAGTGGACGTGCCGGGCGCGTTCACCCATTTCACCATCGAGCGCGGGAAATGCTACATGCTCATCTCGCAGAAGCCCGATTTCACGACCGACACGACCATTTTCAGCACGAAGGACCTGCCGAAAACGGAGCGGAAGCTCGTCCAAAAGCTCTACCTCCAACCGGCGGAAATCGACCTGACGGCCTATTGTTTTGACAAGTCGACGGGCAAGGAACTGGTCGGCACGACGATGCGGTTCGAGGAAATCGTCGGCGGGAAACGCTTTGAGGAGAAGTCGAACAACACCGGCAACGACTATTTCTACGGCCTCGACTGGAGCCACAAATACCGGCTCATCGCCTCGAAAATGGGCTATAGGGGCGACACCGTCGTCGTCTCGACGGAGGGCTACGACCGCATCCACAGCGTCCACCTGAAAGAGAAGCTCTACCTAGAGCCGAGCCTCCAGTCTTACCTGCCGCTGGCCGTCTTCTTCGACAACGACTGCCCCGACAAGCGCGTCACGCGGGCCACCACGACCACTACCTACGGGCAGAGCTACGAGCTGTACGACGCGGCCAGCCGCAAGGGCGAGTTCATCTCCAACTGGAACAAGGCCAACCCGGCCATGAACCAGTTCGAGAAGCTGACGATGGAGACCTTCTTCTCCGACAAGGTGGAGGAAGGCTGGAAACGCCTCGGCCTGTTGAGCGCCGCCCTCAAAGAGCGCCTCGACAAGGGCGAGCACGTCGAACTGACCATCCGAGGCTACGCCAGCCCCCGCGCCAAGAACGACTACAACAAAAAGCTGACCGGCCGCCGCATCTGGAGTCTGAAGAACCACTTCTCCGTCTGGAACGGCGGCGCGCTCAACGAGTACATCGAGAACCAGCAACTGACCTTCGTGGAGGACGCCACCGGCGAGGAAACCGCCAATGCCGAGGCAAAGAACTACGAGGACATCCGCGACGAGGCGAACACCATCTACTCCATCCGCGCCTCGTACGAGCGGCGGGTGGAAATCGTGGAGGCCAAGAACTCGGCGGGGCCAGTGCCCGCGCCGATTGGTAAAAAATAGGGGGTTTGGGAATAGGGATTGGGCCACGCCTGCTCCCAATCCCTGCTCCCCAATCCCAAATCACTTTTAATCTCCCCCGCAAAAGCCTTTTACAACTCATCCCGCTCATGAACACTAATCCATTAATCTTCGAGAAGATGACGACGCAACTTGCGAAAGCCATTCTGCTCCCCGCTTTGATTTTGTGCGCTGCCACCGCTTCGACCAACGGACAGACCATAAAAGCCTTCGAACGCGCGGCGAGCAAGTCGGCGGAGCACCACGACTACTACTCCGCGATGAAATACGTGGAGAACGCCCTCACCATCGACAGCACGAGGACCGATCTGCTCGTGCGCCATGCCGAGTTCGCGCTCCTATTCGGGGCGCCGACACTGGCCGAGGAGAGCTATGAAAAAGCCTTGCAGCAGGACCAGTCGGGCCAGTTTGTCGCTGCTTTCAGAGGTCTCGGCGAAGCTGAAAGAAGGCTGGGCAAGTACGACGAGGCCATCGGCCACTTCGAGCTTTTTATGAACAAAAGCCAGTCGGCCCCGCAAGCCGACCGCGATGCCGTCGAGCAGGCCATCAGCGACTGCGTCTGGGCGAAGTCCGTGCTGGCTACGCCGGCCCCCGAGGTCGTCATCGAGCGGCTCAACGAGGACGTGAACACCACGATGGCGGACTTCGCGCCGGTCAAAAAGGGCGACACGCTCTTTTATTCGAGCTTCCGCGAGGTGGATTGGAAGGACAAGAACTATCCGAAACGCCCGCTCGTCGAGGTGATGGAGTCGGTGAAAGACGCCGCGCCGGTCGCTTCTTCTTTCAATGAAAAAGAAAGGCACACGGCCAACACGGCCTTCTCGCCGAAGGGCGATTTGATGGTCTACACCATTTGCGACTACGTCGGGCCGGTCGATATCCGCTGCCAGCTTTACTTGAGGCGGCTCGTCAACGGGAAATGGTCGCAGGCGGAGCGGTTGCCCGATTTCATCAACGCCGACTCGGCCACGACGACGCAGCCGAGCCTTTGCTTCGGGTACGAAAAGGACAAGCTGACGCTCCTTTTTGCCTCCGACCGGAAGGGCGGGCGCGGCGGGATGGACATCTACACCTCTGCGCAGGAAGCGGACGGTTCGTGGAGCAAGCCCGTCAACCTGCAGGCCATCAACACGGCGGGCAACGACGTGACTCCTTTCTACAACACCGAGAGCCAAGTCCTCTACTTCTCGACCGACGGGCGGCGGACGCTCGGCGGCTACGACATCTATCGGGCGCAGCACAACGCCTTCGTCGGCGGCCCCTCCTCCGACGACGGCGCGGCATATTGGGACACGCCCGAGAACCTCGGCCTGCCGTTCAACAGCCCCGGCCACGACGTTTATTTCACCGAGGAAAAGGGGGGAGAAGCGACGTTCTTCGCCTCCAACCGGCTCGGCTCCGTGCAAGTCGACAAAGAGGCCTGCTGCTTCGACATCTACAAGACCAAGCTCCTGCCGCTGCGGCTGGAAACTTTGGTTTTCAACAAAAAAGACCAGTCGGCCATCCCCGGCGTCAACATCCGCCTCGTCGAGGACAGGGGGCCGAGCGGGTCGCAGCAGAACACGGGCGACGACAACCAGGCCGATTTTCAGGTCGACCGCAACAAGCGGTACATGCTCATCGCGGAGAAGGACGGCTTCCTGCCGGACACGACCTTCTTGATGACGAACGAGGTGCCCGCCAACCGGACTTTCCGCTCGAAGCTGTTCCTCGATTTCAAACCGAAAGAGGAGCCGAAAGAGGGCAAGCTGCGCGTCACGCCGAAATGGCTCGAGCAGTTCTTGCCGGTGACGCTCTATTTCGACAACGACCACCCGAACCCGAACACGCGGGCCACGACGACCTCGCTGGCCTATGACGAAACCTATGTCCGGTACATCTCGCGGAAGGACGAGTTCGTGCGCGTCTTCTCGCGGGGCATGACCGGGGAACAGAAGATTGCCGCCGAAGCGGAGTTGAGCGACTTCTTCGAGAACGACGTGAAAAAAGGCTACGAGCGGCTCGAGACGTTCACCAGTTCGAAGGCCCTTAAGCGCTTCCTCGACGACGGCTACACCGTCGAGATAATCATCGAGGGCTATGCCTCGCCGTTGGCGAAGTCGGATTACAACCAAGCCCTGACGATGCGCCGCTCGGCCTGCGTCCTCAACTACCTCAACCAAGTGGAGGGCGGCGTCTACCAGCAGTACACCAAAAACGGACAGCTTACGCTCCGCACGGTCGGCTTCGGCGAGGAGAAATCCCGCGCTGGGGTCAACGACAACGCCCGCGACACTCGGCAGTCCATCTACAGCCCGGCCGCCTCTCGCGAGCGGTACGCCAAAATCCTCCAGGTCCGCGTCGTCCAGGACGGCAAGGAGGTGCATTGAACAAACCGGGGTTCCCTTGCCCGAAACTTCGAGCAAGGGAACTCGACTCTATCAAATCGCAAATCAATTCAGGCCGTATGAAATCTTGGCTTACACTCCTCGGGTGCAGTTTTCTCGCCCTCCCGGTCTTCGGTCAAATGGTTTTGACCTTTGACAAGACCGACCCCTCGTGCTTCAACTACACCAACGGCATCGCCATTGTCAACGCCTCTGGCGGCGTGGAGCCGTACTCCTACCATTGGGAGAACGGCCTCACTTGGAACCAGTGGTGGGGCATCCCGGCGGGGACATATTCCGTCACCGTGACCGACGCGACGGGCACCACTAAAGCCGGCTCCGTCTCGCTCAGCCACCCGCCGCTCATGTCGGTGAGCATCGACGCGGTGGACATTTTTTGCGAAGGATATCAGGGGACTTTGACGGCGAAGGCCGTCGGCGGAACGCCTCCTTATAATTATTCATGGAGCAACGGGCAGGCAGAACAGATTGCCACGAACATCACCAACGGCGACTGGATGGTGACCGTCCTCGACAACCACCAATGCCACGACGTCGGCACCCGTTATGTGGACATCCCGAGCCAGATTTTCCCGAACATCGTCCCGAACGACCCGACCTGCGCGACCTGCCCGAACGGGAACATCACGGTCAGCACCTTTGGCAACCACCCGCCCTTCCAGTATCAATGGGGCAACGGATCGAGCGACCCCGTCCAGCAGGGCCTTCTGCCGGGCGAGTACCCGCTGACGGTGACCGACCAAAACGGGTGCGCACTGGCCTTCCAGACGGTGCTTTCTTCTCCCTTCCCGCCCATCGACGTGGTGGCCAACCACACCAACATCACCTGCCACGGGCAGCACAACGGTGCCGTCAGCGCCTACGTCACCGGCGGCTCGGGGGTGCACACCTTCCTCTGGAAAGACCAATCCGGCAACATCGTCGGCATCGACGGCATCGTGCAGAACCTCGGCCCCGGCACCTATTGCGTGACCGTGACCGACAACACTGGCACCACCGGCACCGCCTGCACGACCGTGACCGAACCGGCCGAAATGGTCGGTTCCATCCAAATCACGCCAACCCCGACGGGCGGCACGGTCAACATAACCGTCGTCGGCGGCACGCCCCCGTACATGATAACCCTCGACGGCGCGCCGGTCAGCGGCTTCGTCCTCAACCTGCCGCCCAAGAACTACTACTACCTCTGCATCAAGGACGCAAACGGCTGCCAACAGGACATCCCGTTCGAGATTCTCAGCAGCGACTGCGTCACCGTCAGCATGATCACGAGCAGCACAAGCTGCGTCAACCAGAACACCGGCTCGGCGACTGCGGTCACGGCGGGCGGCTCGGGCAACTTCCAGTATTCGTGGAGCTACCCCGGCCAGCCGTCTATCCCGACCATCACCGGCCTGCCGAGCGGGACGTACACAGTCACCGTCACCGACCTGACGCTGAATTGCACAGCGGTGGCAACCGGAGTCGTCGTGGCGCACACGAACATCGTCCTGACCGCCTCAGCCACCGATGTCAGTTGCAAATCCACTGCCGACGGCACGGCGACCGTCACGGCGAACAACGGCTTCACGCCGTACACCTATCAGTGGAACACCCAGCCGCCGCAGTTCACACAGTCGATTTCCAACCTCTCGATGGGCAGCTATGTGGTGACGGTGACGGACGCCGTGGGCTGCACCGCGACGACAGCAGTCAACGTCGGCCCGGGCAACTCCCCCGGGGCGGGCTTTACTTTTGATGTGGTTGGTTGCAACGCGCCGACTGCGACCGTCAATCTCGTCAACACCTCGACTAACGCCATACTCGGCCAGTCGATGTGGATAATCAACCCGGGCAACATCACCTTCAACGGTCAAAACGTCACCCTGACCAACATGGCACACGGTCAGACCATCATCGTGCAACTGATTGTGAAAAATGCTGCTGGCTGCAGCGACTCCGTGACCAAGACCGTCGAAATCCCGGCCGTGCCATCCATCGTCGTTCCGGCGAAGGTTGAGGATTGCGCCGTTTCGGCGAAAATCAACGTGACCGCCACGCCCGCGACCGGCCTGACCTTCCAATGGTCGCCCGCGACGGGGCTGGACGACCCAACGCTCCAAAGCCCGACCGCCTCCCAAAGCGGTACCTACAGTGTCACCGCGACGGACGCCGCGGGTTGCACGACGACGGGGTCGACCATAGTGGATTTGACCTCCGCGCTCACTGTCTCGCTGGAAGAAAACGGCCCAGCCAGCATTTGCGACAAAACCGCCTCCATCACGGCGACGGCGACCGGCGCGACGAGCTACACATGGGTCGTCAATGGCGGTTCGGGTCAGACGTCAACCAATCCGGTTTTCACTGTTTCCCCGTTGGACACCGGGAAAACGACCATCGTTGTCACGGCCAAAAACGGCGGCTGCGAGGGGAAGGACACCATCACCGTCGAGTCGTACCCGCTGACGAGCGCGTCGCTCCTCGGCACCGACAGCCTCTGCGTCGGCGAGCCAGACGGAATGGTTTCCGTCATTGGCGCCCCGGCCGGTTCGACTTACAAATGGGACCCGCCCAGTTCCGATCCTACGCAGAACATCCCCGCCCCGACGACCGCCGGGCCGATTAACTACTCGGTGACGGTGACCAACTCGCAGGGCTGCACACAGGTTTTGAAAAAGACGGTGAACGTGGATGACTTGATTGAAGTCTCGACCACTGTGCTTCCCAACTTCCCGTGCAACAACCGGGTCG
>JBGAWE010000168.1:0-10383 GCA_044227705.1 Saprospiraceae bacterium
GACGGAGAGCTTCGGGTCGGAGGGCGAAGCGGAGGATGATTTCAGGAAGTATTTCACCGAAAAGGATTTCAAGCTCGCCCTCTTCGGCCCCGTGTTCGACCCGAAGTTGCCGCCACCACCGCCGCCGTACACTTTCCATCTCGAGACAAAAGACGCGAAGCCCAAAATCGTGGCCGTCCACCCGCGCCTCTATCAGACACAGGCCGACTACGAGGAGGCCAAAAAAGCCTTCGACGATTTCATCGAGTGGCACAACAACCAGTGGCACAAGCTCATCTTCTCCGCGCCGCTGGGCAACGCCACCGCCCACCTTTTCCACCTCGACAAGCCCGAGGCGGTCGGCGTGTTCCAAAAACAGTTCGCCACGAAGGCCGCCAGCGAGGCCGCGATGGCCGACTGGATGCACCGCCTCAACTGCCGCCCGCCCGCCTTCTCGACGCTCGACTTCGACGCGTCGGTCGTGAAAAAGAAGCCCTCCAGCGGCTGGATTTACCAGCTCAAGACCGGCCAAAAAGTCTGGTGGGAAAGCGCCAAATCGTTTGCGACGGCCGCCGAGGCCCTCGCCGCCTTCGAGCAGGACTGGCCGAAAATCATCGCGCTGGCCGCCGCCGGTTTTTACGAAACCGACTGCTCGGGCGACATGCCCTGCTATTTCTGGCTGCCCGACGGGAAGGGCGGCAAGCTGGCCAAGTCGCCCGATCTCGTCCCAAATCCCGACGGCGAGGCCGAGTTCGACGAACACCTGAAGATGGCGCAGACCTACCCCGTCATCATCAGCGACGAGAAGTTCTGCTGGCAGCTTTTCGATTTTGGCAAACAGGAGCGCGTCTTCCTCTCCGCAAAAAGCTGGGCGACCGCCGCCGAGGCACTGGCCGGTTTCGACCGCTTCCTCGAACTGACGCGGCACTGCGAGAACTTCGCGCAGAGCGGAAAGCCGACGGCGGGCCGCTTCTCGTTCGAGGTTCAGGAGGCGACGCTCGACGCGGCCTTTTTCAACGACGGCCCCGACCAAACCGCCTCGGCAAAAGTGGACGCGGGCTGGGAACGGCTCGACTTCGTCCTGTCGAACTACGGCCAGTCCGTCCGCTTCGAGCAGGCGCTGGAGCCGGGCGCGGGCTGCCGCTTCGAGCTTTTCCTCGCCACCGAGGCGTGGCGCGTGGCGCGGCATTGCCGGTTCTTCCACAGCCCGGCGGCAAGGGAGGCGGCGCGCGACGCGCTCTTCCAAAAGATGAAGTGCATGGGAACATGCACGGCCCCGAAAATCGAGAACGGCTGCTTTTTCGACACCGCCGAACTCTGCAAAACCTGGGACCTCTCCTCGCTCGACCTGCCGGGCAACACCAATTTCCAGAAGATAAAAACCGCCATCGCCGACCACGAGCGCATCGAGGCGGCGGCCGTCGTCGACCTGATGGCGCTGGCCCGCTCCGCGGATTTCTACATCAAAATCGGGGAGCCGAAGGACAAGCTCCGCCTCGGCCTGCTCGACGAGAAAAATAGGGTCGTCCTCGTCGGCGCGAAACTGCTCGACGGCGAAACCGACTGGGAAAAAGCCCGCGACGACGCCATCGACCAAGCATGGGCCTGGATGCCCATCGTGCGGCGGCCGGGCGACGGCTTCGGCTTCCAACTGGCGACGAAAGAGGCCTCGGGCTGGGAAATCCTTTTTGAAAGCAGCCGCGAGTTTGGCTCGGTCGCCGAGGCGGTGGAGGCGTTCGAGCGGTTCTGCAAACTCATCGAGCAAAAGGAAAACTTCGGCCGGACGGAGACGAGCGACTGCGGCCCCTTCGGCATCGAGATAACCGACCCGGAGGCCGTCGTCGCCCGCCACCCGGCCACCTACGAACTGCGCAGCGAGTGGGCCGCCGCCCGCGACCGCCTCGAAAAGTGCCTCGACGCGGAGGGCTTCCACCTCGCCGAGCACATCCTGCTTCGGCCCCGCGAACTGGGCGACCCGCTGCTGCCCATCTGCCTGCCCGAGGGGACGGACTGCGCCAGCCTCGACTTCACCGGCAAGGACAAGTGCCTGCCCGGCGCCGACCCCTACAGTTTCTGGGCAACGGCGGTCATCCCGTACTGGTCGCGGCGGTTCCGGTCGCTGCCCTTCCGGCAGTTTTTTGAAAAAACGCTCCGGCAGGAGGCCCCGGCCCACGTCGCGCTACGCATCGCGTGGCTCGACGCGCGGGGCATGGCCGATTTTGAAAAAAACTGGCGGGCCTTCCTCGAATCGACGGCCGACGGCGACGGCTCGTGCAGCCGCGAGGCTGCGCTGGCCGCCCTGTTCGGCAGCCTCGCCTCGATGCGGAACAGATACCCGACCATCTCGAAACTGTTCGGCAGCGGGGCGGGCGAGGGGCAGGTGATACTGCTCGACCAGACGAACCTCGCCTGAACGGACGGCGCAACCCATTGAAAACCAATCTTTTAAAAAGAAAAAGAAGCTCCGGCCATGCCAAACACAGTCAGCTATCTCTACCCCAGTTTCGTCGCCGGTCAGACCCTGCGGGCAGACGACCTGAACAAACTGCTCGACTTCGTCATCCAGCAGGACCGCGAGACGCGCGTCTTCCTCATCGGCTCGGGCATCCTCTACGGCCTGTCCATTACGACGACCGTGCCGGACGCGACCAAGCCGGAAGAGCGGCTCGTCGTCGTCGGAAAGGGTGCCGGGGTCAGCTCCGCCGGGGTGCTTTTCGCCTTCGAGGAACCGACGGCTTTCTCGCTCCTCTCCACCGCGAGCACGGGCTTCGACCTCTCCGGCCTCGCCAAACCCGACGCGACGGACAAGACCGCCTCCGGGCCGGTCCATGAGTTTGGGCTGCCCGCCGAGGCAAGCCTTGCCGCGCCCATCACGGTGGCCGACGGGGCCGCTTTCGAGCAACTGTGCTTCGTCCTTTATTTCAAGGAGACGACCTCGGCGGGCGAGTCGACGAGCTGTTTCGACACCTTCAACAAGACCGGCAAGCTGACCGACGGTAAGGTTCGCCTACTGGCCATGACCCAAACCGACCTCGACAAAATCTGGAACGGCCAGCCCGCAGGCCCCGCCGCGCCGACCAGCCCGGCGGCCAGCTTCCCGTACATCGAGCGGCTGCGGCTGGCTGGCGAGCAGATCAAATTCAACAACTGGTCGGAGGTGAAGGCCCGCTATTCCCAAATCTGCCACGCGGCCATCGACACGACGCTCCTCGACAAACTGCGCGGCCCGGTGCCGGAACTTCAAATCGACGCGCTGAAAATCAGGCTCACCGGCCTGCTGCAAAACGACCCCATTCAGCACCTCTACGACTACCTCAAGACCCTCGCCGCCGCCCACGCCGAATGGGCCGACGCCTGCCCGAAGCCGCCGGGCGAGGCTTTTTGGTGCCCGGACACGGACGAGTTCAGCAACTTCGTCGTCCCCGGAAGCATCGGCGGCGGGTGCCGGATGGGCTGGTTCCGCCCCGGCATGGAAAGCGGCGCGGCCGAGGATTTTTACAAAAAACGCCTCGCCCTGATGGCCGACGGTGACAAAATCCACTTCCCCGACCAGCCGAACCTGACGCGCATCACCGGCTCGAAGGCCCGCACCACGTTGTTGAGCGAGCAAGCCATCCCCTTCCTCTTCCACAACCACCTCGACGAGCTTCGCCTGTGCTGGAACGAGTGCCTGACGAAAACGGGCCGCTGGCCGAAAATCCCGTTCTACTCCGTCGCCAACGGAAACCCGCCCAACGACCAGCCGCTGAACTTCGACATGGACGCGTTCGACTTCTTCCGCGTCGAAGGGCACCTCGGCAAGCCGCTGCCCGCCGCGCTGGCCGAGATTCGCGCGCTGCGCTCCGACTTAAGCCTGCCTTTCCAAATCCTGCTCCTCGGCTTCCAAAAACCAGGCTTTGCGACCCTGCTCGACGAGCCGGTGGCCGACCTGACGTTCGACGAGTTCGCCAAAAAATACCCCGGCATGGAACACCTCGGCGGCGTGCCGAAGGGCGGGACGCTCATCCTCGTCTTCGACAGCGGGCACCCGGGGACGGCGGCGACGCTCGTGGGCGACTTCTGCCTGCCCTACCGCTGGTGCCCGCCGGTGCAGAAGGTGAAGCCGGTGGCCGAATTCGCCGAAATCGCCCGCAGCTACCACAGCGAGGTGAACAAGCCGGACAACGCGAAAGACGACCAGACCTTCGTCGACATCACCTTCAAGAACCTGACGACGGGCGACGCCGACCAGTTCCTCTGGGATGTTACGGCCACAAAGGGAAAGCTCACGGCCATCAATATCACGAAGCCCGACCGCGCCAACCTCGTCCTCGACGGAAAGACGCTCGACCTCAAGCTCGTCCAGCAGATAAAGGTCAAGCTCACCGCGACCTGCACCCCGACCGGCGACACGGACAGCACCGAGGCCACCTTCAACCTCTGCCCGACCGACGTCTCGCTCGGCATCTTCGACAAGCAGACAGAGGCCTTCGCCACCTCGACGACCATAGAACTTACGCCGAACGACAAAGGGTTCATCGGCCCCATCCCGTTGGAGGCCGTCCCGACGGGCGGCATCTGGCGGCTGCTGGGCGACGCGAACAGCAACGGCGTGAACCTCAAGTTCCACCAGTTTGCCCACGTCGAGGCCGACAACCTGCTCGCCGTCACCGGGATGGTGGACGCACAGGGCAACGTCTTGCCGCTGCCGGTCGGCGAGTACGCGGTCACCCACGAGTTCATCGGCTGCGACAACTCAAGGCGACAGGTCAACTTGAACATCGTCCAGCAGGGCTTTGTCGTCGAATTCCATGAAGGGGTCGTCGCGCCCGTCGCAGTCGCCGCGCCGGTGGCCCCGCCCGTCGCCGCAGCCGCCCCCCGCAGCCTCGGCGCCGCGCTCAACCGCCGCCGCAGCGAGTGGCCGCTCAACGTGCAGGCCGTCGGACAGGCCGACGCGAAGGCGGCGGCGCTGGCCTCGTTCAAGCGCACGTCGCTGTTCGTCAGCAGCCCGCCGACGGCCGCCGACGAGCTGCACGCCAAGTTCGGCGAACTGGCCTCGCTGCTGGTTTCGTCGATCGGCAAGAAGGGCGGCGCGAGCGACGAGACCTTCGCCGCCCTGCTCGGCAACCTGCTCGGCTGCTACCTCGACCGCGTCGCCTTCGACAGCCCCGGCCAACTGCCGCATCAGACGGCCTCGGCCCTCTCCGCCCTGAAGGAAAAACTGGCCAAGGCCGGGCAGCCTGCAGCCCCGCTTTTCGCCATATGGAACGGCGGCGAACTGGGCAACCCGGCCTTCGAGGCCGCAGTCGCCGCGCAAATCCTCTGAAAACAATGGAAAACCGGCATTTCATCGGCACGACGACCATCGACCTGCGGCTCCGCTGGGCGGGCGCGGAGCCGTTCGCCGTGCAACGCGAGGCCGATTCCTTTGTGAAAGACCGGCTGCTGCCCGCGCTCAAGGCCCTCTTCGACCGCCTCGCCAGGCCGCATGAAACCATCTCCATCGACCGCCTCGAACTGGAACTGCCCGCACTGCCCAGCGGCCTCGCGTGGCAGGACGCGGCCCTTCGGGAAATCCTCCGTTCCGTCGAGGCGCGGGTATTGAAGAGCATCGACGGCGCAGGTTCGAGCGGCCTCGCTGTGCGCCGCCCGTCGGCCGTCGGCCGGTTCGAGCAGTGGCTTTTCTTTTTGAAAAACGGCCACCTCCCCGCCGCCGCGACCGTCGCAGAGTCCGAGCTGCGCCGCGCCGCCCTCGAGACGGTGGCCGCCGACATGGCCGCGCCCGCCCGCCTCGCCGCCCTGCTGACCTCTGAACCGGCGGCCCTCCGGCGGCTCCTCCGGCAGCACGACGGCGCGTTTTTGGCTGCGCTCGCAGGGGCGGCGGCGGGTTCGGCGGCGCGGGTGCCGCTCGAAGGGCTTTCGGCCGCCAGCCGTCTTTTTTCGGAAAGAACGACGGCGGAGGAAAGGGTTTCTTTTGAAAAAACCGGGGCCGTCGCGCCGCAAAACCTCCGCGAAAGGCTGGCCGGCCTCTTCTTCGAAAAATTCTGGCTGGCCCTCCCGACGGCCGAGCGGCGGCTCGACGACGCGCTGCCCGAGGCCCTCGCCGCCCTGTTCGCCACGCTCCCCACGGATGGGGCGCAGCTGGCTTGGGCCGCTTTTTTTGAATCGAGGATTGAGGGGAAACCGGCCAGTTTCGGGATGCTGCGGCCGGTTTTAGAGGAGGTGAAAAGCCGGTTTTCCATTTTTCAAAAAGACCGGCCAACAATCGAGGGTTTGGTCAGGCCCGCTAAAAAGACAGACCCCGAACAGCCCGACGCCGGGAGGAGCGACGGGATGACTTTGAGTCACCCCGTCCCTATCAACCCCGCTGACTTGCCACCCAAAAAAGAAATCCCGGGCGATACCGACCTTACCCCGAACAGGGCGGCAGCCATGCCCACCTCCTCCGAAAGCTCAGCCCATTTGGAAAAAACAGGCCGGGAGGAGCCTTTCGAGCCGGGCCGGGCCGACGAAAGCGGGGCCGGTTTCCAGTTTGTCGGGCAGGCAGGGCTGGTCTTGCTCAACCCGTTTTTGTCGCCCTTCCTCACGGGGCTGGGGCTGGTGGAAAAGGGCTGCTTCGCCAGCCGCGCCCATCAGGAGCGGGCCGTCCACCTGCTGCACTTCCTGGCCACGGGGCAGGCGGAGGCGGCGGAGTTCGACCTTGTTTTTGAAAAATTCCTCGTCGGCTGGCCGCTCGCCGAGCCGCTCGCCCGCCGCGTCTCTTTGAAAAAAAGGGAGCGCGACGAGGCCGACAAGCTCCTCCGCGCCGTCGTCGGCCACTGGAAAAAATTAGGCAGCACCTCGCCCGACGGCCTGCGCGGGAGCTTCCTGTGCAGGCCCGGCAAACTCTCGGCCCGCCCCGACTCGAAGGGCTGGTTGCTACAGGTCGAGCCTTCGGCCGTCGACGTCCTTCTCGACGCCCTGCCGTGGGGCTTCGGGACGGTGAAGCTGCCGTGGCTGCCCGACCTGCTACACGTTGAATGGCATTGAAAAATGAAAACCGCCGAGCCGAAATCGACCGCCACCCCCAGCTTGCTGCAACGAAAGAGCAGCGAGGGGTCCGCGCCGTTCTTCCAAAAGGAGGGCGGGGAACGGTCGGCTTTCTTTTCGGAAAACAGCGGGGCGGCGGTGGACGGACCTTTCTTCCAATCGAATGCGCGTTCGGCGGTTCAGCCCAAACTGAAGATCGGCGCTGTGGACGACCCGCTCGAGCGGCAGGCCGACGCGGCAGCCGATAGAGCGGTAGACCGCATCGTCTCGAAGCCGTCGGCGGTCGGACAGGCAAGCGGCGCACCTGCCGTGCAGGCCAAGTGCGACCATTGCGAAAAGGAGGAAAAGCTCCAGAAAAAAGAGGAGGAAGGCGGCAAGACAGAGGAGAAGGTGCAGATGAAGCCCATCTTCGACAGCGGCGCGGAAGGCCCACCGGACGAGGGCACCATTCACCGAAAAGAGGCGGCAGGCGGCGGCGAGGCATCAGCGAGCGACGGTTTTTCGAGCAAACTGGGCCAGTCGAAGGGCGGCGGCCAGCCCCTCCCCGAGCAGACCCGTAGCGACATGGAAGGGGCGATGGGTGCCGATTTCTCGGGCGTGCGCGTCCACTCGGGGAGCGAGGCTGCGGGCATGAGCAGCGACATCGGGGCGCAGGCATTCACGCACGGGAGCGACATCTATTTCAACGAGGGGAAGTACGATACCGGCTCGCGCGACGGGCAGCGGCTGTTGGCGCACGAGCTGGCGCACACGGTTCAGCAGGGCGGGGCGGGGGAGCGCATCGACCGGAAGCCGAAGGACCACGCCCATGCCTCCGACGGTAAGAACGTGAAGAACCGGGCGACCGCGAAAATCGAGTCGGAGGTCGACGGCAACGTGGACTTTAACAAGAAGCCCTCGCAGATGAGTGCCGAAGACAGGCAAAAGGCGCGTGACGTCGACTCCTCTAAAAAGAAACAGTCGAGGGGCAGCATGAAGGCCGCCAAGACCGCCGAGCCGGACGTGAACCGCCCGAAGGAGACGGCCCCGAAGGCAAAGGCCGCCAAAGAATCGGGCAAGAAGAAGCTCAACGACAAGCCCGCCAAAAAAGGCGGCGCGGGGCAGAAGGCGGCCGGGAAGGCGAGCCAACTCGGCAAATCGGACGCGAAAGAGGCGGCGGCCAAGTCGGCCATGGCCCAAGCGGCACAAATGAAGATGCCAGCGCGGCCGCCGGAACTCATCGCCCCGAAGATGGGCAAGCCGAAGGACAGCAAAGGGGAGGAACTGCCCAGCCGTCCCGACCTCGACAAGGCCATCGTGGGGCTGCACGAGATTGCCAAGCTGTTCGTCGAGAACGCTTTTGACCTAAAAAAGGAAGCCGTCAACGACCAGCAGGAGGGGCTGAAGATGCGCGGAACGCTTGACCAGTCCTTTGCCAAGACCGAGCGGACGAAGGCCGGGTCGGAGAAGATGAAAGACCACCTGCAGGCCCGCGAGGACATCAACGCGCAGGAGGAAAAGGCCCTCGAAAAAGTGGAGGGCGACACGGCGATGGTCAAAAAAGAGGCCCCGCGCCTCATGGCCGAGGCCGACAAGGGCCGCGAGGAGGCCGGGCCGATGGTCAAGGAGTCGCAGGCCACCAAGCAGGAAATGGACGCCAAGCAACCCGAGGACGAAGAGGCCGCCACCGAGGCCGCCGAGCAGAGCGGGCAGACCTCACAGGTGGCCGACGACAGCCAGAAGGGCGACGACACCCTCAACCAGACCGGCCAACGGGCCGCCCAGTACGCCGCAGAGGCCGCCGCTGGCGAGCAGAAAAACCAGCAGACCCGAGGCCGCGTGACCGAGAACAAAGCCACCGCCCAGAAGACGACCACCGAGATCGCCCGCATCGACAAGCACACGGCGAAGGCCGAGGCCCAGCTCCAAGCACTCAACGGATACCCAAAACTCGTCGAGCAGCAGACGACCAAGCGGGCCGCCTCGGGCGAGGAGCTGTACGCGGCGGGCATGAAGATGAACGACGAACTGAACGCCATCCAAGAGGAATACCACGCCTCCATGTCGGCCCTACCGAGCAAGGAGGCCGCCGCCGAGGAACAGAAAAAACAGCAGACATCCGCCCCCGCAGAGGAGGCCCCAGAAAAGCAGCTCACCCCCGAACAAGAGAGCCTCGTGGCCATCTCGAATCTGCCCGAGGAGCAGATGGAGGCCGTGCTGATGTCGAAGGACGAGGCCGAGCTGTCGAAGCTCGAAACCTCGCTGCAGGGCATGGAGACCCATGAGGAGGCCGAGGCCAAGGAAGGCTCGCTGCAGAGCAAGCCAGATGCCGAGGGGCGGACCAAGACCGATTTGGGCAAGCTTTTCGAGTCGAAGGACAAGGATCAGCCGCCGCCCGACCCGCGCCAAGAGCAAATCGATGGCATCGAGAACAAGCGGGCCGAGCGCGTGGGCGGCGTCAAACAGGTGGCGGACGCCAACTTCACCTTCTTGAGCGTAGAGCAGAAGATGATGCTCGCCCAAAAACTGGCGATGAAAGACGCCGTCAGCGGCCTGTTCGACATCAGCATCATGGACATGGGCAAGTCCATGATACTGGGCATGATAAACCCGGCGGAGTCGCTCAAGGGGGTGCTCGACGGGGCAAGCAAGCTGGCGACGGGCGTCGTCAACCTGTTCAACGCCGAGGCCTGGCGGAAAGACCCGCTGGGCAACTTGTTGCAGTCGGCGGCCGACATCGCGACGGGGCTGACGATGATTTTCATGTCCATCACGGGCATCGCGACGGCCATCACCATCATCATGGCGGCCATCACCATCGCGTCGCTGGGGTTCGCCTCGCCGATCACGGTGCCCGTCATGTCGTTCATGGCGACCATCATCACGACGGTCGGCGGGTGGACCATCGTTACCGGCCTCATCGCGCTGGCCCTCAACGCCTTGACCTACATCAAGAACCTGCACGACGCGGGCGTGGCCAAGAACACCGACGAGCTGCTCTCGGAGAGCGACCAGATAAAGCAGAACATGACCGACGGCTTCACCTCGGCCATGGCCGTCGTCGGGGCAAAGGGCGACAAGGCGGGTGCCGCCGCGATGAAGAAGAAGATAGCCGGGGCGGGCAGCGCAAAGGCCTTCGGCAAGCAGATGGTGGGCGAGCTCAAGGACGGCGTGACCAAAACCGCCGGGAAAGTGGGCAACTTCGCCCTCAAGGGCGCGAAGGCGGTGCAGAAGTTCACTGCGGCCGGGCTGAAAAAGATTGGCAGCGGCATCAAAAAGGCCATCCAAAAGCTGCGCAGCGGGCTGGACGAGGGACTGGCGGGCATAAAGGGTGGCTCGAAAAAACTTTGGGACGACCTCAAGGAGGGACTCGGCGGAAAGAAAAAGGGCGGGCACATCGACACGCCCAACGTCAAG
>JBGAWE010000169.1:0-10281 GCA_044227705.1 Saprospiraceae bacterium
GCCGGGCCTCTATTTTTTGAAAATCACGGACGAGACGGGCGGGGTTGCCTTCCGGAAGGTCGTCGTCGATTAAGATGCTCCTGCATGTCTCTGAAAATTCTCTGTTTGGAAGGGGTATGGGGCGTTACCAGGCGGGAGAGAACGAGCGTCAAGCCGCTTCTTGCTTTTTTGCACGACACGATGGGTATCGAATACAGGTTTGAAAAGACCTCCAACCGAACGGATTTTGACCATTATATGGGGCTTTTCAACCGCAAGAACTCAAAGTTCAACTTTCTGTACCTGGCTTTTCACGGTTCCAACGGCAAGCTGTGGTTGAGGGACAAAGACGACGACGATTTCAAAGTCCCCCTTGCTGATTTGATGGTCGGCAATGGGTGGAAGGACAGAATGGCGCACTTTGGTTCATGTCAGACCCTGCATGGCAATCAAGACAACACAATCAAAAAGTTGAGCATAGAAACCGAAGCCGCGCTCATCACAGGGTACAAGAAGGATGTCGACTTTTTCGATTCTTCCATCCTCGACATCAGTCTTTTCAACCTTCTTCACCAAAAAGGAGGCGAGCCGAATAAGCATTTTTTCAACAGCTTAAAAAAGAAACATCAGCACTTGATTGATGAACTGGGTTTTGTCGCCTACGCCAAAAGAGGCATCAAAAAAATAGGTTGATTTGCCCCGCCATCACCAACCACGCACATTCAAACATGACCGACGCCATTTTCAAAGTCCCCGAACCTGTCAACGAGCCAGTGCTGAACTACGGCCCCGGCTCGCCCGAGAAGGCCGCGCTCAAGGCCGCGCTCGCCGCCGCCCACACCTCGCACCGCGAGATCGCCATGACCATCGGCGGCAAGGCCGTCCACACCGACGACCGCCACACCATCGCCCCGCCGCACGACCACCGGCACGTCATCGGGGAGTTCGGGAAGGGCACGTCGAAGCACGTCGAGATGGCCATCGACGCAGCCCTCGCCGCCAAAAAGGACTGGGAGAACATGGGCTGGCACCACCGCGCCGCCATCTTTTTGAAAGCCGCTGACCTCCTTTCCGGCCCTTATCGGCAGCGGATGAACGCCGCGACGATGCTTGGCCAGTCGAAGAACGCCTATCAATCGGAAATCGACGCGGTGGCCGAGCTGGCGGATTTCTGGCGGTTCAACGTCAAGTTCATGACGGATTTGTACGAGAACCAGCCCCTCTCGCCGCGCGGCCAGTGGAACCGGCTCGACTACCGCCCGCTCGAGGGGTTCGTCTTCGCGCTCACGCCGTTCAACTTCACGAGCATCGCGGGCAACCTGCCGACCGCGCCCGCGCTGATGGGCAACGTCGCCGTCTGGAAAGTGGCCGAAACCCAGATTTACTCGGCGGCCGTCATCATGGACATCCTCATCGAGGCCGGCCTGCCGCCGGGCGTGGTCAACCTCCTTTTCGTCGACGGGCCGGTGATCGGGGAAAAGGTCTTTTCGCACCGCGACTTCGCCGGGCTGCACTTCACGGGTTCGACCGGCGTGTTCAACCGCCTGTGGTCGACCATCGCCGGGAACCTGCCGAAGTACCATTCTTATCCGAGAATCGTCGGCGAGACGGGCGGGAAGGACTTCGTCTTCGCCCATCCGTCGGCGGATGCGAAAGCTGTCGCGGTCGCTTTGAGCCGGGGCGCGTTCGAGTTTCAGGGGCAAAAATGCTCGGCGGCGAGCCGGGCCTACATCCCGAAAAGCATTTGGAAAGAGGTCAAAAAACACCTGCTTGACGACCTCTCGAAGTTCAAAATGGGCAGCCCGATGGACTTCACGAACTTCATCAACGCCGTCATCGACGAGAAATCCTTCGACAAGATCTCGGGCTACATCGCCGCCGCGAAAAAGGACCCGGACGTGAAAATCATCGCCGGGGGCGGCTACGACAAGTCGCAGGGCTATTTCATCGAGCCGACCGTGATTGAGACGAGCCACGCCAGCTCGCCCACGATGTGCGAGGAAATCTTCGGCCCGGTGCTGACCGTCTTCGTCTACGACGACAAGAAGCTCGACGCGACGCTCCACCTCGCCAACACGACCTCGCCCTACGCCCTCACCGGGGCGATTTTCGCACAAGACCGAACGGCCGTCCGCCACATGACGCACGAACTTCGCCACGCGGCGGGCAATTTCTACATCAACGACAAGCCGACCGGGGCCGTCGTCGGGCAGCAGCCCTTCGGCGGCGGGCGCGGCTCAGGCACGAACGACAAGGCCGGCTCCATCTTCAACCTGCAGCGATGGGTCTCGCCGCGCAACATCAAGGAGAACTTCGTGCCGCCGCACGATTTCGGGTATCCGTTCCTGCTTGAGGCATGAGACCCCCAGCCAGCCGGTTTCGGCAAAAAGAAAGCCCGCCCCGATTGCTCGGGACGGGCTTTTTCTTTCTCTTTTGGAGCGTTATCAGGCGAACTTCGCTTCCAGCTTCAGCTTCTTGACGAGCATGTAGTAGAAGACGGCACGCCACTTGTCCTTGTTCGACGAGCCCATTTCGTCGCAAACGGCGGCGACAGCGGCGTCGAGGGCCGGGCTGTCGGCGAGGCCGCACTTCTTGATGAGGAAGTTGTTCTTCACGCGGTCGCGCTCGGCCTTGTCGGAGCAGCTCACACGGGAGGCATCCTCGAGGTAGATGGACGGCCCGAGGGCCTTCGTGACACGCTCGAACAGGCCAGCATCGACGGCGTCGCGGTGGTAGCCTTTCATCGCCTGGGTGTACATGGCGACCTTGTCATCAAATTTACTCATACGATAGTGTTTTAAAAAGTGAAAGAATGACGGGGCAAATAAAGGCACGCCCTTATGGCTTTGCTTCAAAATGTTGATAATTTCCTTGAAAATTTATTTCGCTCATTTAACACAGTCGTTCTGCGCGGCAGCGTTTTTGTTTTAAAAAAACCTCGCGACCGTTGAGCAACTGTCGAGACCCGGCGGTTTGTGGGCGGGAACGCAGGTATTGCCGCCCTTTCTGCCCGGAGCGGCCTCCCCTTTTTGAAACAACTTTGCGCAAAAATCAACCAGATGGACTTCCATTCCCAGGTCGCCCTCAAATTCCACCTCTACAACAGCCTGTTCCTCAACCTCCCCTTCGAGGGCATCGAAAGGACGGGGACGCTGCTGCCCTTGTTCGCCGCCGCCGCCCGCGACGGGCTGGCGAAGGGCCTCGCGCCAAAGGAAATCGTCGAGCGTTTTTGGGCCGACCATGCAGAGGAAATGAGCGACGACGAGCGCACGGGGCTGCTTTTCAACTTCATCCAGTATGTCGAAAGGCAGGTCGTCCTGTTCGACGCTTGCGAGGACGGGGCCTTCGCCGTAGTCCACGACATTGATGGGCGCGGCTCTGTCAAGGCCCTTTTGGAAAGGGCCGAGTCGCCTTCCTCAAAGCGAAAACTGCTTGAAAAACTCCGCTCGTTCTCCCTCCGCCTCGTCCTGACGGCGCACCCGACCCAGTTTTACCCCGGAAAGGTTTTGGGGATTATCAACGACCTCGGCCTCGCCATCCACGAAAACGACGCGCCGACCGTCGGCGAGCTTTTGATGCAGCTCGGCAAAACGGCCTTCGTCAACCGCCAGCGGCCCACACCGCTCGACGAGGCGGCGAGCCTCGGCTGGTTCCTCGAAAACGTCTTCTTCAACGCCTTCCCCGACATCGTTTTCCGGCTGCTGAAAGGCGTGGGCGAGGAGCCGGCCTTTTTCCAAAACCCCAACCTCCTCGAACTCGGCTTCTGGCCCGGGGGCGACCGCGACGGCAACCCGTTCGTCACCGCCGAGACGACGCGGCTCGTCGCGACGAGGATGCGGGAGGCGGTTTTGAGGTGCTATTATCGCGAAATCAGGCCGCTGAAAAGGCGGTTGACCTTCTCGGGCGTGGAGGAAATCATCGGCGCCGCCGAGCAGAAAATCAGCGCGACGCTCTACCCTACCGGCCAGCCGGCCTATCAAAACAGCGGCGAACTGCTGTCCGATCTCCTTTCCGCCCGGCTGATTTTGGTGGAAAAACACCAGTCCCTTTTCATCGACCGGCTCGACCTGTTCATACTCAAGGTCAGGATGTTCGGCTTCCACTTCTCCTCGCTCGACATCCGGCAGGACGCTCGAAAGCACCGGCAGGCCTGGGCCGAGATTTTGAAAAAAACAGAGGAGCGGATGCCCGCTATCTTCACCCAAATGGCTTTTGAAAACTGGGACGAAGGCCAGCAAATCGACTTCCTCCTCACCATGCCCGGCGGGCTGGACGAGGCAGATTTCGCCGACGAATTTGTGAAAGAGACCATCCGCTCCGTCAAACTGATAGCCGAAATCCAGTGCGAGAACGGCCCGGCAGCCTGCCACCGATACATCATCAGCGGCTGCGGCGCGGCGCGGGAGGTGGCCGAGGTGCTGGCGATGGCGCAGCTCTGTTTGCCGAAAAGCGCGGCGGGCCATGTCGAACTGGACGTTTCCCCCCTTTTCGAGACGATAGAAGACCTCGCCGAGGCCGCGCCGGTCATGGAACGGCTTTACCAAAACCGGCACTACGTCACCCACCTCGCCTCGCGCGGCAACGTCCAGCACATCATGCTCGGCTTCAGCGACGGGACGAAGGACGGCGGCTATCTCCGTGCCAACTGGTCAATCTATCGGGCCAAAGAGGCCCTCACAAAAATCAGCCGCGAGCACGGCGTGGAGGCCGTCTTCTTCGACGGGCGCGGCGGCCCGCCCGGCCGGGGCGGCGGCAACAACGCCAGCTACTACGCCGCCCACGGCCCCGAAATCGAGAACCGCGCCGTCCACGTCACCATCCAGGGGCAGACCGTCAGCTCGACCTACGGGACGGTGCAGGCGGCGACGTTCAACACCGAGCGGCTGTTCACCGCCGGGCTGGAATCGGCGGTTTTCGGCGCCGAGCTTTTCGAGGAGGAACACAAACTGACCGCCGACCGGCTGGCCGAGGCAGCCTATCAAGCCTATCTCGGGTTGAAGAACGACCCGCTTTTCGTCCCATATTTGGAGAAAATGACCCCGCTTCGGTGGTACGGCGAGACCAACATCGCCTCGCGCCCGACCCGTCGGAGCGGCGGTGAGCTGCGCTTCGAAGACCTGCGGGCCATCCCCTTCGTCGGCGCATGGGCGCAGATGAAGCAGAACGTTCCGGGGTTCTACGGCCTTGGCTCGGCACTCGAGGGCACGAGGCAGAGCCACGCGCCAGCGGTTGGCGAGGTCGAATCGCTCTACGCGCACTCCTTGTTTTTCAGGACATTGGTTGAAAACTCGATGCAGTCGCTGTCGAAAAGCAACTTCCGGCTGACGGCGTACATCTCGAAAAGCCCGGAGTTTGGCCGGTTTTGGCGGAAAATTGAGGCCGAGTTTGAGCGCACAAAAACCGAACTCGCCGCGCTCACCGGACAGACTGAACTGCTGAGCAGCAACCCGGCGTCGCGGCAGAGCATCCAGCTTCGGGAGCAAATCGTCTTGCCGCTGGCGGTCATACAGCAGTTCGCCTTGCAAAAAATCGAGGAAGGCGACGAGTCGGAAGTCTTCTCGAAGATGGTCGTGCGGGCCATGTTCGGCGTCATCAACGCGGCGCGGAATTCGGCCTGACAGGCGACAGAGCTGTACCAAAAAAAATGTCCAGCGGCCGATTTGTCCCCCGGTTTTGTGCAACACCGAGCCGTCGGCTCATCGTTTGACAAAAACTATTTTCGCCGCCAATCGCGCCCAAAATCTCGGCTTCGGGTGCAGTTTTTGGCTCAAAACCAACCCGGACAAAGCTTCGGGACACATTCAGATGATCAAGAAAATCCTCCTCGGCCTCGGCGTCCTCATCGCCCTTTTGCTCGTCGCCGCCGTCTCCATCCCCTATTTTTTCAAAGACGAAATCCTCGCAAAGGCAAAGGCAGGCACGAACGAGGGCCTCAAGGCCACCGTCGATTTCAAAGATGTCGACATCTCGCTCTTCCGCCATTTCCCGCGCCTTTCCGTCGGCCTGACCGGGCTTTCGATAACTGGAAAGGACCAGTTCGAGGGCGTCCGTCTGCTCGCTTGCGACCGGCTCGACCTCGCCGTCGATTTGATGTCCGCGCTTTTTGGCGACGAGGTGAAAATCAAGTCCGTCTTTCTTGACAAGCCCGACCTGCGCGTCTTCGTCCTCCCCGACGGCACGGCCAACTACGACATCACCGCGCCCGCCGACCCGAAGGCACCGGCCACGAAGTTCAAAGCCACGCTCGACCGCTATGAAATCCGCGACGGCCATTTCCGCTACGAGGACCGGGGCCTCGGCATGGTCGCCGAGCTTGACCACCTCAACCACTCGGGGCGTGGCGAATTCACGGAGGACATCTACGACCTCGCCATGACGACGAAGGCCAACTCCCTCACGCTCGACTATGGCGGCACCCGCTACCTCGTCAAGGCGAAGACCGACTGGGAGGCCACGCTCAACATGGACATGACGAAATCGAAGTACACCTTCAAACAGAACTCCCTGAAAATCAACGACTTGGATGTGAATCTCGACGGCTGGGTGGCCATGCCGAACGACGACGACATCAACATGGACCTCAAATTTTCCGCCCCGTCCAATGCTTTCAAGGACTTTTTGAGCCTCGTTCCGGGGGCCTACACGAAGGACTTCGCGGGCGTTCAGGCCAGCGGGCAAGTCAGGCTGGCAGGCTTCGCAAAGGGGACTTACAACGAAAAAAGCTACCCCGCCTTCGCCCTCGACTTCGGCATCGCGGGCGGCAATTTCAAGTACCCGGCCCTGCCGATGGGCGTGTCGGGCATCGACGTGGACTGCAAAATCAAGTCGCCCGGAAGCACGTTGGCGGGGCTGGCGGTCGACATCCCGAAGTTCTCGATGAAGGTCGGGGCTAACCCGATTTCCGGGCATTTCTTCCTCAAAGACCCGATGACCGACCCCGATGTCGACCTCGCGCTGAAAGGCATTTTGAACCTCGGCGACCTTTCGAAAGCCTTCCCGATGGAGGGCGTGAAGACGCTGGCCGGGCTGGTCAACGCCGACGTTTTCATGAAGGCGCGGCAGTCGCAAATCGAGGCGAAGGCTTACGAGGCCATGAACATGGGCGGCTCGTTCAAGCTCGACAACCTTCGCTACGAGGCCGTCGGCACGCCGCCCGTCGTCATCAACTCGGCGGCGGCGAGCATCTCGCCGGGCCGCGTCGACCTGCCCGAGTTCGACGCGAAACTTGGAAAAAGCGACCTGCGGATGAGCGGGGTCATCGACCAGCCGCTGGCCTTCTTTGTGCCGAAAAAGACAATGACGGGGAGCCTGACGATGCGCTCCTTCTTCTTCGACGCGAACGAGTGGATGGCGCCCGAGCCGGAGGCGAGCGCGGCGACGGCAACCCCTTCGACGACCGTCTCGCCAGCCGAAAAAACCTTCGACCGCTGGGACTTCACCCTTGATGGCGAGTTCAAAAAACTCCTCTATGACACCTACACCATCAGCGACCTGACAACGAAAGGGCACTTCACCCCGAACCGGATGGATGTGGAAAACTTCGGCCTCAAAATCGGAAACAGCGACCTCGCGGGCAGCGGACAAATCCTCAACGCCTGGAACTATCTTTTTGAAAATCAGACAGTTAGCGGGAACATTGAACTGCGCTCCGGCTTCTTTGACATGAACCAATTCATGACGGAAGAACCTGCCACCGGGGCGAAAACCGCCGCTTCGACGACCGCCCCGGCGACGGCTGAAGAACCTTTCGTCGTGCCGACAAACTGGGATTTCATCCTCAACGCCGACTTCGGAAAGCTGCGCTACGACAACCTCGATTTGGAAAATTTGACCGGCAAAGTCGTCGTCAAAAACGGCGTGGCCAGCCTCCAAGAGACCTCGGCCCGGACGCTCGGCGGCGGCATCTCGCTGGCGGGCAGCTACGACTCGCGCGACGCGGCAAAACCGGCCTTCGACATGGACTTCGGGCTGAAAGAGATGGGCTTCCGCTCGGCGTTCGACAACTTCGTCACGGTGAAAAAACTGGCCCCCATCGCGCAGCTCATCGACGGCAAGTTCAACACGACGCTCAAGATGAAAGGGCGACTCGGAAAGGACATGTCGCCCGACCTGACGACGCTGACGGCCGACGGCTTTTTGCAAACCCTCGACGCGGTGCTCAAAGGCTGGAAGCCGCTCGACGAAATTGGCGACAAGCTCAACGCCGACTTCCTGCGGTCGAGCCTTGACTTGAAGAACACGAAAAACTGGTTCGAAATCCGCGACGGAAAGGTGACCATCAAGCCCTTCGACCTCAACGTGCGCGATATCGCCATGAACATCGGCGGTTCTCACGGCATCGCTCAGGACATGGACTACAAGATTTTGGCGAAGGTGCCGCGCAAGTCGCTCGAAAAGACGGGCGTGGGCGCGGCAGCCAGCCGGGGCTTCGACTGGGCCGTCGGCGAGGCGGGCAAGAAGGGCGTAAACATCCGCAACGGCGAGTGGGTCAACATCCGGTTTTTGCTCGGGGGCAGCTTGTTTTCGCCCAAAATAAAGGCCGAGTTTGCCGGGACGGACGGGCAGAGCGTCCAATCGGAGGTTCAAGAATCGGCGGCCGCCGTCGCCGAGAAGGCGAAGGACAGCCTACGCACCGTCGCCCAAAAAGAACTTGAAAAAGGGAAAAAAGCCGCCTCCGACATGGCCAAACGGGCGGCCGACAGCCTCGAAAACGTGGCGCGCAAAAAGGCCGAGGAGGCCGCCAAAGTCGCCGCCCAAAAAGCAGCCGAGGCCGCCACGAAGGCCGCCGGGAAAGAGGTCGGCGACGCCGTCGGCAAGGAGGCTGGGAAGAAGGTCGGCGACGCGGCGGACAAGGTTCTCAAAGACGAGAAGGCGAAGAAGGCGGCGGAGAAGGCGGGCGACAAGCTCAAAAACTGGGACCCGCTCAAAAAGAAAAATTGAACCCGACCTGAACGCTAAGGGCATCGAAAAAGGCAAAGGCTGCGACGCTTTTGCCTTTTTTATTTCTGCCCCTTCACCTCCAGCACAATCGGCTCGCTGAAAAAAATCCGCCCGCACTCCTTCGAAAATGTCTTGTACCGGTACAGCCGCCCGTCGAGCGCGGGCGAGGCGTTGGGGATGGTCAGCACGGGCGCGTTGGCCTCGCGCAGGCCCGTCCAGCTCGCGCCGCCGTCGAGCGAGAACTGCCACTGGCCGAGGAAGGTGCCGGGGCTGGCGGTCGGCTGCGTGCGGATTTCGACCGTCTGGCCGTCGGCGACGGAGTAACGGCTTTGCTGCGAAAAAGTGATGGTCTTCACCACGTCGAGCCGGGCGGTGGCCGAGCTTATCTGGCCGCACTGCCCCGCCGTGACCATGCAGCGGAACAGCCTCGCCGCCCCCGCCTCGTCGACGGCGAGGGCCGACATGGTCTCGCCGCGCTTGCCCGGCAGGTCGCTCCACGTGTTGCCGCTGTCGAGCGAGGTCTGCCATTGGTAGCTGGCCGCCGCGCCGCTCGCCCGGACTTTCATGGAGAAAACGGCCGAGTCGCCCGGGCAGGCGAGGTAGTGCGCCGGTTGCTGCGCGATGCTGATGGTGCCGCTGACGGTCACGCGGGCGGCGTTGGTGAGAAACTCCGACCCGCCCGGCCCCTCGACGACGGCACGGAACAGGCTCCCCGAAAGCTCCGGCGAGAGGTCGCGGGCCTCAAAGGTCTTGCCCGTCTCGCCCGGCAGGTCGGTGAACAGTTTGCCGCCGTCGCGGCTGACCTGCCAGCGGTATTTTTCCTTGCCCGTCCCGTTTTTTATCTGAACCCCGAAGCTGGCCGAGCCGTGCTCGCAGACCGTCTTCTCGGCGGGCGCGAGGCTGACGAGCGGGGCGTTTTCCACGAAAATCACGGCCGCCTCGCTGGCCAATTTGTCGCAGATTCCGCCGCCTCGCACGATGCAGCGGAACAGGTTGCCGTTCAAATCGGCCGGTATCTTTTTCAGCCAGAGCATCGGCGATGTCTCGCCCGGCAGGTCCTCGAAGACGCCGGTCGCGTAGCGGCTGCGCTGCCATTGGTGGGTGAACTGGGACAAATCCGCCTCGCCCGCCTCGATTTTCAGCTCGAAAATGGCGTTCCCGCCCGTCACGATGGTCTCCTCCTTCGGCACGACGCGCAGCCTGACCGCTCCCTCGCCGACGAGCGAGGCGACCGTCGTCTCCGTCGGCTGGCAGTTCTTCGCCGTCAGCCGCGCCTTGATCTTAAGTTTTGGAAAGATCCCCCATACAGCTGCCGGGATGCTGAACGAAGTCCCGGTTCCGCTGGGTGCGGCGGTGAAATCC
>JBGAWE010000170.1:0-11032 GCA_044227705.1 Saprospiraceae bacterium
CCGGGTTGGTGAAGACGGCGTTGGCGACAATGATGCTCCAAGTCGCGCCGCCGTCGGTCGAGATTTGCCAGTGCTGGTGGTTGGTGCCGCTCGCCGCGTTGGCGATGGCGGCGGTCAGCGTGAGGCTTTGGCCGCCGCACTTGGTGACCGCCGCGGGCGGGTTGGCCGTGACCGTCAGCGGGCCGTCGACCTGAAGGCTGGTGACTGTCGAGATCTTCGCCGCGCAGGCCCCGGTCGAGATTCTCAACCGGTATTTGCGGCCGTCGAGGCCGGTCACGTCGCTGATTGTCAACGAATTAGACGTCGCGCCGGAATAGACGCCGCCGTCGGAGAGGTCGTTGAAGGTCGCGCCGTTGTCCGTCGAGAACTGCCATTGATAGGAAATCACTCCGCCGGAGGCGTTGGCGACGGTCGCCGAAAGGGTGAGGTTGTCGCCCGCGCACTTCGTGGAGGAGGCCGCCGGTTGCACGGTGAACGAAATCGCGCCTTCCTCGTGGATGACGGCCGGGGCCGAGGTGCCGCTGAGGACGGTGTACTTCGAGACGGAGTTGTTGTCGCGATTGGTCGTGTAGAGGTTGCCGGAGGCGTCCATCACGATGTCGAACGGGGCGAGACCCAATGGCCCCGAAGGGAACGCATTCAATGTTGTGAACACTGGTGTGGCCAAGTCCGACACCACGCCTGCCGGGGTGATTTTCACCACCTTGCCGGGGTTGGCAGGAGTCGACAAAGAGGTCGGTACAACGGTCACGAAGACGTTGCCCGCCGCGTCAACCATCAATTTTTGCGGCTTATAGCCCGCCCCGACCGAGGCAAAAATGGTCGATACCCCCGCTGGGGTTATCTTGCTCACGTCGTTCGAGCTGGAATTGGCCGTGTATATGTTGCCTGCGGCATCTATGGCGATGCCAGTAGGCTCGGAGCCGGTTGTGCCCAAGATGCTCGACATGCCGCCCGGGGTAATCTTGGTCACGTTGTTTGAGACGAAGTTGGCCGTGTACACATTCCCCGCCGCGTCCGCCACGATGTCCAACGGGTTGTTGCCCGTCGTCCCCAGCGTGGTCGACACACCGGCTGGGGTAATCTTGGTCACGTCGTTCGAGAAGTAGTTGGCCGTGTACAGGTTGCCCGCTCCATCAATGGCAATGGCAAAGGGGTTTTTGCTCATGGTGGCGAAGGTGCTGTACACGCCTGCTGGGGTGATTTTGGTCACGCCCTGGATGCCGTACATGCTGACGTAAAGGTTGCCCGATGCGTCAATGGCAATGTCTTTCTGATTATCTATCGGCAGGGCAGTCGATCCGAGGTAGGAGGAGACCCCACCGGGTGTGATTTTCACGATTGGCGTGTTCAACTCGTTGGCAACATACACGTTGCCCGCCGCGTCCAGTGCAATGGCCCTCGGGTGGTTGCCATCCGACAGTGTTGGAAGACCGGTCTGCGCCAAAAGAGCGGGCGAGTACGTCAGCGGCACGGAGCCCGCCACACAGGCACCGGTGGAGACCTTCGCCCGGAACCTCGTGTTGTTGAGGCCGCTTCCGTCGACGATGGTCAGCGTGGCCGTCGTTGGATTGTCATAAATCGCGTCGTCGGGAACTGGGAACCAGTTGGTGCCGTCGAGCGAGTTTTCCCATTGATAGGCGATGGTTCCCGCCGCCGCGTTCGTTGCGACGACGGTGACGTTCGCCCCGCCCGGAGCGCAGACCGTGAAGTCCGACGGCGAGACAATGGTTAGCGGCCCTTCGACCGTCAGTGCCGCCGCCGCCGAGGCGACCGTTGAACACGCACCCGACGAGACGAGGCAGCGGTAATGCCGCTCGTTCAGCCCGGTTATGTCGTTGATTGTCAACGAGTTAGAAGCCGCGCCGGAATAGACGCCGCCATTGGAGAGGTTCGAGAAAGTCGCCCCGCCATCCGTCGAGACCTGCCATTGATAGGTCATCGTCCCAGCCGCCGCGTTCGCTGCGACGACGGAGAATGTGTGGCCCGAACCGGCGCACTTCGTCATGTCGGCGGGCTGCGACGTGATGGAAATCGGGCCTTCGACCGTCAGCGTCGCGGCCGGGGAGGTGATTTCCGCGCAGCTCCCGGTCTTCGCCCTTACCTGGTATTGGTTGCCGTTCTTGCCGGTGACGTCGGCGATGGTCAGGCTCGCGGCAGTCTCGCCGGTCATCAAGGTGAACGCGCCCGCGCCCACTTTCTCATACCATTGGTAAGTGACCGTCCCCGCGCCGCTCACGTTCGAGACGACGGAGGTGAACGTGTGGCTGCTGCCCGCGCACTTCGTCGCCGAGGCCGGGTTGGTCGAGAAGGAAATCTGCCCCTCCACCCCGAGCGTGGCGATGTTGGAATAGGTCGCCGCGCATTGCGAAGTGGAGACTTTGAGCCGGTATTGCCGCCCGTTGAGGCCGAGCGCGTGCATGACGACGAGGTTCGACGAGCCTGCGCCGGTATAGGTCGCGCCGTTCGTGGCGTTCGCCCAGGTGCCGAGGGCGTTGGAGCGGGTCTCCCATTGCTGGGTCATGGTGCCGCCGCCGCCGTTGACCGGGGTCGCCGAGAAGGAGGCCGGGCCGTCGTGGCAGACCGTCATGTCGGACGGCTGCGCCGAGAAGCTCAACGCGCCCTGCACCGTCAGCGTCGCGCCGCTCGAAGCCACCGGCGTGGTGCAGGTGCCGGTCGTGGCTACGACGCGGAACTGCTTGCCGTTGAGGCCGGTCAGGTCGTTGATGGTCAAAACATTGGTCGCCACATCGGCATAGACCGCGCCGTTGGCGATGTTCGACCACGTCGAAACGCCGTCGAAGATTTGCCATTGATAGGAAATCGACCCGTCGCCCGCGTTCGTGGCGGTGGCCATGAACTGGGCCGTCGAGCCGACGCAGCCCGTCTGGGCCGTCGGCTGGCCGGCGGCGAGGAACGAGAGCGGGCCTTCCACCGACATCACCGAGGCGGCCGAGTTGACGCCCGCCGTGCATTGCGAGGTGTAGGCTTTGAGCCTGAACTCATAGTTGTCGAGGCCCGCGACGTTGGAGATCGAGAGTGTCGAGGTCGTCGCGCCGCTGTAAATGCCGCCGTTGGCGACGCTCGCCCAAACGCCGAGCGAGCTGGTGCGGAACTCCCATTGATAGAGGATTGCCCCAAAACCGGCGTTCGCGGCAGCCGCCGTGATGGTCGCCGAGCCGCCCGAGCAGGCCGTCGTGGTGGCGGCGAACTCGGTCGTGATGGAGAGCGGGCCTTGCACGTTGAGCGTCGCCGCCGTCGTCGGGACGGGGGTGCAGCTTGCCGTGCCGATGAGACAACGATATTGGTTCTGGTTGAATCCGGTCACGTCGTTGATGGTCATCGTGTTGGTCGCCGTGCCGCCGTAAATCATGCCGTCCGAGAGGTTGACCCACGGGCCGGTGGGCGTTTTGCACTGCCATTGATAGGTGGCCGGGGCCGCGCCGGTCGTCGCCGCGACCACGAAGGCCGCCGCCGAACCCGTGCAGCGCGTGATGCCCGACGGGTTGATGGTGATGACAATCGGGCCTTCGACGGTGACGGTCGCCGCCGCCGAGGTCAGCGAGCACTGCGAGGTCGAGACGATGCACTGGTACTGGTTGCCGTTCTTGCCGGTCACGTCGGAGAGGGTCAGCGTGGCCGTCGTCGCGCCGCTGAAAACGCCGCCATTGGCGATGTTGGCGAACGCCCCGCGCCGATTTCTCCTGCCATTGATAGGTGACCGCCGGCTGCGGCGTTCGGCCTGGTGCAGCGAAGCTCACCGAGCCTGCGCCCGCGCCGGAGCAGTTGCCCGCGTTTTGCGGCTGCGCCGATGGTTATCGGCCCCTCGACGGTCAATGTCGCAGCCGCCGAGGTGGCCTCGTTGCAGCCGCCGGCGGAGGCTTTTGCCCGATATTGGTAGCCGTTCTTGCCGGTCACGTCGGCAACGGTGTAGCTCGCCGAGTTGGTCGAGAGGATGTCCGTCCAGCCGCTGCCCGTGTTGACCTGCCATTGATATTGCAGCACACCGGCCGCGCCCGCCGCATTGGCGGCGGTGACGGAGAAGGTGTGGCTGGCGCCCGCGCACTTCGTCGCCGAGGCCGGCGAGGCGGAGATGGAGGCAGCGCCCTAGACCGACAAAGTGGCCGGGCTGGTCTCGATGCCGACCGTGCAGAGGGGGGTCGAGGCAAAGAGCTTGTACTGGTAGTCGTTCTTGCCTGTGACATCGGCGACGTTGAGCGTGGCCGACGTCTGGCCCGCCATCAAAGTCCACGCGCCCGCCGGGGCTTTTTCATACCATTGATAGGAGAGCGTCCCGACGCCGTTGTTGTCGATGACGGCGGAGAAGGCGGCCGCCTCGCCCGCGCATTTCGTCAAATCGCCCGGCTGGGTGATGACGGAAAGGGGGCCTTCCACGACCAAGACCGCGAAGTTCGAGCCGGTGCCAGCCGTGCAGCTCGCGGTTTTTGCCACGAGACGGTACTGTTTTCCATTATAGACGTCGGTCGCCGGGTTGACCGTCAGCGAGGCCGTCGTCGCGCCGGAATAGGGCGCGCCGTTCGCCACATCCACCCACGGCGAGAGGAGGTCGTCGCGCACCTGCCATTGGTAGGTGACGGTGCCCGCGCCCGCGTTCGAGGCCGCGCCGGTGAAGGTCACGGAGCTGCCGCTGCACGCGCCCGCCGAGGCCGGTTGGGTGGTGAAGGTCAGCGCGCCATCGACCGTGAGGGTCGCCGGGTTGGACATGGTGCCGGCCGAGCAGCCCGTGGTGTAGACTTTCGCCCGGTACTGGCGGCCCGACATCGTGCCCGTCGGGGCGGTCAGCGTCAGGGTCGAGGCGGTCGCCGAGGCGATGTCCGTCCATGCGCCCGCGCCGATTTTCTCCTGCCATTGATAGAGGAGGGTGCCGCCCGCGCCCGCGTTCCCGGTGACGGAGAAGGTGGCGTTCGTGCCGGCGCAAACGCCCGTGCTGACCGGGTCCGTCGAGACGGTGACAGGCCCTTCGACCGTGACGGTCAACTGGTCGGTCATCGGCGTGGCGGTGCAGCCGGTGCCGGTGGCGTAGATTTTATAGGTCGTCGTCGAGGCCGGGGCGTTGACGGCGGCGATGGTCAGCGAGAGGTCGCCGCCCGTTCCCGCGCCGGTCACGGTGGGCGAGAGCGACACGCCGCCCGAGGTCCTCACTTCGTAGGAAATGCCGTTCTCGGCGTTCGCCACCGTCAGAACTATCGGCGCGGCGGCCGGGCTGCAAATCGAGGCATCCGAGACGGCGAGCGCATTGTTCAAAGAATTGAGCACCGTCACGACCGGCGAGCCGGTCATCGTGCCGACGACGCAGCCGTTGGGCGTGGAGACCGAGACAAGGTGGAAGGTCTTCGTCGCCGTCGGCGAGACGGGGATGTTCGCGCCGCTGGCGTAGTTCATCACCGTCGAGGTCGTCGTGCCGTCGGAAAGGAGGGCGGTGAACGGCCCGGTCGCGCCCGTGACGGTCGCCACAAGGTTGGCTGTGCCGCCGGTGCAGATGGTCTGCGTGCCGGTCAGGACGACGGAGCCGCTGGCGGCGTTGCCCTGCACGATGCGACGCTGGGCGATTTGGATGGGCGCGCCATTGTTTATGGTGAAAGTTGCCATCCGCGTCCCTGAGGTCGACGAGGTGGAGGAATAGCTGACATTCCCCAAAATCGTCTTCATCGTCGCCGGGCTGATGCCAGCGCCGGAGATGGTGAGGGTCGGGAAGGTGAACGACTTCATCGCGCCCGTGCCGCTGACGTTCACGTCCAACATGTCGTGCGCCGCGTCGGTCGCGCCGCTCAAGGTGACGGTGGCCGTCATGTTGCCCGTGTAGCGGAACTGCACGTCGTCGATGAGCATGATGCTCATGCCGTCGCCGCAATAGGTCAGGTTCGGCACGACGTGAACGTACAAGGTCTGCACGTCGGAGCCGCCCGCGCCGTCGCCGACGGTCACGGCGACCTCGTAGAGGTTGTCGCCGTCCGCGTCGGCTGGGTTTGCGCCGTCGGGGGCGAGGCTGAAGGTCAGCACGCCGCTTCCGTCAATCGAGAACGCGCCCGCATCCGGGCCGCCGACGGAGAAGGTGAAGATCGTCCCCGCGTCCACGTCGGTCGCGTCCACGTCGGTGACGGCGGTCGAGCCGTCCAAAACATAGATGTCGTCGCTCGTCCCGCCGCCGTTGGAGGTGATGACGGGCGGCTCGTTCTGGTTCGTCACGTTGACGGTGATGGTCTGCACGTCGGTGCCGCCCATGCCGTCGGAAGCCGTGACGACGACGATGTAGGCGTTGTTCCCGTCCGCGTCGGCCGGGGCCTCGTAGTTCGGGACGGCGAGGAATTTCAGCACGCCCGTGTTCGGGTCGAGGGTGAACTTGCCCATGTCGGCCCCGCCCGTGATGGAATAGGTCACGGTGTTGCCGTCGACATCGGTCGCCGCGACGGTGGTGACGGGGGTGGTCGTCGGCGTGTTCTCCTGGAAATTGACGGAGGCAGTCACCCCTCCCCCATCGCTGTTGATGACGGGCGGCGTGTTGCCGTTGATGGTGACGTTGACCGTGTTCGACATGGTCGTCGTGGGCATGAAGGCCGCCCCGTTCGGGATTTTCACCACCGCGAAGTTTGGCGAGACCTTCGGAGCCGCGCCCGTCGCGTGGACGTTGTCGGTCTTCACCTTGATTTTCATCGTCGAGACGCCGACCGGCAGGGTCATGCCGGAAATCAGTATCGAACCCTCGTTGGCATAGGTCGAGGCGGTGCCGCCGAGCGTGCTCACGAGCGAGGCCGCTTTGAAGACGAGGCTGTCTTTCAAATAGTCCTGAAAATCAACCTGCAGCGGCACCGACTCGTTGTTCGTGAACGTGAACGTGTACTCCACGTCCGTCCCGACCGAGACGGTCGTCGGGCTGGCCGACTTGGCGACGGTGAAGTTGGCCACCGGCAGCGGGTAGTCGATGATGCTCACCGGCGTCGGGTTGGCCGAGCCTGCGAGGCTGGGTTCGTCCGACTGGTAGGTGTTGCCGTTGACCGTGAAGCTTGCCTGGTTGTTGTAGGTGCCAGCCGTGTTGCCGACCGCCGAGATGTAGATTTTGGAAGTCCCGGACGGCACCTGGATGTTCGTGATGTTGATGCCGGTCGTGCCGCCGTAGCTGTTCACGGAGGAGTACGAGAGGCCGGTCGAGACCGAGTTGGCCACCCATTTGAGGCCCGCCGGGAGGTTGTCGGTGAGGTCGACGGCTTTTGTCGCGCAGTCGTTGTTGGTGAAGGTGAAGGCATACTCGAAGGTGTCCTTCACGAAGACCGGCGCGGCCGGGGCCTTCTTCGTCAAATAGACGTTGTCGACGACGGGCAGGGGCGGTTCCGGGTCGGCGCAGTAGACGGTGATGTCGCCGATGCGCAGGTCGTTGTAGACCGTCCAGTTGTCGAACAGGTTGTCCTTTTTGTAAGAGATGGTCATCTCGTCGACCGGGCGGTCGAAGGTGACGTTGACCGAGCCGGGCGGCAGGCAGTCGAGCCAGTAGATGCTGCCGGTGAAGTCGTTGGTCGGGGCCGTCGGGCTTCCGCCGTGGGTTATCCAGTAGCCGCTCCACCACGACTTGTTGACGGTGTACTTGCCGTTGACGGTCACGCCGCCAATCTTGCCAGTGATGGTCACCTTGTCCTTGCCCCAGGCCCAACCGTCGATGTCGCAGACCTTGAACTCGATTTCGCGAGCGGGTTTGGTCATGGTCATCTTGAAGTCGATGGGCGAGTTCTCGTTTTGGTCGTAGCGGCCGATGGTCAGCCAAGTCCACTCGACGCGGGGGAAGTACCACGGCGCGTAGCGCACGTTGCCCGCGTCGGTGAAGGTGAAATTGAAGGTCTGGTCGTCGATGGTCAGCGATTTGGACATCGCGCCGGGCGTCCAGCCGGCGTCCCACCAGCGGATGAGCTTGTCGCCCGAGCAGATGTTGGCGGGCAGCGCGGTCGAGCCGGCGAACGTGATGTACTTCGTCGCGCCAGCCGCGAAATCATAAGCGACGGTGGCCGTCGCGCCGTCCCAGGTGCAGGGCACGGCCGATTCCCACGAGGCAAACGCCGGGTCGGTGCCGACGAGCATATAGGCCGGTGCGCCGATGTTGAAGGGCGCGTCGCAGTTCAGCATCACCTTGCCCACGGAGTTGGCGGTTTCCGAGATGCGCCAGACGCGGTTCATCCGGGCGTCGGCGAGGCCGGGAGGGGCGCAGGCTCCGCCGGTCGGCAGCGGTGTGGTGGAGGTCGCGCTGCCGTTGTTGTTGCCCCAAACCAAGAAGGCGTGGTCGTTGGCGAAAGAGCCGGAGTTCGATTCGTTGTCGGCGGCGATTTCTTTGAGGCCGATGACGAGCGGGTCGTCGCCGTTGATGGATTTCGACTGTTTTTGTTCGAGCTGCGAACAGTCTTCGCGGCCGATGCCGGTGATGTCGTTGTCAAAACCGCCCGTGTTGCCCACGTCCCAGAGGGTCGCGCCCGTTCCGGCGATGTAGTCTTCGGCCATCGTGATGCCGTATTTGATGGCCAAATAGGTGTTGACCTGCCGCAGTTCCGCGTCCGACAAAACGCGGTTGTAGGCGATTGCCTCGGTGATGAGGCCGTTCATCCATTCGGCGCCGCCGTCCGCTTCGCCGCCGATGGTGAGCGGGTTGGACGAGGTTCCGGTCGGGAAGGAGCCGTCCTGCCCCGCGCCGCCGAAGCTCTGGCGGCTGGCGATGCCGTTGACGGAGATTTTCACGTCTTTCGGCGTGAGGTTGTTCGTGCTGAAATCCAAAATGGTCGGGGTGTTCAGCGGCTGCGCGACGGTGTGCTGGTTGTCGGCATTGGTCGTCGCGTCGAGGTACATGTCGGGGTGGTCGTTGTACCAGTGCGTGGACGGGTAGTCCGACGGGCCGCCGAAGCTGACGAGCGTTTTCCACGCCCCCGAGTTGGTGCGGTTGGTCGAGACGGCGACGATGGTCGCCGGGTCGGTTGCGCCGGGGAAAACGAGTTGCCCAGCCGTCGCGCCCGTCAAAACCTGCCCGCCCGTGAAGTCGAGGGCGGGGTTGAAGTTCATCGCATTGGTTTTGAAGACGGGCTGTTTCGCGGCGTTTGCCTGAACGAGGGTCAAGGCGGTCGAGGCCGAGTTTGTCCAATCGGTGAGTTTGGCGCCGTTGGTCGTGGTGGACGTGAGCGCGTCGGCCTTCATCCAAAGTTTGAGGTCGGTGCCGACACAGCCGGGGCCGTCGGGCGTTTGGCCGCCGAACGTGAAGTATTTCGTGCCGTTGAAATCGAAGTTTCCAGAAAAATACGAGTCGCCCGGGTCGAGCGCGACGGTCTGCACGTTGTTCGTGAAGGCCGCGTCGTCGGCCACGATCAGGAAAATGCCCTTGCCCTGATGGAACGCGGCCAGGCCCGCGATGGAAGCCCGGACTTCGGTCTGCGCGACGGTGCCCGTTTCGACGGATTTCCAGACGCGGTTGAGGCGGGTGGTGATGTCGGCGTTCCCGGCGACGGTGATGGCCATCGTGAGGTTGGTCGCCGCGCCGTTGTCGCCCCAGATCAAGTAGGATTTGTCGTCGGAATACGTGGCGGTGTTGGCCGCGTTCGAGACTTCGATGCTGCCCAAACCGATGGCCACCATGTCTCCGTTGTTCGTATTTTGAACGGAGCGCGATTGTTTTTGGGTCAAGCCCTCGGCGCGGTCGGTGCCGATGCCTGCGATGTTGAAAGCGTAGCCGGAGTTGGCCGAGCCATCCCAAATGAGCGAACCGTCGGTGGCTCGGTAGTTGACATTGTTGCCGTTTTTCAAAACGTGGCCGTTGCCCTGGCCCTGCGTCACGCCCCATTTGATGGCCATGTAGGTGTTCACCCTTTCCATTTCCATATCCGACAACTGGCGGTTGTAGACGTAGAACTCATTGATTTGGCCAATGAAATCCTCCGCTTCGCCCGTCGTGCCCGGGCCGTACCAGTCGGAGCCGATGGCAAAACGCTGGAAGAACGAGGTGTACGGGCCGCCCTCCTGCGAGGGGTTCCATGCCGGAAGGTCTTTCCAGCCGTCCGTCCAGGTGCTGAAATTGGAGGCCGACGCCGTGTTCAGGGCGGACATTCCAAAAACTTGCGCCTGCGCCCGCTTCGTGCGCGGGTCGTTCGTGGTGAACGTCGTGCCGCTGCCGCTGTAAAACGAGTTGTCATAAGGCCCGTAGATGGTGCCTTTGCCCGAATAGCCCGCGTCCGGCACACCCCGGATGCCGTAAGGCTGCCAGCCGTTTTGTGTGTTTCCAAGGAGGTAGTCGGTTTTGTAGCAATTGAAATAATCCCATGCGCTACTCGCACTGAACATGGCTTTCCAGCCCCCGCCATTGAACGTATCGCGAGCCATCCAGCCGAAGGTGTACGGCGAGTTGTAGGCCATGAGCGGATTGTCGTTCCGGATAAAACGCGTGCCGTCGAAGTTGACCGACGGGTTGTAGTTCACCAACAGGTCGGGGCGGTAAATGGGCTGGTCGCCCACGCTGGCCGCCGTGAGGTTGTAGCGGTTCGGCGACTGGTCAGTCCATTGCTGGATGCCCGCGCCGGAAGCAGCCGTGATGCCCGCGTTGGACTTTACCCAAAGTTGCAGGCCGCTCGCCACGCCGCCGGGCGACGGGATGAAGCGCCAGTCCCATTCGGTCGAAGCAAGGGTGTTCGGGTAGGTCGAGGAGCCGCCCGTGGCGACCGTCAAGCCCGCATTGACCGCGCCGAAAGCCGCGTCGTTGTTGTCAATGCCGTTGTCGAGGCCGTCGTCGTCGTCGTCGCCGCCGGTGAGGGCTGCGACGGTGGAGGATTGTTCGGAGTCGGTTTTTCCGTCGTCGTTCGAGTCGAGGTCGAGGTAGTCGGGCGTGTCGTCGCCGTCGGTGTCCGTCGGGGCGAGGCCGGTTGTTTGGTTGTACGCGAGCGGGATGCCCGTCGGGCCGACGGCGGTGATGGCGCCCGGCGCGACGTAGCCCGCCGTGGTTTGCGCTTCGATGTTGTCGGGGATGCCGTCGTTGTCGGTGTCGAGGTCGAATTGGTTG
>JBGAWE010000171.1:0-10258 GCA_044227705.1 Saprospiraceae bacterium
ACCTCCGCCTCGCTCGGCGGCGCGGGCGGGACAACGGCTCGCGGCGCGGCGGCAGGCGGCGCGTCCTTCTTTTTCCCGCCGACTTTGAACGACTCGTTCTCGCTCTCCTCCCGGATGAAAGAATCGTCGAACCCGGTGGCCGTCTCCTCGAAAAGAGGTTTTTTCAAATCGAAGAGGTTGATGAGGTCTTCCACCATCACCGTCGGCGCGGTGCCGAACTGGTAGGCGTCGGGCGATTTTTGGAGGCCCAGCACGTCGGCTCCGATGTGCTGCCCGAGCTGGTAGTACGACTCCCATTGGACGCGGTCGAAGAACTGGTCGCCCGTCGGCTCGTGCGGGAAGGCGGGGTGGTAGATCTTGTACTTGTAGGTGTCGTACTTGAGCTGGTCCTTGTCCTCGCGCAGCGACGGCTTCATCATCGGCGCGGTCACGGAGCTTTTGACGTAGACGAGCGTGCCGAACTTCCGGCCGCCGGGGATGGCCGTGCTTTTCGTGTACCATTTCCCGTCGGCGGGGTCCTGCACCTTCTGGCTTTCCCAGAGAAGGATTAGCTCGGCGACGGCGTACCTTTTTTGCGAATAGCCGAGGGAAGGCTTCGGGCGGATGAGGGCCTCGGGCGAGCCGTCGTCAGGGAATTTTATCCAAATCCCGAGCTCGTTGCGGGCGCGGACGACGAGGTTTTCGAGGTCGCAAAAGCCATAGGCCGCGTCCTCGCCCGCGTCGACGGCGATGATGAGGCGGCATTGGCGGCGCAGCAGCTCGTAGACGGCGAGGTTCTCGATGTGGCCGCCGTCGGAGATGTTGACCATCTTGTTCGTCGAGCCGATGGTGGCTGTCAGTTCGCGGAAGAAATAGAGGGGCCACCACGTCGGCCGCCACGTCTGCGCGGCCAGTTTCGGGTTGCTCACCCAGATGCCGAGGCGGGCGTTGAAGATGGTCATCATCGCCGCGAGGAGCTTGCTCGAATAGATGCCCATGCCCGGGTTGACCGCCGCAGCGCTCGCCGCGACGGCCGAGGGCAGGGTCATCGCGGAGTAGTCGCGCAGGGAGTTCGTCGGCAGATAGCCCGTCAGCTTCGACCCCATGAACAGGGGCGAGAGGAGGAAATAGTCGCTCGCCTTCACGCCTTTGAACGCCTCTTTTCCCTTCTCGTTTTGCAGGTTGAGGCAGGTGTTGATGAGCGGGTAGGGGGCGAGGAGGTCGGTTTTCGTCCGGTCCTTTTCGGGGAAAAGGGCGGCCATGCGGGCGTTCTCCCAGCCTTTCCCAAATTGGAGATAGCAGTCTGCGAGCTGGTTTCTGTAATAACGGTGGAAGCTGATGGCGTTCGGGTTGGTGAACAGGCCGAGCGCCATCAGACCGACAGCGAAGAGCAGCCAAACCGCCACCTCGGGCAGCCCGGTGAGGTTTTTCGTCCATTCGACGACCGACTCGCCTTGCCTGCCCTCCGCGTTGCGCCCCCATTTGACCATCGTGACGACCCAGGCCGCGAGGATGAGGCCGCCGATGACGGTGAACAGCGTCTCCACGAAGTTGAACCTGCGCGAGAGGGCAAGGTCGAAATTGAACAGAACGTTGAAGACAAAGTGGATGCCGACCAGCGCGAGGATGCCGCAGCCGACGACCCCTTGCCAGTGCTCGATGGTCGGCAGGGCAGGCAGCGAGCCGTTGGGCAGCACCAGGTTGAGCGCCTCGTAGAGGAAATAGAGGATGCCGAAAACGATGGCCGGGCTGACGAACGACATGAACGTCGAGACCACATACGCGACGACAAGTTGGAGGGTGTTCCACCGCTTGGCCCAGCCGGTGCCGGGAATCCAGTATTCGCCGTGGTTGCGCAGCGCGTCGATTTTGTCCTCGTCGAAGAGCTTGTCCATCGTGCCCTCGGCCCGCGTCGTCGTCTGGACGAAGGAGCCAACGTAGCCTCCGCCGCTGACCGTCGAGAGGTAGTCGGCCCGCTGGAGGATGCCGAACTTGTGGAGTGTTTTCAAAAAACCGAGGTTGATGGTCGCCGAGCGGATGCCGCCGCCGCTCAAGGCGATGCCGAACCAGTTTCCGCTCGTCGTTGGTGATGCCGAGCTGTTGGCGGCGGTCGGCGAGGGCCTCTTTCTCGCGGGCGATGACATCGGGGAACTTGAGCGGTTCTTGCTGCATGACTTCGATTGTTTTCTTTCTGGAAAAAATGCTGGGCTGAAAGTAGAAAGGCCGCCCATGCTCGATGCGTCGGCCAGCTTCCAAATTCTTCCGGCCCGGATTTTGGGCGGACGGGAGTGGCGGTTGTGGGCAAAGGTTTTGCATAGTTTTGGCCGCTCAATCACAGCCAGCCGTCCCGGTTTTCAACAACAAGTCCCACGTTCAAATGAGGTCAATCGCCGCCCTGCTCGTCCTGCTTTTCATCCAAAACATCGCCGCCGCGCAGGCCAAGAAGTACACCGCCGAACTCGACAAGCTCGACGGCATGGCGAAGGCCCAAAAAGCGCTCGAGCTTTCCCAAAAGGCAAAGGCCGAGGGCGACGGCGAGTCGGCCGTCGAGCTGGCCGACTACGCGGCAAAGCAGTCCATGACCTTCGCTCAGAGTGGGACGGCCGCCCGGGCCTTCAATCAAAAAGGGAAGCTGCTCCTCGGCTCCGGCGGGCGGAAGAAGAACAAGGGCGCGACCGGGGCCTTCAGGAAGTCGCTCGAACTGCTGGACCAGTCGGGCAGCACCGATTTCGAACTCATGCTCGATAACCTGCGCAACCTGCGCACCCTCGCCGAAGGGGCGGGCGCTGCCGACGAGATGCTGAAAATCGACAACCGCGTCGCCCGGATAAACGCGCTGACCGCCGACCGGCAAAAGGCGCAGAAACTCGAGACGGAGGTCAGCCAGTTGGCCGCTTCGAACCAGTCGCTGGCCAAGTCGACGGAGAAGTTGAGCAAGGCGCAGACGGCTCTTTCCAATGAAATCTCTCAAAAAAACCAGGCCATCACCAGCCTCACCGAGCAGCAGGCGAAGCGCGAGCTGGAGCTGGCCAACCAGCGGATGCTCCTCGACTCGCTGACCTTCAGGACCTCGATGGACTCGATGGTGCTGGCGGCCCAAAAAATGTCGATTGCCGAAAAAGAGGCCACGATTTCGGAGGAAAAGGCGCAAAAAAACCTCTCGTGGGCGCTCGCCGCGCTGGGCCTCGTGGCCGCGCTGGCCATCGGAATCTTCCTCGTCAGGGCGCGGACGAACAACCGCATCCTCGCCGAGAAGAACAAGATCATCCAACAGGAAAGGGCGCGCAGTGAGGAGCTTTTGCTCAACATCCTCCCAGTCGCCGTCGCCGACGAGCTGAAAAAGCATGGCTCGGCCGAGGCGCGGTTCTACCCGCAGGTGAGCGTGCTGTTCAGCGACTTCCAGAATTTTTCGCAGATAGCCGAAGTCCTCCCGCCGGCCGACCTCGTGAAAGAACTGGACTATTGCTTCAAGGCCTTCGACGCCATCGTCGGCAGCCACGGCATCGAGAAAATCAAGACCATCGGCGACGCCTACATGTGCGCCGGCGGCTTTCAGGAACCAGAGACCGGTCCGCGCCGGATGGTCCGCGCCGCGCTCGATATGCAGGCCTTTTTGGAAAAATGGAACGCCGACCGCTCGGCCGCAGGGCTTCCGCGCTTCGAGGCCCGCATCGGCATCCACTCGGGGCCGATCGTGGCGGGCGTGGTCGGCCAGAAGAAATTTGCCTACGACATCTGGGGCGACACCGTCAACATCGCCGCCCGCATGGAGGCAGCCGGGCAGCCGGGCCGCGTCAACTTGAGCGGCGCGACGCGGTTTTTCGTGAAAGACGACTTCAAGACCGAGTACCGGGGCAAGCTGCCGGTGAAGAACCGGGGCGAGTTCGACATGTATTTCGTGGGGTAGCCCCGAAAAAAACAGCCCGTCCCGCAAGTTTCTCGAACTGCGGGCATCCAACTTGGCGGCGGGCCATGAATGCGCCCGGCCTCCTCGAATGAAAAAACGTGCCGCCATCCTCTTTTCCATCGGCCTGGTTTGCTGGCAAAAAGGGCTTTTTGGGCAGGTTTTGCTCAATATCGAGCCGGTTTTCGGCGATGCGCCGCTCGCCCTCGGCTCGGCGACAGCGGGCGGGACGACCGTCTCGAAGCTGAAATTCTACCTCTCGAAAATAGAACTGGTCCGTGCGGACGGCACCGTTTGGGCGGAGCCGGAGAGCTTCCACCTCGTCGATGCGCAACAGCCGCAGTCACTCGCCATCCGGCTCGACGCGCCGGTTTCTTCATGGAAAGAAGTCCGTTTCTGCCTCGGCATCGACAGCCTGACCAACGCCGAAGGGGCGCACGGCGGCGACCTCGACCCCGCCAGGGGGATGTACTGGGCGTGGCAGAGCGGATACATCAACTTCAAGTGCGAGGGCCGCGACCCGCGTTTCGCCAGCGGCCGCGGGGGCGAGTTCGAGTTCCACCTCGGCGGGTTCTTGCCGCCTTTTTTGGCAGCGAAAAAAGTCTCGTTGCCGCTCTTGGCCGGGCCGTCGGGCGAGGTCAGGGTGGGCTGGGACGCGAAGGTTTTTTTTGAAAAACTGGACTTCTCGAGCCAACCGTCCATCATGTCGCCGTCGGCCGAGGCGGTCAAACTGGCGGGTTTTGCGGCCGGGGCTTTTCGGGTTTTGCGTTGATTATGAACAAGTTGCACGTCCTTTTTGCAGCAATGTTTTCTCTCGCCCTGCTCTCGGTCGGGCCGGATGGGCCGCTGTTCGAGGTGCCGAGTGGCTGGCCGCAACCGACCTACGATTTCACGAAAAACCCGCTGGCGCGCGAGAAGGTCGAGCTGGGCCGCGCTCTTTTCTACGACCCGATTTTGTCGAGGGACGGGACGATTTCCTGCTCGAGCTGCCACCTTTCCTACACCGGTTTCACCCATATCGACCACAAGACCTCGCACGGCATCGGCAACCGGCTCGGGTTGCGCAACTCGCTGGCCCTCGTCAATTTGGCTTGGAACAAGAGCTTCATGTGGGACGGCGCGGTGCAGCACCTCGACATGCAGGCCCTCGCGCCCATCAGCCACCCGGACGAGATGGGCGAGGACTTCGGCCATCTCGTCGAGAAGCTGGCGGCAACGGCGAGGTACCCGCCGCTTTTCGAGCGAGCCTTTGGCGAGGGCGGGGTCACAGGCGAGCGTGTGCTGAAGTCGCTGGCGCAATTTGAGCTGACAATCGTCAGTGCGGGTTCTCGTTACGACCGGATGGCGCGGGGCGAAATCAAGTTCAACGAGTGGGAGGATCGCGGTTACTCGATTTTCAAAAAGCACTGCAACTCCTGCCACGCGGAGCCGCTTTTCACCGATTTCTCTTTTGAGAACAACGGCCTCGCGCCCGATTCTCTGTTGAACGACGGCGGCCGGATCCGGGTGACGCGGCAGGCGGCTGACAGCCTCCGCTTCCGCGTCCCGTCGCTGCGCAACTGCGAGGTGACGGGGCCCTACATGCACGACGGGCGCATCGAGAACCTGGCGATGGTCATCTTCCACTACACGGAGGGCATCCACGACGGGCCTTTCCTTTCCCAAAAACTGCGGTCGAAAATCAGCCTCTCGGAGGAGGACAAGAACTGCCTCGCCGCTTTCCTGCGGACTTTGACCGATGAAAAATTCCTGCACGACGAGCGTTTCCAGTTCCCGAGGAACTGACCGGGAACGCACGTCATTCCTTTTAAAAAATCTCTTTTTGACATGAAAAACCTGTTTTCGGGCCTCTTGCTCGCTCTCTCCGTCGCGGCGAACGCGCAGCCAATCCTCACCTCCTGGAAGTTCAACCAGAACGGCGACCTCGCCAGCTACTGGGCGCAGACCGGCACCGTCGGGAACCCCTCGTGGACGTACACGAACACCACCGACTCGGCCGACGTGCTGCAGGTCTGCTGGACGGCGACGCAGGTCTACGTCCGCTCGAACGGAATGACCGACAACATGGGAAAGTACCTCAACCCCGGCACCTGCAAATCGCAACACTTCATCCACCGCTTCACTCGGACGCCAAAAGAGGCGGCAACGAAGTCCATCTCGCCGAAGGTGGGCGACATCGGGCTGCTCGTCAACGGCCTGTCGGTCTATGGGCTGGGCAACGCCTCGTCGTGGAACGGCTCGTCGAACGTGCCGATGGGGCCGGGCGTGTGGAACGTGGAGGTCGGCAAGTCGGAGGGCTTCACGCTCGACACGGCCTTCGGCGCACACCCACAGCAGCAGGGAGCCTACCATACGCACCTGACCGCTTTCCGCCTCTATAAAAACGTGGACGCGACGAAGCACTCGCCCATCATCGGCTTCGCGTTCGACGGCTTCCCCATTTACGGGCCGTTCGGCTACACGGAGCCGATGAACCCCAGCAGCCCCGTCGGGCGGATGAAAAGCGGCTACTCGCTGCGCAACATCACCGACCGCACGACGCTGCCCTACGGGGTGACGGCCTCACAGGCTGGGCCGCCCGTCAACGCGACCTATCCTATCGGAACCTATTGCGAGGACTGGGAATGGCTCGCCTCCAATGGCGGCGACCTCGACAAGTACAATGGCCGCCTCTGCGTCACCCCCGAGTACCCGCAGGGCACCTACGCCTATTTCACGACGACGGACGCGGCGGGCAAGGGCGTCTTCCCCTATTACATCGGCATCGAATACTACGGCGAGCCGGACAAAGCCAACTACCCGATGGGGCCGAACGGCAACACCGTCTCCATCCCCAGCGGCGCGACCTGCGCGACGCAGACCATCACCGCGACCGATGAGGTTTTGACCGGGAAGAAGGTCGAAATTTTCCCGAACCCGGCCCGCGACGGGCAGTTCACCGTCTTTTTTGACGAGAACCGGTTTGAAAAAATGGACGTGCTGAACGGGCTGGGCCGGGTTGTCATTTCCAAAAAAATCGAGCCGGGCGCGGGAAAGGCGGTCGTCGAGACGCGTGGTGTCGCGGCTGTTGGGCAGGGTGTTTTCTTCGTCAAACTGTGGGAGAGAGGTGGTGGATTCGTGGCGCGGAAAGTGGTGGTAACGGATTGAGCGATGGCTACAAAATGAAAAAGCCGACTTGCTGAAAACTCAACAAGTCGGCTTTTTTCATGCCCGGAAGCGGGCGTTTAGCGTATGGCCACCTTCACCACGCCGCTGCCCTTTTCACCTTCCACTTTGAGGAAATAGAAGCCCGGCGCGAGACTCGCCACGTCGATGGGCACGATTTGCGTCGTCGAGCGGAAGTCGAACCGCTCGGAGCGCACCATGCGGCCGTCGGCCGAGAACAGCTCGATGCGAGAGTCGCCCGTCGGCTCCGTGCCGGTGAGCGAGACGAAGAGCATGTCGCTGGCCGGGTTGGGCTGGGCGCGGATGCCGAGGGGCTGCTCGCCCGGCTCGTTCGCGGCCGAGGAGCCGCCGAGCGCGTTGACGAAGACGCCCTCGTTCGGCACTTTCGCCGTGATGTTGTCGCCCTCGGCCGAGGTGATGGTTGCCTCCGAGTCGTACTTGAACAGGTCGAGCATCTCCGCGTCGTCCATGTACCAGCCGTCGACGGCGACGGAGGCATTGCAGCCGAAGCGCCAGCGGAAGCGGCACGACTTGCCGATGTAGTCGCCGAGGTCGACATAGGTGTCAACCCAGTTCGGCTCGGTGCCGGTGAAGGCCTTGAGGTTGGCCAGCACGAAGGTTTCGTAGTCGATGCCGCCCGGGCCGCGCCGCAGGAACTTGGCCTTCGGCACGATGGCCCAGTTGGCGCCGTCGTTGGTGGTGACTTCGAGGAAGCCGCCGTCGAGACCCGCCTCGGTGTCGTACTTGTGCCAGAAGCGCAGCACCGGCCGCGTGCCGGTCACGAGGCGCGGCTGGATGTTGTCGAGCGAGATGTTGAGCGCCGCGTCGGCCTCCTGGGCGTACCAGTAGGTCTTGCCGCTGTGGGCCGCGCCTTGTTGTTGTGCCCAGAGGATGGAGCCGTCGCCCGTCGTGATGTCGATGGCCCAGTCGGCGTCGCCGTTCTCCATGTTGTCGTACCACTCCTGGATGGAGGCGTAGGGCAGGGCGTTGCTGGATTTCACCTTATAGGTAAGCAGTTTCGATTCACCGTTGTTGAGGGTGCCGAGGCTCCAGTTCATGTTGCTGCCCGAGAGCGTGCCGCCGCCCGTCGCCGAGCCAGCGACGTAGGTCAGGCCGGCGGGCAGCACGTCGGTCACTTTCACATTGGTGACCGCGCCCGGCTTGTGGTTGATGACGTTGAGAGTGACGGTGAACTCGTCGCCCGGGTTGATGAGGTCCTTGTCTACGGACTTATTGATCTTCAGCTCGGCGATGCACTCGGGCTTCGGCTCGAAGTCCTCTTTTTGGTCGCCCGCGCTGTTGGAGTCGCCCTGATCAGCCCCGAGGCCGAGGCCGCGCTTGGCGAACGCCTCCCAGAGGAGGCATTCGTGGATGCCGTTGAAGTCAAGCTCGTCGGCGTCGAAGAAGGCCTGCCTCAGATCGACGAAGCCAGGCGCACAAGGTGCCAGTTTCATCGCGTCGAAATAGAGCTGGGTGGCCTTGTTGTTGCCGCCGGTGCCGGTCATGAGGTTGGGGTCGAAGCCGTACTTCTCCACCATTTTCCAATAGATCTCCCAGACGACGGCCGTGAAGACCTCGCCGAGGGCGTGCACCTCGGTGTTCAGCGCGACGTCGCCGTAGGTGAGCGGGTTGACCTTAAGGTCGGTCGAGTAGGGGTAGCGGCGGATGCCCTTGCCCTTGTTGGGGTCCTCGCGTTGGACGTAGGTGCCCACGCCCCGGGCCGTGACGGCCTGGTCGGTGTCGCGGGCGGTGGTGATGAGCGACATCAGATCGCTCATGCCCTCGCCCATTTGCTCGGCGTTAGACAGGCAGGAGGCCGTGCCGGGGCCGCCAACAAGGCGGTTGCTGATGCCGTGCCCATACTCGTGGGCGATGATGCCGTTGTCGAGGTCGCCGTCGAGGGTGTTCGGCCCGGCGACGATCGGCTGCACGAGCGAGACCGAGAGGCCGTTGCCCGCGTACTGGCGGATGATGTCGCAGTCCTGTTTCTTGATCATGACGACGGGGATGGTCACCGAGCCGCCCTGTGCGCCCGCGCCCATGTTGAGCAGGGCGTTCTCGAAGTTGCAGATGATGCAGGCGATGGCCCCGGCATTTTGGGCGTTGAGCGCCTTCTTGCCGAACTCGCAGACTTGGCGGTCGATGAGGGCGATTTTCCCCGACAGGTTGTTGACCAGCGCGTTGCAGCCCATCGTCGGGTTGAGCGTCCCGTCGTCGACGATTTCGACCGCGCCGCTCACCGGCACCGGGCCGATGGGCGTGCCCCAGCCGTTGGCCGTAGAGGTCTCGATGATGCCCGCGACGTTGGCCGGCGCGTCCACCTTCAGGTCGCCGCCGATGGCCGCCGAGCGGTCCCAGACGAACATCTGCATCTTGCCCGAGATGCCGTCGATGGAGGGGGTGAAGTTGGCGTTGTTGACCGACGGGTTGGCCGCCGTCTGGCCGTCGCGAGCCTCGGCGTTGACGTGGTCGTTGCCCGTGCCGCCGCCGCCGTAGGTGTTGTCCTGAAAGGCACCGGACTTCGAGTCCAAGCCGTAGTGGGCGGCGAAGTCGTGCATCATGTTCGTCATGTAGAACACGTTGATGACTCCGGTGGCTGACTGGTTCTCCGGCTCCTCGTCGGGGTTGTACGGCGAGTCGAATGTGAGCGTCGGGCCGCCGTTGGGCAGGTCGCTGGGCGTGGCCGGGGCGTCGTTGCCGTCGCTGTCCTGATAGGCGTAGCAGTTGTTGCCGCGCGTGGTGACGTACTCGTTGCCCGCCGCGCCGTTGGTGTCGTGCCAGCCGAAGGGCGAGAAGGTCGCGTCGGCCGGGTCGGTCACCACGGTGCGCGGGCCGTCGTTTGGTGCCTCGGTGGGCAGCGGCCAGACGTTGTAGGAGGCCGACGCGCCGGTGAAAGTCATCGCCTTTTTCTCAAAACCTTCGGTGAAATCCATCCGCATCTCCTCCCGGCAAAGCTGCTTTTGGAGATAGTCCATATCGTCGAGGCTCTTGCGCTCGCCGAAATCGCAGCTCGAGGCGAGGTCTTCTTTGACCAAAACCGCGCCCGTCACCGCGTCGACGCGGACGGCCCAGAGGTGGTAATCAGCCTTCGGCTGGATTTGGAACGACCACGCCAGCCGCAGTTCGTCGGCGGAGTTGGCGAGGCCCGGCTGGCCTTTTTTCATGGGTTGAAAAACCAGCTCGGCCGTGATGTCGCGCCCGAGGTCGGCG
>JBGAWE010000172.1:0-10291 GCA_044227705.1 Saprospiraceae bacterium
TGGCCGACCCCGCCCCTGAAAGCTCAATGCGCGAGAAGATGCCCGTCACCTTTCCACTGGCCATGTTCGGGAAATGCTCCCGTGTCAGCGGTAGGACGAGTTCTTTCGAGTCGCCGCCCATGAAGGCCGCCCATTGCTCGGGGAAGGCCGTCGCCACGTCGATAAAGGCCGCCGTCAGATAGGGTTTGAGCATCCCCCGCACCGCCTGTCCGAAGGCCGGCCCGCCCTGCTGCGCCGTGTACTTGATGGTGAAAATCACGTTGGTCAAAGCCGACAGGTCGTAGCTGCCGCGCTTGCCGCCGAGTTCGAGCCGCCAGGTGCTGACGGCCCCCGTCCCCTCGAAGGGCAGGTAGCGGTCGTTGTCGAATCGAAGCTCGAAGAGGCCGTTGTTCTTCTCGTACTGGTCGGTCGCCGAGAGCGCGATTTGCTGCATCGGCCGCCAGTCGCTGCGGATGGAGAGCGGCGGCTCGCCCTTCGGGTCGAGGAGGTATTTGACCGCTTTCGCGTCGGCCGACATGACTGTTTTGTGCGAAATCTGGGTCAAAGTCGCCATGACCACCTGCCCGTCCATCCCCTCGAACGAAACGGAGACCGTTTTCACCTGCCGCCCGAAATGCCCCGGGAAGTCGTAGTCGAACATCGCCTCTGTCAAACTGAACTCGCAACGCCCGCGCATTTTCAGGTCCAAAAAGGCCATTGGCTCTATTTCGAGCAGCGAGACCGGCTTGGTGATTTCCATCCCCCGCGCGTCTGTTTCGATGAAGGCCTTTTCCATCCGGTCGAGGTCCAGTGCGAGGTGCTGGCCGCAGAGGAGGCCGCGCCTCCGGTCTTCCCAATAGCTTGGTTGGATGTAACTGACGTCGCTTTCCGCCAATCCGCGCTCGAACTGGAAGGCCCGCTCTGCATACTTCGCCATGTCGAAAGCCAGCTTGTATTGCTGGAAGAACAAGCCACCGAGCTTGCCCGACATCCACAGATAGAGCTGCTCGCTTGTGAACTTGTCGCGCAGGAACCCCGCGATTTCCGCCTGCTGGGCAATCTGTTTTTCCAAAATCTCGGCATCGCGCTTTGCCGATTCGAGCTGCCATTCGGCCGCTTTGATTTGGGCTTCAACCTGTTTGGCATCTGCCGAGGCCATGTCTTTTTGGAGTTCCCAGTCGTGGGAGGAGCGATCGTTCTGCGCCTTGATGCCGATGGCCTCGCCTGCCAAGCTCAAGGCCTGGCTGCCCGATTCCAGCCCCTCGCCGAACTTGGCGAGGCTCTCGCCGATGCTGTCGCCACCCGTCTCGGCGCCTGTCGTGAACAGTGCGACATAAATCTGCGGCGCCAGCTTCGCAATCCCCGCCGCCAGCTTGATGATGGCCCCGCCTGCCTGCAGCCCGGCCGCCGTGCCGATGAGGGCCAGTTGCGCCGTCTCCCACCCCGTGAAGCCGCCGTCGATCCATTTTTGGTAGGTCTTCTCCCGCAGTTTGGCGTTGGCCAGCCCCTCTCGCAGCCCGTCGATGTTCTTCCTCGCCTCCTCGATGGCCGCCGATTTGATGCCTCGCGTCATGTTTAGGATGATTCCCTCGTGGCGGTTTTGGAGGAGGGTGAGCGACTCGCCGTCCCGTTTTTCGAGGTTCATCAAAAGGTCGCCGCCCAGCTCGTTGAGCCTTTGGACGAGCTGACGCGACTTTTCGAGCATGAAATTGAACCGGTAGTGCGGTGCCGCCACGCCCATCGCCGCTCGCGCCGCGTCCAATCCGCCGCCTCCCGCTGCCGCCATCACGAGCGCCATCGGGTCGATGGGCGGCTCGAACAATGCCAGCGACTGCTCCTGCCCCATGATGTTGAGGCAGTGGCGGATTTTGAAAAGGCGGTCGGCCACCCGGTCCCAGTATTCGATGAAAAGGGCGTTCTCCGGTTCAAAAAAGTAGGCTTTGTTCGTCAGAATCGTGTCGTGGACGATGCCCAAAGCCGCCTCCGCCAACTGCCTCGCCACCGGCAAGCTCGGCGGCGGGGCCATCGCCTCGCGCCTGTTTTCCATCGCCAAAAGGGCGGCCGGGTGCTCGTTCCTTTCCAGGATTCGGAGGAGGCCGTCGAAGTCCGTCTCCTTCTCCTTCAGGACGAGCGTCCCGAGGTTTTCCGGCCGTGTGCCGAGCAGGTCGAACGCGAGGACGTAGAGCATCCGCGCCTCGTTGAGGCTTTCCATCGTGTACTGCCGGAAAAGGAGGTCGCCCCAGTCGAGCAGGTTGTCGATGTAGGCCATCACGACCGTCTTTCGGTAGGCCACCGTCCGCAGCGCGGCGATCGCGTGGGGGTCGAACGGATCGTTCATGTAGGCCGCGTACTCCGCCACCCGGCTCGACTCGTCGGGCAGCCCGAACGGAAGGAACTTCCAAATCGAGGCCACCTGCGTCGGGTCGTAGACGTGCTCGTACCAGTTTTTGGCCGCCTCGAACTTCTGGTTCGCGTTGAAATGGCTGGCCAGCAGGGTGGGGGCGTGGAAGAAGATTTCCCAGTAGTACTGCCCGTTAGCGCTCCCAAAATCGAGGTTCTGGCTCACCGGCAAGGTCTTCACCTTCGACGACGCGACCTCGATGACCGCCGGGGCAGAGCTTCCCGCGACCGTCGAAAAGGCCGGAATCTCGTCGATTCCCTGCGTTTCGAGGCTCAAAAGCTTGGCCAGCCCGCCCGTGAACAGCCGCTCGTTGAGCCGGTAGCCCGTGCTCGTCGTCAGCCGGATGATGTCGAACGGCACCGACTCCACCTCGAACGGCACCGCCGCGCCCACCGTCGAGAGGTCGTACTCGACGTATGTCCCGTCCTTAAAAAGGATGAGTTCGGTCGGCGTGTTGATCGCCCCGTCGAATCCGCCGCCGTAGCCGAGCGGCAGGTTGCCCATCCCGCCTTTTATCGAACGGAGGGGCGGCAGCGCGTCCGGTTCCATCGCGCCGGTCAGCTTTGCAAACCGGTCTTTCGCAAAAAGATAGGCCGCCCCGTCGAGCGTGAAGGCCGCGTCGATTTTCGACAGGCCCCAAGTATCGTTGATTTTCCGCCACGTCGCGCCCGCCAGGTTCATTTGGGAAAAAGTGTCGGGTATCGAGTCGAGCACCGCGAACTCGTCGCCCTTGAAGACGAAGAACACCTCTTTTTCCACGTCGCCCGACGCGCCGCGAACCGGCCTCCCGTCCTCGCCGAGGAGGGTCGAGTTGGCCGCCACCTTTATTTTATAGGCGACGACGGCCGACACGGTCATGTCGTTCGACAGTTGCAGTGCCCCCGCTCGGTTGACGTAGCCTTCCGTGAACCATTGCAGCCCGAAGAACCAGGGGGTCACGATTTTGGCCGCCGGGTTGACGATCAGCCCGAGGCCCGCTGTGTGGACAAAAATCAGATTGTTGAAGGTCACCGCCCCGCTGATGACGAGCTGCGACAGATTGGAGTCGACGAAGCCGAAGCCGAACTCGTTTTTGAGCAAATCGCCCAGCCGCCCAGCCTTCGGGTAGCCGTCGTTGATGGAGAACGGGTTCTTCTGGTCGACGCGGACGTAGCTGTTTTCCGAAACCAGATAAAGCCATTTGTCCCAAGTGAAAGCCGCGCTGACGGTGTTCAGTTGCGGCAAGTTGAAGGTCTTCGGGTAGCCGCTGTCGACCGATTGGGCAAAGTCGTCGCCCGATTCCGAGTAGCGGAAAAACTGGTTGCCGCTCAACAAAAACAGCTTCTTGCCCAGCACATAAGCCGCATCCACCCCCCGCTCGCCGAGGCTCGAACCGGCCGAGCCGAACTTCGATTTGATGTCCTGCTCCACGCCCGGCTGGTCGGCCGCCTGGAATTTTTTGCCTTTGAAAAAGTAGAGTTTCCCGTCAGTCCCCATCAAGGCCGCGTCGGGCGAGGCGATTTGGGGCAGGCCGTCGTCGTTGGCCGAGAGCCGTTTCGGGTAGCCAGCGTCGATGAAATCGAGCGACAACCCGGAGTACCGCACATAAAAATCGCCGCTCGTCAGGAAGAGCTTCCCGTCCTTGACAAAGGCCGCGTCGACCGCATTGCCCTGCGTGAAGCCGTTCGGCTGCGTCCACCAATGCTCGAAGCTTTGCGCGTTCGCCCACTCCGCCTCGTTGACGGCGGGGAACGCGGCCGGAACCGGCGTTTTCTTGATGAATTTCTTCCCCCGGAATAGGAAAAGGTCGTTCCCGAATGTGAAAGCCGCGTCGAACGTCGCCGCGCCAACCGCCTGCTTGACCACCTTTTTGTCGACGACGTAGGCGGCGCGGAAGTTGTTCTCGGCCGTGTGTGCCTCCTTCAAGGTCTTTGTGGAAAGGTCAACCTCAAACCCCTTCCCCGGCTCGTGATGGACGACGAGCAAATCGCCGAGGACGTAGGCCCCGTCGATTTTGTAGCTCAAATACTCGCCGCGCTTCGCCGCCTCGAACGCAACGCCGAGGTCGTCGAGCAGCCCGGCGAGGCTCGCCGGTTTCGGGTAACCGGCCGCCATCTGGTTGAGGTCGTCGCCCGAAAAGCGCACGAACTCGTCGTGGTTGAAAAGGAAAACGTCCTTTTTATAGGAGAAGGCCGCCGTCAAAGTCCCCCGCGCCGGGTCGGTGAACGAGTTCAGCACGCGGCCCCAGCGGTCTTTCACCTCTTCCGTCGCGAGTTGTCCGTCGACGATGAACCTGTTTTTGTTGAAGAAAATCAGGCTCCCGTTCGGCGCGAGAACGCCCGCGTCGAACGTTTTCCAGCCCGCCACGAGCAGCGGCGCGAACGGTCCGAACTGCCCGCCCGCGACGAAGGAACTCGTCATCGACTGCAGCGTGTTCGGCCCGCCTTTTTGGGAAAACTCGTAGCCGCCGTTGAAAATCACGGCCTCGCCGCCCGTGAAAAGGTAGGTCGTCGCCCCGTCGACGAAGGCCGTGTCGACCTTTTCCGTCTCCGCCAGCTTGTTGCCCGACCGCCCCCAGCGGCTGCCGATGGGCATTTTTTTCGACAGGTTTTTGGAGGTCGCAAACTCCTTTCCGTTGAAAAAATACTTCTCGCCTCCCGGTGCGGTGAACGCCGCGTCGACGGTCGGCCATTCGGGCAGTTTGTCCTTGTTGCCTTTCAAAAGCCGGGGCTGCGCCGTCAGTTTCGGCACCGAGGGTTTCACCAAAAAGCTCCCGCCCTTGTGGTCGAAGCTGAACCACGGCCCCTCGGTCGAGTTCTCGTAGGTGCTCAACTGGACGACGCGCTTGGCCGAAATCTCCTCGCTCTGCGCGAAAATGCTCTTGAAGACCTCCATCCCCCGATTCTCGAAGTCGGGCTTGGCGGCCACCTTCGTCCAAAGCTCGGGGGTGAGGTAGTATGCGTTGTTGGCCTCCGCGTTGTTCGGCCCGAAGGTGTAGGAGCAGTTGACGACGATGTTCTCGTGCGCCGAGTTCTCCATCCGCTCGGCGTTCTCGACGAACAGCTCGAAGCTGTTGATTTCCTGTTCGCGGCGGATGTCCGTGTCGAGCTGCTGTGGCGCGGCCCACTCCTTGTTGAGGTTGTAGAAGGAGTAGAAAATCCGCACCTCGTAAAGCTTGTTGTCCTTTTTTGCCTCCGATTCCTCCACGCCGTCGCCCGTTTTTCGGGTGAGCACTTTAGCATTGTCAGGGTCCTTCAACTTCGTCTCGAGTTTCGCCCAAAAGACGAAGACCCGCCCGAAGGCAAAGACCGGGTGCACTTTTTTCGCCTCAATGAGGATGTTCGCAGGCAGCCAGGGTTCCCAATTGACCGCGCTGGCATCCCCGCCCGAGAACCGCGCCGTCCTATAGTAATAGCGCGGCGGCTCCGCCTTCGTGCAGCCGAAAAGCACCAGCCGCTGGTCGCCCGTCGCCGCGTCGTCGTAGACGTAGCCACCAGCGATTTTAAGCCGAGAGACCTCGGTGTACTCATCGAGGTACTTTTTATAGACCCTGACGACGGCCACGTCCGTCACCTCGTTCTGCAAAAGGTCGTCCTCTAAAGCCTTGAAAGCGGGCGTTTTCGTGTCCCGAAGCTCCGGCCGGAGGTAGTTTTCTGGGTAGAGGAACACCTTCCGGTTCGCCTCCCAGACGCGGTAGTTCTTCATCCACTGCCACCAGCGTTTGAGCTCGGCCCGCGTCGCCTCGTCGCCCTCGCCGACCACATCGACCTTTTCGAGGTTGACGAAATAGCGGTGGAGATAGAGCTGCACCGCCGAAATCGCCTCGACTATGGGCGAGGTCCGCCCGCAGCCGCCCATCTCGACGTCAATCAGCAGCCACTCGTAAAGCTCCCGCAAATCGTGCCGCCCGAGCTTCGCCGCCACCCAGCCGACGAGCGCGTCGCGGCGCAGGACGTTCTCCGCGTCGTGCAGTTTGCCGGAAAGCTCCTTCCAGTCCTTCTCGCTGTTCATCTCGCCGAGCATCCGCCAGAGCCTGTCCGCGGCCTCGCCCGGCATCCCCCAAGCCATCCAGTTTTGATAGACTTCTTTGAAAACAACAGACGGACCCTGCCCAAATTTCTCGCAGAGCGCGAAGACCTCGCCCATCTTCAAAACCGCTTCGAGGTTGAACTCGACCTCGAAAAGCCGCCCGTCGGAAAGGAAGACCTGCTCCTTTTTAAGCCATTTAACCTCCTCCGCGTCCCAGCCAAACAGGTCGGCCAGGGCCTCGTGCGGCCGGTCTTGGTAGATTTTCGGATGGAGAACCTCGGCCAGCGGGTGCTCGCCGCTGAAGTCGTCGTTCAGCTTTTTGAATCGGCTGATTGCCCGAAGGTCGCCGAGCAACAGGTCGGCCCATGGGCCGAAGCGGTTGGAGAATTTTTGGGGGTAGATCGAGTCGATCGCCCGGAAATCCGGCCGCGACCAGCGCACATGGTCGTCGCCTTTTGAGAAATAAACCCGCCCCTCGAACGTGAAGGCCCCATCAATCCCCGCCTCAAAACCGACAGGCAGGTTCCCCCAGTTGTCCCTGATTTTCAATGGGAAGCCCTCGTCCGCAAACTGCCCGTCGATGTCCGAGAACCTGACGAACTGCTCGCCCCGGAACCCGTAGAACCGCCCGTCTGTCGCGACGAACCCAGCGTCCAGCCCCGGATTTTGGGTGAAAGCGTTCCGCGCCATGCCCCAACGTCCCGCAATCGGCTGCTCGCCGAGGCCGGGCGAGTACCAGTTTTTGTCTTTGAAAAAATAGAGCAGCCCGTCCGTCCCCGCGAACGCCGTGTCGATGCCGAGCGCGAAGCTGGCCGGGAAGTCGGCGAGGCCCAATTCCGTCGGGAAATTCTCCGCGATGAGCTTCGGGAAGCCCTCGTCCGCCGTCGAAAGATGGCTGCCCGAATAGCGCACGAACTGGTCGCCAGAAAACAGATAAGTCTTCCCCTCCGCACTGACGAGCGCCGCGTCCACGAAGTTCCGCTCGGCGATGTTGTTCCTGATTTTGCCCAAAGCCGAGAGCGGGTAGCTCGCCACCGCTGTTTTCGATACGGCCCAGAAGCTGCCGCCGGTTTTGTCGCCAATCGAGTCGGCGAAAATGAAAGCCGTCCGCCCGTTCCCGACGACCGCCCGAACCTTCCGCCCGGCGGCAAAAATCAGTTTCATCTCCTCGTCAAAAGCGGCGGGCAGGTTGGCAAAAGCCGCCTCCTTGCGAAGTTCGCCGACGATGTTTTTGGGATACCCGTCATCAACGAAGCGGTAAACGGAGCCGGAAAACTCCTCCTCCTTGCGCTTCTGAACTTCCGCTGAATACCTCAAAAACTGGTCGCCTGAGAACAAGAACGTCGCCCCGTCGCCATCGACGAAGGCCGCGTCGATATGGGCGTCGAGCAGCAGGTTGTTGTCCCAAAGCCCCCAAACATCCCGGATTTGGCGCGTAGCCTTGTTGTTTTCGCTTAAAACCTGCCCGCCCTGCGCCACCACGAAACTGGTGTCCGAAAAGAAATAAGTCCGCTCGCCCGGCCCCGTGAACGCCGCCCGGATGCCCGCAAATCCCGGCTCCGTCGGCATCCCTGCCCACGCCCGCTCGACGGGTTTCGGGTACGACCAATGCCGCGCGGCCTCGTTGTACATCACGAACTCGCGGCCTTTGATGAACAGCACGTTCTCCTCCTCGAAAAGCACCGCGTCCACGGCGTCGAAGCCTGCGTCCTCGTACTCGGCCGGGATTCGCGCCCACTCCTCGGCGAAGTTTGACCATTTCGCGTCGGTTGTTTTTGGGAAGCCCGCATCGGGTTTCGAGTAGTCGTCGCCCGAATAGCAGAGGTATCGCATCGTCCCGTCGGCCGACGGTTTCTCAAAAATGTAACATTTGTCCACCTTCACGAAAGCCAGCGAGACCTCCGTCAGCCCCGACCAATGCTCGGCAATCGGCCTCGGCCCGCCATCCGCTAATCCGGGGAACGTCGCGCCAATCGGCTGATTGTCAACCGAATAGGTGAAAAAATGGCTCCCGCTGAACACATAGGCCTTTCCGTCGCGCGCCATAAAAGCTGCATCCACGCGGTTGTTTTGGAAGACTGGGTTGCGCCCGCGCCCCCATTCGTCGGCCAGCGGGTAGGTGCGTTCGAGGAGGGTGTTGTAGCAGTCGCGGCCCTGGAGGTAGGTGTTCCCGTCCGTACCAGTGGTGCACTGCATCGAGGCCGGTCTGGAAATGGGGCGGCACTTCGCGCAGTGACGGCGGCAGCGTCCCGGAGATTCTCGACTGATTCTCGCTCTCCAAACCGTTGAGCCTCGCCCAGTCTTCGCCAGTGGATAGGTAGACCGAGCCGCCTTCAACAAACCCGCATTCGGGCGGGTTCTCTGTGAAAAGGTGTTGTTTTTGCAGCAAATTGGACATGACCGCCCATTTCTCCCCTTTGAAAAGGTGGACGTTCCGCCGGTCGGCAAAACCCGCGTCGATGCCATTGTCGAACATCGCATCGAGGTTTTCTAAACCTTCTTCCAGCCGGAGCGAGTTGCGGATGGATCGCGGATAACCGATGTCCGCTGTCGGCACGAAACCGTCCAGCCGGTCAAAATCCGGGTCTGTGTAACGGAAAAACTGGCTGCCCGAGAAGACATAGGCCCGGCTCCCCGGCAGTTCCTCGCCGCTCGTTTTGTTGACATACGCAACCGTCACGACCGCATCGACGCGCCCGGTTTTGGCGATGTTGTTCTCGATTTTCCCCCAAAAACCCTGCACCGGCTTCGGGAAGCGGTCGTCCACCTTGTCAAGTTGGCCGCCTGAATAACGAACGAACTGCGCCGCCCCGTTGACCGGCGGGGCCATCGAAGTCCGCGCCGTCCCCATCATCTCATACGGGTTTTCAGGTCCGCAAGTGAAGACATAGCTCCGCCCGTCTTTCCCATGAAACGCCGCCGAAACCGACGTAAAACCGAGGCTGTCCCAATGCTCCGCAAGCGTCAGCGGGTCGCTCCACCAGCACTCGAGGTGGTCGAACGTGCAAAAACGATTGTCCTTGAAAAGAAAAGTCTTGCCCGTTGGCGCGACGAAAACCGCGTGCGGCCGCCCAAACCCGGCCTCCATCAGCCGCGAGGGCAGGTTCCAAAAGTTGTCATCCACCATTTTTGGGAAACCCTCGTCGGGCTTCGTGTAGTCGCGGGTCGAGTAGCGGAGATATTGGCTTTGCCCGCCGTCGCCTGACTCGAAAAGGTAGGTCTTCCCGTCCATCACGAAGGCCGCCTCGATTCGGCCCAGACCGTGCCAGTCGGCCGCCGTGCTGCGCGGCCAGCCCTCGTCGACCTCGCCGTAGCTGGTGCCCGAATATCTGTAATATAGGCCCCCACTAAACAGGTAGGTCTTCCCGTCCAGCCCGACGAAGGCCGCGTCTACCGCGCCGGTTTCGGCCAGCGGGTTCTGGGTTTTACCCCATTTTTCGCTGGTTTTCTCTGTTTTCAGCTCAAAACCGGGCTTCCCGCCCGTCGCGGACATTGGATAGCGGAGATACTCGCCTTCTCGGAACAGGTGGACAAATGTTACATCGCCCCAGTTTTCATCACTGCCCTCGCGCCCTGAACCTCCGCCAGCCGGAGGGGGCGATGTTGCATTTCTCGGCCCAGCCCCGTCGCCCATCCCGTCGTTCGGGTGGACAAATGTTACGTTTCTCGCCCCGGCAAACGCCGCATCGACCCCATCTTCGAACACCTCGGGCAGCCCCGGCAGGAAACTTTCGAGCGACAACGGGCTGCCGTCCGAGCCGACCACGTTCGTGTTTTCGAGGCAGTCGGAATAGGGCATGACCTGAGTCCCGGCCAGCAGATAGGTGCGGCCGCCGAGCGGAAATGCCGCGTCGAACCTCCGTGCACCCTCGAAATTGTTCTTGATTTCCCCCCAAAAGCTGT
>JBGAWE010000173.1:0-10041 GCA_044227705.1 Saprospiraceae bacterium
GGAGCGGCAACTATTCGTCGTGGCTGACGGACGCGCCGCATCTTGTCGACAAAGTGGACGAGAACAACCTGATCCTCGTCTGCCCCGACGGCGGCTACGATTCTTGGTGGCTCGACTCGCCGGTCGACACATCGGTTCGATACCAGACTTTTTTGACGAAGGAACTCCCCGCTTTCATCGACTCGAACTACCGGACGCAGCCTCGCCGCGAGGGCCGTGCCATCACCGGATTGAGCATGGGCGGGCACGGGGCGTTGCTTGCCGCATTCCGAAACCCGGAGGTCTTCGGGGCCTGCGGGAGCGTCTGCGGCGGGGTCGATTTGCGGCCGTGGCGGAAGAACAACTGGGACTTGAAAGGCGTCCTCGGTGTCCCGCGCTGTTGCTGGAAAAACTGGGAGGAGAACTCCGTCGCCGCCAACGTCGGGAGGTTGGTCGACGGACAATTGCAGATCATCGTCGACTGTGGGGTCGATGATTTTTTCATTGAAATGAACCGGACCCTGCACCGCGAGCTCCTCGCGGCGGGCATCGACCACGAGTACACCGAGCGGCCGGGCGAGCACGATGCGGCCTACTGGCGCAACGCGGTGGATTTTCAGATTTTGTTCTTCAAGAAATTCTTCGCTCAACGGGAACTGCCGGAAAAATGAATGCCCCGATGTCAACACACCGGGGCATTCGAAAGCGCGAATAAATAAAGACAAGTGGAAAACCGATTCAAAGGTAGAACATGGCTAATGCGTCCACCTCTTCGGGTGACGAACGGCAGGGATTGGGTGACGAACTGGAAAATCCGGTTGCTCAACGGCCTTTCAGGATTTCGAGCAGGTGCGGCTTGAAGTTGCGGCCGAGCGGCACCTCGCGCTCGCCGACCGACAGCGTCTCCTTCGCGTTGTCGATTTGTCCGATTTTCGAGATCTTCACGGCCCAGCTTTTGTGGACTTGCACAAAGTCGGCAGCGGGGAGTTTCTCCAAGATTTTTTTGAGCGGCACCTTTTGGGCGAAGCGTTTCTTGCTCGTGTGGATGGTGCAATAGTTGCCGTCCGACTCGATGGCCTCAATCTGTTCGAGCGGGATTCGCTCGGTCTGGCGGCCGGTTTTCAGGAAAAGGTCGCGTGGCCCGGCCGGGGTTTTCCGGTGGGAAAGGACGGTGTTTATCAAGCTCCGCAGCGTCAGTGGCTGAACAGGCTTGTTTAGGTAGGCCATCGGCGCGGTCGAGTCGGCCAGTTTGAAAACCGTCTCATCGGTGAATGCGCTGATAAAAATCGTGGGGATGCCGAGTTCGTGGGTCCGGCGGGAGAGGTCGACGCCCTTGTTGCGGCCGTTGATGTTGATGTCGAGGAGGGCGAGGCCGATGGGGGTAGTGTCCAAAATGCGCATCGCTGCCTCGTAGCTGTCGGCGAGGTAGAGCCTTTCGAAGCCCAACTCGCTCAAAATCATTTCAAGCTCGATGGTGAACGACAGCTCGTCTTCAACGATGAGGATGCGCAAGGTGTCCATTTTGTTCGCAGCAAATTTGGCAAAACGGACGGGCAAAAGAGCAGCTTTTTATACGGAATCAGCCACGAGACGGCCGACCGTCAATCCGAGTCGATGCGCTCGAACCGCCAGCCCTTTTCCGAGAAGTGCTTCAGCACGCGCGGCAGCACCCAGCGCAGGTTGGCCTCGGCCTTCAGGCTGTCGTGCATCACTACGATGGAGCCGGGGCGCGCGTTCGACACCACGTTTTCGAGGCAGGCCTCGCGGCTGATTGTCTGGTCGAAATCGCCGCTCAAAACATCCCACATCACGATTTTGTAGTGCCTTTCGAGGAAGTTGCGCTGGCTCGGCAGCAGCTTTCCGTAAGGCGGGCGAAAGAGGTTCGATTTCACCAATCGCGCCGCCGCCCGGATGTTGTGGAAATAGGGCAGGTTCTCCGAGTGCCAGCCGTTGAGGTGGCTGAAGGTGTGGTTGCCCACCGCGTGGCCTTCGCCTGTCACTTTTCGAAAGATGTCGGGGTTCTCCTCGACGTTTTTGCCGAGGCAGAAGAAGGTGGCCTTCGCGCCCCATTTTTTTAGTTCGGAAAGAACCCAGGGAGTCACTTCGGGAATCGGGCCGTCGTCGAAAGTGAGGTAGACGACCTTCTCGGCCGTCGGGACGCGCCAGAGGTAGTTCGGCATCAGTGCTTGGACGAGGCGTGGCGTGTGGGCGAGGTACATCGGCGGTTGAAGTTTGTTGAAGTGGTTGAAAAGGGGGGCGAGCGGGCGGCTTGACCAGTATCGGGCCAAATTTTTGCCAAAAACCGAAAACCGGCCGCTCAACCCGCCCAACGTCCCAATCGTTCCGGCTGCTGCCCGTAAAGTTTTACAACTCGGTTTTTTGCGGAATTCCCTCAACGAAAAACGGCAGCCCGGATTGAAGCCCGGACTGCCGTTGAGTTTCGGTTTGAGAAAACCGAGGCCTTACTGTTTGACCAACTGGCGGGTCACCATCTCCCCGTCGACGAGGATGCGAAGCTGGTAGACGCCCGCCGCCGCCTCGCTCAAATCGAGCGCGAGGGAGCTTTGATGTTTGTCAAAAACAAGCGTCTCGACCAGCCGGCCCGTTGCGTCGGTGATATCCACGCGGGTGGATTTCGGAGCCTTGCCTTTGAATACAATCTCGGCCGCGCCGCTCGTCGGGTTCGGCCGCAGGGTCATGCCCGAGGCCCATTCCGGCTCGTTCGAAGCGAGGAGGTTGTCGACGAAAAGGCTTTGCGTCGAGACCACGCACCCGTTCGCGTCCGTCACTTTGAGGACGTAGTTGCCGGTCTGCAGGCCCGTCAGGTTTTGGCTGGAGGCGAAAAGCTGGCCGTTCTTTTTCCATTCAAAAGTGTAGCCCGGCGTGCCGCCCGAGACAGTGACCGTGATGGCGCCGATGCCCGCGTTGCCGATGTCGTTGACGACCGGCGAGGGGGTGATTTGCAGCACTGTCGGCTGCGAGAGCGGGAAGGTTTGCACCGTCGTGCAGCCGCCGCCGTCTGTGACGGTCAGCGTGTGGTCGCCCGCGCAGAGGTCGGTGGCCTTTGCGGTCGTCTGGTTGTTGCCCCATTTGTAGGTGAAAGGCCCGGCGCCGCCCGCCGGTTGGGCGGTCAGCGCGCCGTTGCAATCACCGAAGCAGAGCGGCAGCTCGGCCTTCGTCGTGACCGTCGGCAGTTCATGGACCGTGACAGTGAACGAGCAGGTGCCGACGTTTCCGCCCTTGTCGGTGTACGACCAGAGGTTGGTCGTCACGCCAAGCGGGTAGGCCACGCCGCTCGACAGGCCGCTGACGAGGTCGAACTGGCCGCCGTTGCCGAGGCAATTGTCGGTCGCCACCGGGAAGCTGTACGCAACGACCGGGTTGCACGACCACGCCTCGCGGTTCGACGGGCAGACAAGCGTCGGTGGCTTGTTGTCGATGATGTTCGCTTGGCCGACTTCGCTGGTCGCGTTGCCCGCCGCGTCGGTAGCCGTGACAGTGACGTTTTGGAGGCCGAGTTGCGAGCAGTCGAAAAAGAGCGGCTCGACCTTCCAAGTCTTGATGCCGCAGTTGTCAGTCGAGCCGTTGTTGAAGTCGGCCACGACGAGCGTCGCCTTTCCGTTGTCGTCGATGGCGAACGTCGGGGTCTTCAAAATGAGGACAGGCGGCGTGAGGTCGATGGCGAGGATTTCAACAAAATAGGCGGTTAGGCAGCCGTTCGCGTCGTTGATGCCGACCGAGTGGACGCCCGCCCCGAGGCCCGTAGCGACAGGTCCGGTCGAGCCGTTCGACCAGTTGTAGACGTAGTTCGGCGTGCCGCCAGAGACGGTGACGGTCGCCGTGCCGTACTCGTCGCCGGGGCATTGGACGTTTTCCTGCGTGGAAAAGACCGAAAGCGCGGCCGGTTCATTCACGATGTAGCTCTGCACGAGGGTGCAGCCGTTTGCGTCGCTAGCCGAGACGGTGTAGGTGCCAGCCACGAGTCCGGTGATGGTCGGTCCGCTTCCGCTGTTCGACCAGTTGAAATTCGAGGCCCCCGTTTCATTGACCAAATCGACCGTGATGGAGCCGTCAGCAAAGCCGTGGCATTTCACGTTGTCGATGTTTCCAGTAATGGAAAGCTGGCAAGGCGCGACAGCCACAATGGTCGTCCCGACCGCCGTGCAGCCGTTCGCATCGGTCGAGGTAACGGAATAATTGCCCGGTTCGAGGCCAGTGATGATCGCTCCCGATTGGCCGTTCGACCAAACGAAAGTGTAGCCAGCCGTTCCGCCAGCGGAAGTCGCGCTGGCTGTGCCGTCGTTCGCCCCAACGATGCTCTGTCCGGTCGAGCTGGTAGTGACCGAAAGCTGCGTTGGTTGGGTCAGGCTGGTTGAGGCCGAGGCCGTGCATCCGTCAGCGTCCGTCACGACAACGGAAATGGGGCCGACGGGCAGGTTCGAGGCCGTCGCCGAGGTCTGGCCGTCGCTCCACAGGTAGCTGTAACCGGGGTTCCCGCTCGAGGCCGCGACAGTGGCCGAGCCGGAATTTTCACCAAAACAGGCCACGTTTTGCGAAGCCGAAATCGCAGCAGCCGGGGCCGGAGTGGCCGAGACAATGGCCGAGGCCGTGTTCGTGCAGCCGTTCGCCGTGTTTGTCACGAGGAGGTCGTACGTCCCCGCCGCGCCTGCGGTGAGGGTCGCGTTGTTCGTCGAGCCGATGATTTGGCCACCGGTCGTCGTCCAGCTGTAGTTGAATGTTCCGCCCGCTGGGCCAGCATTTCCGTAAACCTGAACCTGCGCGGTTTTGCAATTGAGTTTGTCGGGTGCATTGGCTGCCGCCGTCGGCTGAGCATTGTTCAAGACGACGTTCACGCCCGCTGTGTTGATGCAGCCGGTCGTCGTGTTCGTCACTTTGATTTGATAGAAACCGGGCTGGTTTGCCTGCAAATTCAGAGAATTCGGGCTGCCGACGAGGCCAGGACCGCTCCATTCGTAGTTGAAGTTCCCGCCCGTCGAGCTGCCGTTTCCGAGCAGGTTGACCTGCGACGTCGTGCAATTTATCTCACCCGAGACCGCCGCGTTCGCGGCCGGGAGGACGACGTTGCCCGTGACCGTCGCCGTCGCCGAGGCGGTGCAGCCGTTCTGCAAGTTGGTGACAATCAAGGTGTAGTTGCCAGGCGCAATGGCCACCGCATTGATTTGATCGACCGGGCCGCTGAACGAGCCACCCGTCCACAGGTAGGAGTAAATCGACCCCGTCGAGCTTCCGCCGCCGAGCAGCGGGACGTTCTGGTTCCCGCAGGTGACCGAGCCATTGGCGAAGGCCGAGGCCGTCGGCGTGTTGAAACTGCCCGGCACGTTGATGGTCAGCGTCTTCTCGCAACCCGTTTGGTCGGTCGCCGTCACGGTGTAGTCTCCTGCGCCGAGGTTTGTGGCGATGGCCGTCGTTTGGCCGTTGCTCCATTTGTAAGTGAATCCGCCAGCACCGCCCGACGCGCTCACGGAGGCCGTGCCGCCGGTCGGGTTCTTGCAGTTCGCCTCGGTCACTTCGAGCTGGGCGAGGTTGATGATGGGCGGCTGCGCGATGTTGAAGGAGTCCTTGTTGGTGCACCCCTTTTGGTCGGTGACCGTCACTTTGTAGAGGCCGGGGCCGAGGTTCTGTGGGTCCTCGACGTTGCCAAGGTTGGGCGACCAGTTGAAGGAATAGGGCAGCACACCGTCTTTCGGCGTGGTGTTGATGGAGCCGTTGTTGAAGCCAAAGCAGCTCACGTCGGTTTTCAGGCCGCTAAAATTCACCTCGTCGGCCACAACCGCGTAGGTGCCCTGTGCCGTGCCGACACAGCCCGCCGCGTCAGTGATTTCCGTCAATTTATAGGAACCTGCCTCCGTCACCTCGATGTAGAAGGGGCTTGAGGAGACGCTCACCGTCTCCGGCGAGGAGTTGTGCGTGTAGGTCAGTTCCCACGGCCCCTCGCCCGTCAGGGTGACGGGGATTTTCACGAGGCCGCCGCCGCCCGTCTTGCATATGGTTGCGGTGCCACCGGTCGTCGCCTTCGGCAAAGGGCGGATGTGGACGCCGAACATGGCCACCGCCGTCTTCCCGCAGTCGTCGGTGACGGTCACCTTGTAGTTCGCATCGCTGTTGACGAATGGAGTGATGGAGGAGGTCGTCAGGCCGTTGCTCCACTTATAGGAGTACGGTTCGTCGCCGAAGTTGACGAACGGTTCGAGGAAGACCGTGCCGGGGCCGCAGTTCTCGACCGGGTCGGCCTGGATCGTCATCGCCTCGTAGTCGCGGATGATGATTTCCGAGTAAGGCTGGAGGCACGAGCAGGGGTTGGTGATGGTCAGTTTGATGTTCTCGTCGCCCTCCGTGATGCCGTCGTTGAAGATAGTCACTGGCAGCGTTGCCGTCTGCTGGTTCGCCGGGATGGTGAAGCTCGAAGGGATGTTCGAGTAGTCCACGCCCTTCGTGGCCGAGCCGCTGATGGCGTAGTTGACCGTCACCGGCACGTTGCTCGCCGTCCCGACGCGCTCGAAGACGAACTGCGCCTGGTCGCAGCCCTCGATGGCGATCTGGTTGTCCGGGTCGTTGTCGACGGCGGTCGTGATTTTTCCCTTGTTCCCGCTCGAAAAACCGGCGGCTTTGAGGAAGACGGCCGAGTCGCCGTTGTTGTCGCCCACATCGGCAATCTTGATTTTCACCCGGTAAGTTTGGCACGGGACGAAATTGGCCGTGATGGTCGACAGCGTCGCCGAGAAACCATCGTACTCAAGCGCCTGGACCGAAAGGCTCGTGTTGCCTGTCGGGCTGCACTGCCCCGGTGGCGGCGGGGTGCTGGGCGGGACGTTGACCGGCGGCTGGTTGTTGCGGAAAAGCCCCGCGTTCTGCACGTTGTTCAACTGGCTCACCCCGACGTACGAAACCGGGAAGACCACCGGCGGGATCTGCGCGAGGTTGGCGTAGCCGTCATACGAGCCGACGATGCCCGGCCCTTTCACGAAGAAGCCGAAGCGGTCGTCGAAGGTCGCCGGGTCGCGCTCGCAGTACTCCTCCGAGGCGAAGACGTACTGAAAGGTGATCGGAGTGACCGTCGGCGTGAAGTCGAACTCGATGCTCGCCACATCGAACGTCTGCGGCGGGTTAGACGGGCCGCCAGGGCCACCGCCGCCGATGAGGCCGCCTGGTGCGCTCAAGGCGAGGAGCTGGATGTCCTGCAGCTTGCTGCCGAAGTTCCACGAGGTGAGGTCGGCGTCGTTAGGTCCGATGCCGTCGTCGACGAAGCCCGTCGAGAGGATGGCCCCCTGGTCCATGCCGAACAGCGTGGCACCGTCGGTGAATCGGCCGAGCTGCCCGGCCGAGCCGAGCATTTTGACGTTCTGGATGTCGAAGCAGTCGCCGCCGATAATCCAGTCGCGCACCAAGTCCTCGGGCTGGATCCAGCCCTGGATGTCGATGAGGCCCAGCTTTTTCATGAGTGGAGAGAGGTTCTTGGGTTCGGTCTTCATGGGGTCGGGCTGCGCCAAAAGCTGCGAAAAGCAGAGGACTAGCAGCAAAACAGAGGTCAAAATCCGGCTCATAGGCATGGTTGAAAAGATAAGTTTGGTAAAAAAAAATCGGTTGAAAGAAAGTCTTGGGAGGTACGTCGGGATAAAGGTAGGCCAACTCCCAAAAGGGCTGCCCCGATTTGCCGGTTTGCTGGGATTTGGCGGATTCGGCCAGTCCGCGTCAATTCAGGAACTTCATCAAATCGACCCCGTCCGGGTAGTCGAAAAGACCCGGCGATTGTGCCTTGCCAAAGGCGATGGCTTCAAAACCGGGCAGCTTCTTCCGCCCGACGACGCACTGAATCTCCTCCCGGTGGTCCTCCAGCCGACTCAAAAGCCCGGCCTCGTTTTCATAAAACTCGTAGTTGACCGTTGAGATTCGGGCCTGAAAGCTGCGCTCTTCCCTTAAAATCAGGCAGCCGTTGTTGAGGTAGGGGATTTTGTTGAGCAGGAACAGCGTGGTCGAGTAGTCGAAGTTGTTGAGCCACTTGTCGTGCAGGGCCAGCTCCTTCCATTCGTGCGTCGCCTCCAAAAGGTTGTGGAATTCATGGCCGACGGGCGCAAAAATCTTCGACACGTTTCGGCAGCCGAGGCCGAAGTGGGTGAAAATGTCCGCGCCGAGCGCGTACAAATCGGCCATCGTCTCCGACCCGTCGAGCACGGCGACGGAGGTCCTGTTCCGCCGGATGACGTTGGGGTATTTCCCGAAATACCGCTCGAAATAGCGCGACGTGTTGTTCGACCCCGTCGCAATCACCGCGTCGAAACCGGCCAGCTTGTCGGTGAAATGGATGTAGTCCCAAATTTGGAAGTCCATCTCTGCCAGCTTTTTTATCAAAAAGGGGAAGAGCCGTTTGTCCTTTTCAGAAAGTTTGACCAGCCCTTTTTGCCCGCTGACAAAAACACAGAGCCAATCAAAAAAACCGACGAGCGGGATATTTCCCGCCATGACGATGCCGATTGTTTTACCGGGAAATTCGCGGTCGGCGATGGGGTAGGAGGTTGCCCAGTTTTTCAAAAGCTGCCGGTCGAGCAGGTTCTCGGCGATGGCCCGCAGCGCGGCCCGCTGGCTCTTTTCTGTGAACCAGCGGTTCTCCAAAAAACTCTGGTTGACAGTTGCTGAAAACTCAGCATCCGGCTCGGCGAGGCGCTCCTTTAAATAGTCACCCAGCCGCCCGAGCAGCTCGAGTCGTTGGTCGAGCTTCATTTCACGAGGTCGTAGTGGTATTTCAAAACATCGAACCGTGGGTTGCCCGCCGCGTCGCGCTGCTTCCAGATGACGCGGATTTCGATGGTCTCCGACGAGTCCTTTTCGGTTGAATTAAAGGTCACGTCGAACCGCCCGCCCTCGCCCGGTTTTTTCGCAGTCCTCGGAAATTCGACCGTCGTGCAGTCGCAGGCGTCGATGATTTCGACCTGAACATCAGCCGACGTTGTGTTGGTGAAATCGTAGAAAAAGCTGCGCTTCTCGCCCTTTTTCACCTTTCCGAGTTCAACGAAGGGCTTTTCCCATTTGACCCAATCGGCAGGTTTCGGGGCAGGTTTCACGGCGGTTTCGGCCGGTTTGGACGCGGTGGGCATCGCCTTTTTTGTTGGATGACAGGCCACCGCAATCAGCGCGAGGAGAACAGTTTTTGCAAAAATTTTCATGGAATTCAGTCTTTTTCAAATCGCCTTCCCGGCCAGTGCCTCCTTTATCGAGAAGTCCATCGCCCTGTGCGCGAGCGGAGAGGTGAACTCGTTGAAGCTGGCCATCGCCGCGTTCATTGCGTCCTTGTCGCTGCCCGAGGCGGCTTCCGAGAGGAGGTTTTTGAGCCGGATTGTCTCGGTTTTCTCGGCCGAAGAAAGCAGCGCGTCGTGCTGGCGGAGAAACCGGTCGGAGGCGTTTAACACGTTCTTTGCCTCGTTGCGCGCCTCCAAAACGGCCCGTTCGGCCATGTCGCCTGCTGCGTTTTTGATCGAGTCGAGAAGCATCATCGCCATCTCCTCCTCGGTGATGCCGTAGGTCGGGCGGATTTCGACGCTCGTCTCGACCGCCGACCGCAATTCCCGCGCCCGGACGGTCAGAATACCGTCGGCGTTGAGGATGAACTGGATGTCTATTTTCGGCATCCCCGCGCCCATCGGCGGGATGCCGCGCAGGATGAACTCACCCAGTTTCCGGTTGTGCTCGACGAGGTCTCTTTCTCCCTGATAGACCGCGATTTTCAGGTTGCGCTGCCCGTCGACGGAGGTCGTGTACTGCCGCCCGGCCCGCGTCGGCACCTTCGAGTTTCGGGGGATGATGGTGTCCATCAACCCGCCGACGGTCTCGATGCCGAGGCTCAACGGAGTGATGTCGAGGAGAAGTAGGTCGCGCGAATTTCCTGCCAAAATGTCAGCCTGAACGGCCGCGCCGAGCGCGACGACCTCGTCGGGGTTGAGGTCATGAAAGAGGTCTTTTTTGAAAAAACCGGCGACCGCTTTTTGAACCATCGGCACCCGCGTCGAGCCTCCGACCATCACCACGCGGTCTATTTTTTCAACCCCAATT
>JBGAWE010000174.1:0-9686 GCA_044227705.1 Saprospiraceae bacterium
GGGCAAGTCCATTTCAGCGACGTGCGCCTGCTCGTCCAAATTTTTGATGAAGGCTGAAACCAGCGGCACGAGCCTCTCAGCGCCGCCCCGGTTCACGACCGCCATCTCGCCCGACGGGAACTCCTCGACGCGCAGGATCGGGCCGATTTTCCCCAAAGTCTCGTCTTTCAAAACCCAGCCCTCGAGCCGCGCGAACTCCAGCCCCGCGACCTCGATTTCGCGTTCGTCGTCGGCCAAAATGTCTTCTTCCTTTAGAAAAATGGGCTTTGACTGGTAGCCCTCGGCCTCCGTCCGGTCGTCGACCTCCTCAAACTTGACGAGTGCCTCGCCACCGGCGTCCCTTATTTTTTCGATGAAAAGAGGGATCTTCTGCCCGCGCAGCTCGACGAAGACCGCGTCCGCCTTCAGCACGTCCTCCAGATATTTCGGCTCGACGGCGACTTTCAGCTCGCCCGCCAGCCCGTGTGCCTTTTTGATGAAACCGACTTGGACCATTTGCTTTCTTTTGTGGCCGCGTGATCGACAGCCGCCGCAAAAGAAGAAAAGATGACGAACAAAGAAATCGCCCAGGCCTTCGACCAGCTCGCCAACCTGATGGAGCTGCACGACGAGCCTGTTTTTAAGATAAGAAGTTATCAAAACGCCTACGTCACCCTGCGCAAGCTCGACCGGCCGTTGGCTGAGATGTCGCCCGCCGAGATGAAGGAGATAAAGGGCATCGGCGACGCCATTTCGTTGAAAATCAAGGAGTTGCTCGCTGGCGGCAAGATGGCCGCGCTCGAAAGCTATCGAGCTAAGACCCCTCCCGGCGTCTGTGAGATGCTCGGCATCCGGGGCTTCGGGCCTAAAAAAGTGCAGCAGCTTTGGAAGGAGCTCGGCGTGGAGACCGTCGGCGAGCTGCTCTACGCCTGCAACGAGAACCGGCTCGTCGAGCTCAAGGGCTTCGGGCAAAAGACGCAGGAAGACCTTCGGCAAAAGCTCGAGTTCCACCTGCGCAGCCGCGACAAGTTCCACTGGGCGACGCTCGAGGCGGAGGCCGGTTTCCTCCTCCCGGCCATTGCAGGGAAGCTGCCGGGCGCCAAAATCTCGACGGTGGGCGAGTACCGGCGCCGTTGCCCGGTTTTGACCCGGCTCGATGTTTTGGTCGGCTTCGACGGGGACTTTTCAAAAACCATCTTCGACGGCGAGCTGCTCTCATTTGAAAAAACAGACGGCGGTGCGAGCCTCGGCCGAATCGTCGACAGCGGAACGCCGGTCGCCATTCACGCTTGTCGGCCGGAGGAGTTCGGGTCGAAGCTGTTTCAACTTACGGCCGCGCCCGATTTTCTCAAAGCCTTTTTGGAGGAGAACCCCGGCGCGGATTTCAAAAACCTGGCGGACGAGAAGCTGGTTTTCGACCGTGCCGCCTTGCCCTTCATCGAGCCAGAGCTGCGCGAAACGGGCGAGGTTTTGAAAACGGCAAAGGCTGGTCGTCTGCCGCAACTCATTGAGGAACAGCAAGTTAGGGGAATCCTCCACGCCCACTCGACCTGGTCGGACGGCATCGCGCCGCTGCGCGAGATGGCCGCCGCCTGTCGCGACCTCGGCTACGAGTACCTCGGCATCACTGATCACTCGCAGAGCGCATTTTACGCCAACGGGCTGAAACCGGAGCGCGTCGAGGCGCAATGGGCCGAGGTGGACGCGCTCAACCGCGAACTGGCGCCCTTCAAAATCTTCAAGGGAATCGAGAGCGACATCCTCAACGACGGCTCGCTCGACTATGCGGCCGAGATGCTGGCGGGGTTCGACTTCGTCATCGCCAGCGTCCACTCCAATTTGAAAATGGACCTCGAAAAGGCGACGGCGCGGCTAATAAAAGCCATAGAAAACCCGGCCACGACCATCCTCGGCCACCCGACCGGCCGCATCCTTTTAGCTCGGGAAGGATACCCTATCGACCACCAAAAAGTCATCGACGCCTGCGCGGCCAACGGCGTGGCCATCGAACTGAACGCCAGCCCATACCGCCTTGACCTCGATTGGAATTGGATAGCCCACGCCCGCGAAAAAGGTGTCATGATTTCCATCAACCCAGACGCACACAATCTCGCGGGCATCCACGACGTGCGTTTCGGGGTGATGGCGGCGCGGAAGGGGGCGTTGACGGCGGCTGGGTGCCTCAACGCGATGGGTTTGGCGGCGTTTGAGGCGTTTTTGGGGATAAAGAGGTGAGTTTTGGCCTTGCATAAGCTGCCGCACTTTCTTGCCAACGGGCGAGGAGCCAAGCCCCTGTCAGCCCCTTTTTATCTTCAAGGCCCCCCCTCATCCATGCCCGCGCCGCCCCATCATATTCTTTCACTACCGTAATTTTTAGTCCAGGAACTCCTGTTTTAGCCCAAGAATAGGCGATTTTAGGCCTGAAACGTAGAAGCTGACAACATCCCAGCAGCGAAAAAAAGCATCTGAAGTTGGGCGTTGAAAAACCGCCAAGGCCCTCTTTTTTTTCTGCCATTGTTTTGTTGAGGAAACATCTAATTTCGCTCGTCCTATTTTCTCTCACAACAAACTTTCCCGGCATGAAAAGACTCCTACTGCTTGCCTTCGTGGCCCTCGCTTGCGCACCGCGCCTCTTCGCCCAGCTCCCGCCCGGAACGGTCGCGCCCGACTGGACGGAGACCTCCATCACCGGCTCGACGTACCACCTATACGATATGCTCAATCAAGGCAAGGTGGTCTACATCGACTTCTCCGCCACTTGGTGCGGGCCGTGCTGGAACTACCACAACTCCCACGCGCTGCGCGACCTCTACCTCGCGCACGGTCCGTCGGGCGACAACAAGGCCCGCGTCTTCTTCATCGAGGGGGACGGCTCGACGAACACCAACTGCCTCTACGGCCCGACCGGCTGCGTCGGCGGGACACAGGGCAACTGGGTGACCGGCACGCCGTACCCCATCATCGACGACAACGACGAGAACACGACGAGCAACTACGCGATTGCCTATTTCCCAACGATTTACGGCATCTGCCCGATGAACAAACAGGTCTACGAGACTGGCCAACTGACGGCCACCGGCCTCTGGAACTGGTCGCTGAACACTTGTCCGGCCTTCCAAATCACGAGCGACCCGGTCGTGACGAACGTGCAGTGCTTCGGACAGAACAACGGAAAAATCGTCCAGACCCCCACCAACGGGCAGGGGCCGTACACCTACCACTGGTCGAACAACGCAACGACGAAAGACCTCAACAACGTCGCCCCCGGCAACTACTTCCTCACCATCACCGACGCGAACTCGAACACCGGCGTCCTCGGGCCGATAACAGTCGCCGGGCCGACGGCGGCGCTCTCGGCGACGACCATCGAGACCACGCCTGTCGGCTGCGCGGGCATCATGGGCAGCATCACGATTGAGGGAACGGGTGGCACCTCCGATTACGCCTATGCTTGGCAGAACGGGCAGACCACCCAGCAAGCCATCGGATTGGCGGCCGGGACTTGGAAATGCACCGTCACCGACGCGAACGGCTGCACTTTTCTCTATCAAAAAACACTTGCCCCGGCCGTGTATCCAACGGCATCCATCGCAACGCCGGGCCAGATTTCCTGCTCCGCGCCGACCGTGACGCTCAACGGCTCGGCGTCGAGCCAGGGGCCGGACTACACCTACCAGTGGCAAGCCGTGGGCGGCGGCAACATCGTCAGCGGCGCGACGACGCTCAACCCGGTCGTCAACGCGGGCGGCACCTACATTTTGCAGGTGACGAATACGGCGAACAACTGCTTCTCGACCGCTCCAACCTCCGTCTTGGCGAACATCGCGCAACCGACGGCCAACGCCGGGCCAGCTGGCTCGGTGACCTGCGCCAACCCATCGACCACGCTGACCGGGACGGGGTCGACGGGGTCGAACTTCACCTACCTCTGGACAGCCACCGGCGGCGGGAACATCAGCAGCGGCGCGACGACCTTGACCCCGACCGTCAACGCGGCGGGCGGGTACAACTTGTTGATTACCAACACTTCCAACGGCTGCACGACGGTCAGCTCGACCTCGGTGACGGGGAACAACACGGCGCCGTCACTCGCCGTGAGCGGCGGGACGCTGACTTGCACGACGACGCAAATCGCGCTCGGCGCGACCTCGAACGGGACGAACTTGACCTGGAATTGGACCGGCCCGAACGGGTTCACCTCCACTTCCCAAAACCCGTCGGTCGGCACGGCAGGCAGCTACTCATTGACCATAAACAACCCGGCAACGGGCTGCACGAACACCGCGACCACTTCTGTCGGGGCGGACAACTTGCCGCCGACCGTTGGGGCGACGGGCGGGAGCCTCACCTGCTTGGCCAGTTCGGTCGTTTTGAACTCAACCTCCTCGGCGACGAACAGCGGCTTTGCTTGGACGGGACCGAACGGGTTTTCTTCCACCAGCCAAAACCCAACGGCCAGCGAGCCGGGCAGCTATGCGCTCCTCGTCACCGCGCCGAACGGTTGCACGAGTTCGACCACGGCCTCGGTTTCTTTGAACAACACGCCGCCGACGGCGGAGGCTGGCAGCAACGGGTTGCTCAATTGCAACGCCTCGCAAGTCACTTTGAGCGGCATCGGCAGCTCGCTGGGCGCTGATTTTCTGTACAGCTGGACGACCAGCGGCGGCAACATCATCAGCGGTGCGAACACCTTGACCCCGACCGTCGATGCGGCGGGGACGTACAATCTGCTCGTGACGAACACAGCGAATGGCTGCACCTCGGCCGATGGGGCCACGGTCACGGTCAATGTCGCGCCGACGGCCTCGATTTTTGATTCCCAGAACGTCTCCTGTTTCGGCGGCACGAACGGCGCGGCCTATGTCCTGCCGACGGGCGGCGGGGGCAGTTTCACCTACCTCTGGTCGAACGGGAGCAGCTCGAACAACATCTCGAACGCCGCCGCCGGAACCTATTCGGTCGTCGTGACGGACGCGGACAATTGCACGGCCTCGGCTTCTGTCGTGCTCTCGCAGCCGCAGCCTTTGGAGGCGAACGCGACGGCGACCTCCCAAATCCAAAACGGCCAAAACGACGGAACAGCCACCGCGCAACCGACCGGCGGGACGGCCAATTTCCAATACCTCTGGTCGAACGGAGCGACGACGCAGAGCATCACCGGCCTCGCTCCGGGCAGCTACACGGTTGTCGTTACCGACGCCAATGGGTGCAGCGCGGTTCAAACCGTCACCGTGAATGCGGTCGGTTGCGCCATCGTGGCGACGCTTTCGCAGCAGAACGCCGCCTGTTTCGGCGAAGCCAACGGCTCGGCGACCGTCAATTTGACCGGCGCGGCGCAGCCTGTGACCTATTCTTGGTCGAACGGGCAGACTTCGCAGACGGCGACCGGTCTCTCCGCCGGACAATACACCGTTGCGGTGGCTGATGCGAACGGTTGCCCAGCGACGCTTTCCGTCAACATTTTGGAGCCGACGGCCCTCGCCTCGAACGCGACGGCAACCGCCGTGACCACCCAAAACGGCGCCGACGGCACCGCCGCCGCCAGCCCGACGGGCGGCACCGCACCGTTCACCTACCTGTGGTCGAACAGTTTTGCGACGCAAACAATCGTCGGCCTCGCGCCTGGGCTTTACTCGGTCGTCGTGACAGACGCCAACGGTTGCACCGCAGCGCAGACAGTGGTTGTCGGCAACTATGCATGCGCCCTCCAGCCGACCGTCGTCGCGTCGCCGGTGGCCTGCTTCGGCGGGGCCGATGGGCAAGCGACCATCTCGCTCGGCGGCGGCATTGCGCCGTACACTTATTCGTGGAGCAACGGCGCGACAACGGCGACAGCTTCCGGCCTCGCGGCGGGCCAGTATTTCGTCAGCGCGAGCGACGCGAACGGCTGCCCGACGGTCGAGACCGTCACCATCGGCCAACCGGCCGCGCTGGATGTTTCGTCGAAAACGGTCGACGTGCTCTGCCCCGCCGACGCACAGGGTGAAATCAGCCTGACGACCTCGGGCGGCACGGCGGGCTACACCTTCCTCTGGTCGAACGGGGCGACGACGGCCGAGATTACCGGCCTTACAGCTGGCACCTATTCCGCCGTCGTGACGGACGCGAACGGCTGCACGATTTCGAAAACAGCGACGATTTCCAGCACCGACGTTGTGGCTCCGGCGCTGGTTTTGAAAAACATCACTGCCGCCATCGACGACAACGGATTGGCCACCATCGACCCCGCGGCGTTCGACAACGGCTCGACGGACAACTGTTCCATACTGAAATGGTCGGCCAGCCAGTCGAGCTTCGACTGTTCGCAACTCGGGCCGCACACCGTCATCGTCACTGCGACGGACGGCTCGGGCAACCACTCGGAAATGAGCGCGGAAGTCAATGTAGTTGATCTAAAAGCACCAGTTTTGACCTGCCCAGCGAGTGAAACGACCTCATTCTGCCACGCGACGGTGAACTACAACTACCCAATCGCGGTCGACAACTGCACGAGCCTCGGCGGAAAATGGGAGCAATCGACCGGCCTTCCGAGCGGCACGGAATTCCCCATCGGGAAGACTGTGAACACGTTCACCTACACTGATGCGAGCGGGAATGTGGGGGCTTGCAGCTTCGAGGTGGTGGTTCTGGCCGCGCCTGCCGTCGATTTGGCGGTTGTCGGCATCTCCTGCCCCGGTGCGAACGACGGCTCCGCGACGGCCACCCCGACAGGCGGCTATGCGCCATTCACCTACCTGTGGAGCAACGGCCAGACGGGCCAAACTGCCACCAACCTCTCGGGCGATGTTAGTCTCAGCGTGACCGACGCGGGCGGTTGCCCGACGGCCATCGGGCCGATCTTCATGCCGCAGCCGACGGCCATCGCGGCGACCGCTACGACCTTGCAAAACGACATCGGCGGCGCGGGCGTCGGCCAAATCCAGCTCCTCGTGACGGGCGGGACGCAGCCATACACCTTCTCGTGGACGAAAGACGGCGTGTTCTTTTCGAACTCGATGAATCTCTCCGGCCTGAACATGGGCACCTACGTCTGCCTCGTGACCGACGCGCACGGCTGCACTTTCACGAAGTCGTTCACGATTTTGAACACGGTCGGGGCCAGCGAGCCGGGCTGGGCATCGTCCCTGCTCGTCTCGCCGAACCCGACAACGGGCGAGGTGGCCATCGACCTGCCGGGCGCGCCCGACGAGGAATTGACTGTCGATTTGTTCGACGCGCGCGGCCGACTCGTCTCGACGACGAGCTTCGAGCGCGGCCAATCGACCATCCGGCTTGACTATTCGAAGGTGCCGACCGGGGCGTACTTCATCTCGGTTCGCGCTGCCTCTGGCGTGGCCAACCGGCGGCTGGTCATCGCCCGCTGATTGGTTATGTGAAATGGTGAGCGGCCCGTCGGATGGTTTTCCGGCGGGCCGCTTTTGCTTTCGGGCAGCGATTCGCCTGGGCGAAGGGCCTTCATCTAAAAGTTGATTGTGAAAAGCCCACTCCTCCTCGCTGCCATCATTGCCTTTTCAAGTTGTAAAAAGGAGCAGCAACCACCGAAAGGTGATTGGGTCATCTTCTCGCTTGCAGGAGTCGATGTTCCTAGCAACTATTTCTTGCTCTCCGAAACCGAACTGAAAAAGGGCAGCTACGCAGGTCAAAACCCCAAGAACCGATGGCCGAAGTTCGAAGACGAGCCGCTCGACAGTTCCAAGTTCAACCTCGCTCGCCCGCTTTTTGACCTGCCGACGGAACTGACGACCCTGCCAGATTCCTCGTTCGGCTGCCCCGGCTGCAAGGATGTCCCATATTTCTCCATCGACTGGCACAACGGCGAAACCTTCCGCCATTGGTCGTTTGAACGACCGGCCATCCCTGCCTACCTGAATAGCTATTTTGCCCAAATGGACTCGGTGTTGGCCCACCTTTGAATGCCGCTTTTTGAGAGTAACTCGACTCGTCTCGAATGCTCGAAGGCAGGACGTTTTGTTTCTGGGAAGGCCCGGTTGGCTACTTTCGCCCCCGGTTCCAACCAATTTTTCCAAAAAATGAAACTGCACATCATCGACGCTGGCCGGTTCAAGCTTGACGGCGGGGCCATGTTCGGCATCGTCCCGAAGCGGATGTGGGAGAAAGCCTGCCCGCCCGACGACCGGAACCTCTGCACTTGGGCCTTGCGCTGCCTCCTTGTCGAGAATGGCGACCGGCAGATTTTGATTGAAACGGGCATCGGCGATAAGCAGGACGCCAAGTTCCGCAGCCATTTCGAGCCGCATGGGGAGGCCAATCTGCTCGATTCCCTCTCGAAAAAGGGCTTCCAGCCGGGCGACATCACCGACGTCTTCCTCACCCACCTCCACTTCGACCACTGCGGCGGCGCGGTCAGCCGGACGGAGTTTGGCGACCTCGTCCCGACTTTTCCGAACGCCACTTATTGGTCGAACCGCCGCCAACTCCGCTGGGCCACCGACCCGAACGACCGCGAACGCGCCTCTTTTTTGAAAGAAAACTTCCTCCCGCTGGCCGATTCGGGAAAGCTGAAATTCGTCTCGCCCAACCAAAAAAAGCCTATTGCCCCCGGCTTCTCCATCCGTTTCGCGCACGGCCATACCGAGTCCATGATGCTGCCGGTGCTCGAAACGGGCGGCCGAACAGTCGTCTTCTGCGCCGACCTCCTGCCGAGCCATTTCCACATTCCGATGCCGTGGGTGATGGCCTACGATGTTAGACCGCTGCTAACTTTGGCTGAAAAGGCCCCCTTTTTAGAGGAGGCCGTCGCGAATAACTGGCTCCTCTTTTTCTACCACGACGCTGTCGCAGAGTGTGCGACGCTCAAAAGGGACGAGGCCGGACGCATCGTTGTCGATAAAAAAGGGACGTTGGAGGAGCTTCTTTGACCTCCGCGCCCGGCCGGCCAGGTTCGTGTTTTTTTCAAGTTAAAAGAATCGGCCAAGCTGCCAGCCTGTCTATCATTGCCTCCCGACCGTCCCTGTTTGACAAGCGAAAAAGACTGGCCATCAACGACTTACCAACTTTCCCACGACAAGACACCCGTTCCCAAACCATGCAGCGAAGCATTGACATCCTGTGCGCGGGCGAGCTGTTGATGGACCTCATCAGCACCGATTTTGCCGACAGCCTCGAACAGGCCAGCACCTTCCGCCGCGTGCCCGGCGGCAGCCCGGCCAACCTCGCCATGAACATGGCTCGCCTCGGAAACCGTGCTCTGCTCGTGGCCAGCGTCGGCCGCGACGACATGGGGCAGATGCTGAAAAACTACGTCGCCGCGACAGGCGTCGACTGCTCTGGCATCGCGCAGGCGGACGAGCCGACGACGCTTATCCTCGTCACCCGCAGTGCGGGCAACTCCAATTTCGAGGCTTATCGAGCGGCCGACCGGATGTTGAGCATCCGGCAGTTTCCCTATCAGAAATTTGGTGAAATATCGGTCTTCCATACTACTTGTTTTGCGTTGAGCATGGAACCGGCGCGGCAGGTCATCCTCGAAGCTGCTGACAAAGCGAGACGCGCGGGCTGCTGGTTGAGCCTCGACGCAAACTTCGCCGAGAAGATCTGGCCGAACGTGAAAGAGGCCCGCCGCACCGTCGCCGACTATGCCCGGATGGGCGCGATGATCAAGGTGAGCGAAGTCGATTGGAACCGGCTTTATGGGGAGATGCCCTCGCCGCAGGCCGTGCTGCACCACTTTTTGCAGCTCGGCGCAC
>JBGAWE010000175.1:0-9852 GCA_044227705.1 Saprospiraceae bacterium
CTGGGTGCAGCACACGGCGGGCGAAGGCAGCGGTTTCGAGGACGAGGACTATGTGGAAGCGGGAGCCAAGATTTTGCCGACCATCGAAGACGTCTACGCAAAGGCGGAGATGATCATCAAGGTCAAGGAGCCGATCGCCTCCGAGTACCCGCTCATCAAAAAGGATCAACTGCTTTTCACCTATTTCCACTTCGCGTCGAGCGAACCGCTGACCCATGCCATGATTGAGCGAGGCGCGGTCTGTCTCGCCTATGAGACCGTCGAGACGAAGGACCGGCAGCTTCCGCTCCTCATCCCAATGTCAGAAGTTGCTGGGCGCATGGCGATTCAAGAAGGCGCGAAATACCTTGAAAAGCCTGTAAAAGGCCGCGGGGTTCTGCTCGGCGGCGTGCCGGGCGTGCCGCCAGGCAAGGTGCTCGTCCTCGGCGGCGGCATCGTCGGGACGCAGGCGGCCAAGATGGCAGCCGGGCTGGGCGCGCAGGTCACGTTGATGGACATCAGCCTCCCGCGCCTGCGCCAGTTAAGCGACTTCATGCCGGCCAACGTGACCACGATGTTCTCCTCGGAGTACAACATCCGCCGTGAAATCCAGACGAGCGACCTCATCGTTGGCGCGGTGCTCATCCCCGGCGCAAAGGCCCCGAACCTCATCACTCGCGACATGCTCAAGCTGATGCGCCCCGGCACTGTCGTCGTCGATGTGGCCGTCGACCAGGGCGGCTGTATGGAGACCACCAAGCCAACCACGCACGACCACCCCACGTTCATCATCGACAACGTCGTCCACTACTGTGTGGCAAACATGCCGGGCGCCGTGCCCTACACATCCACCATCGCGCTCACCAACGCCACCCTGCCCTACGCCATCCAATTGGCCAACAAGGGGTGGAAAAAAGCCTGCTGCGACAACGCCGAATTGAAGCTTGGCCTCAACGTCGTTGACGGGAAGGTTGTCTACAAGGGCGTGGCGGATGCTTTTGGGTTGAAGTACACAGATGTCGAGAAGGTGCTCGATTGAATTCCAACTCTGTCCTTGTTAAAAACTGCGGCGGCCGGGTCTCGAACCAGGCTGCCGTTTTGTTTTCTCGCTCTGTGCGTTAGTCAAAGAAAGGAGCGAGTTCGACACCAGCCAAGTCGAGCGCGAGTTTGATGGCAACGTCTTCTCAACAGCCTGCTTCTAATGCCCTCGCGGGGGAAAACTGCGCTCCACGCCTATCTTCCCCCGAAAATCCACCCTCGCCGCCGCCGCGTGAAGCTCGAACTGACCTACCGCCAAATCTTCCACATCTCGGCCCCGATCATGCTCGGCAGCGCGGCGCAGAACGTCATCGCCCTCTCCGACTCGGTGCTCCTCTACCACAAGGGTGAGACAGACTTCGCGGCCATCGGCTTCGTCGGCGTGTTCTACATCGCCATCGCGGCCATCGGCTGGGGCTTTTCGCGCGGCGGCCAAATCATGATTGCCCGGCGCATGGGCGAGCAAAACATGGCGGCCGTCGGCTCGACCTTCCACGCGATGCTCTATTTCGAGCTGGGGCTGGCCGCGTTGATGTTCGCCTTCATGAAGCTGGCCGCACCTTGGCTCTTCGCCCTCTCGCTCGACCACTCGCCGGAGGTTCTCCGAAAGAGCCTCGAATACCTCGAAAGGCGCAGCTACGGCGTCTTTTTTAGCTATGCGGGCATGGCCGTCATCGCGCTCTACACGGGCATGGCACGCACGGCCTTCATCCTCGTTGACACGGTCATCCTCGCCGTCGTCAACCTCGCACTCAACTACTCACTGATTTTCGGGAAATTCGGCCTGCCGGAAATGGGCATCGCCGGCTCGGGCCTCGCCAGCACCATCGCTGAGGTCGTGGCATTCGTGATTTTCATCGGCTACATGGCCCTCGACTACGACGCACGCCGCGCCCGGATCTTCCACTTCGAGCTGCCAAATTTCAGTCTGATAAAAAGACAGCTCGACCTTTCGCTCCCCGTCGTCGCGCAGACCGCGCTCGGGCAGGGTTCATGGGTGATGTTCTTCGCCATGGTCGAGAACCTCGGCGAGCGGCCGCTGGCCGTTTCGAACCTCGCGCGGACGGTCTTCCTTTGCCTGTCCATCCCCGCGTGGGGCTTCGCCTCGGGGGTCAACACGTTGGTTTCCAACCTTTTAGGTCAGGGAAAAAAAGAACTTGTGGTGCTGGCCGCGCTCAAAACGAGCTGGGCCTGCTGGCTCACAACGATGGCCGTCGCGCTGCCCGTCGTTTTCTTCCCGGAGACAATTCTATACCCCCTTTTCGGCCGCTCCGACATGGACACGAGCCTCATCCGCGAGGCGCAACCCATCTTCTACATCCTGCTGGGGATCCTGACGCTGTTCAGCTTCGGTGGCGTTTTCGTCAACGCCGTCAGCGGCACTGGCGCGACTGCGACGGGGTTGAAGATGCAGACCGCCGTTATCAGCATCTACCTCGGCTACATTTTCTGGGTGACCCATTTCACCACGTTGCCGCTGACCTACGTATGGTTAGCCGAGGTGATTTATTGGTCGACGATGCTCGGGTTGGTGGGATGGTATCTGCGCAGCGGCCGCTGGCACGGAATGGAAGTTTGAGGGACAGGCGGAATCAAGCCGCTGGGTTCGACGGGCTGCCCGATTGACCGCTCGGATTTGGCCTGCGCCCGCGCCGCCGCTTGTTCCGGCCACCAGTGGAGCGGTTTTCAGAAATGCCTCCCTGCTGGTTTTCAGGTTGGCCGGATTCCCGGCTTGCCGGTTTTGAGGGATTGCGGTTTTCAGGTTTTGCCCCAAGTTCTCGGTCCCGACGCTCGCTGCCACGACCCCTGTCCCGACCGCCGCCAAAGCTGCGCGACCGGCCACCACCGTCTCCGCCCTGCCTTCCGCCGCCTTCTCCCAAACTGGAGATATGTCCCGGAAGCGGCTCCACCTCCACTTTTTTCTTTAAAAACCGCTCGATTTTGTCGAACCTGTGTCGGTCGTCGGGCGAGACGAGCGTCACCGCCATGCCCGTCCGCTCGGCCCGTGCCGTGCGGCCAATGCGGTGGACATAGTCCTCTGGCGCACGCGGCACGTCGTAGTTGACGACGACCTCGATGTTGTCCACGTCGATGCCGCGAGAAAGGACATCGGTCGCCACAAGGATGTCAATCAAGCCGCCGCGATAGTCCTGCATCATCTTCTCGCGGTCGGCCTGCTCGATTTCGCTGGAAACCATGCCGACGCTCATCCCTCGCGTTTTCAGCCGGGAATAAAGCTCGCTGACCGACTTTTTCGTGGAGCCGAAGACAATGATGCGTTGCCCCACCCTGTCTTTCAAGAAGTCGACCATGAGCGGCAGTTTTTGCCGGTCGGAAACATTGAACACCTTCTGCGTCACCCCCTCCGCCGGTTTCGAAACAGCGATGGAGATGCGGGCGGGGTCGTGCAAAAGGGTGCTGGCGAAAGCGAGCACATCCTTCGGCATAGTCGCGGAGAAGAGGAGCGTCTGCCTTTTTTTGGGGACGATAGCCGTGATTTTGAGCAAGTCCGGCTGAAAGCCCATGTCCATCATGCGGTCCGCCTCGTCGAGGATGAGAAAACGGAGCTTCGAGAAGTCGACATAGCCGAGGTTGATGTGCGCGATAAGGCGGCCGGGCGTGGCGATGATGATGTCGGTGCCGCCGGTGATGGCGTTCTTTTCTTGGGCAAAACCCTTCCCGTCGACACCGCCATAAATCGCCATCGAGCTGATGCCAGTGTAATAGGAATAGGCCTCGACGACTTGGTCGATTTGCATGGCCAGCTCGCGCGTCGGCACGACGACGAGCGCCTGCGTGAAACCTTCTTCCCCCGATTCGAGGATTTGATTCAAGACGGGGAGTACGAAAGCAGCGGTCTTGCCAGTGCCCGTCTGGGCGGTTCCGATGATGTCGCGACCATCTAAAATGAGCGGGATGGCCTGTTCTTGGATAGGCGTTGCGGTGGTGTAGTTGAGGGCCTCGATGCCGTCGAGGAGGTCGGGGTGGAGGTCGAGTTCTGAAAAATTCAAAGTAACTGTGTTTAAAAAAAGGGGTTTCTGGCGGCAAAGATGACTGTAGAACGGGCTTCCTTGCTATTTGTTCGGCTGGAAACCGACAGCGTGCAGCTATGAAAAGCAAAAGCCCGCACCACCGTCAACCGGGGCGCGGGCATCCGAACTTTTGACAAACCAAATATCAGTCGTGCTTCTCGGGCAGTTTCTCGGTCTGCTTCTCCGTCTTCCGGCAATGCCGCCGCCCTCCGCCAAACGAGTAGCCGAACTTCAAACGAACCTCGCCGAAGGCCCCCGAGAGCTTGCTGTCGGGCAAGGCCACAAAGTCGCTGTCGGTTACGAAGCGGTAGCCGCCCTCTAAGCCGAGGTGAAACCACCGCACGATGTTTATCTCAACGCCCGCCTGCGGCTGAACGACAAAGACGTCGTCGCTCCCCTCTCCTGCGAGCTTGACCTTGCCACCGCCGCCGAGCACAGTGATGGTCGGGTGGACGGCCCGCCACGAGCCGATGGCCGTGCCGAGCATTAGGCCACCGTAGTTGAGGCGGAGTTTTTGGCCGGCGCCCGACGCGTCTATGATGCTCGATTCCATGTGGTAGCCGCCGGTCCCGATGAGGAGGGTCTTGCCGAACTCCACGCCCCCGAAGCCGCCGGAGATGGCCGAGTAGTCGTCCTCGAACTTGGTCAGTCCGTTCGTCCAGCCGCCCCACGCGCCGGAGAGGCCAAGGCCATGCCGCCCGATGACTGTCTGTTCGCGCTGCGCGAGGAGTGAGTTTGCGGCCAGAATGAGGCCGAGGAAAATCAGGATGTTCGTCCGCATTTTACAGTGAGATTTAGAAGGTGAGGAACTTGGCTTTGGGTCGTCGCGTCAAACGACAGAGGGGAGACGGAAGGGTTGCACCTGATGTTACTCCAGGCGACCGACGGCCGACGACGAGCGGAAAACGACCGACGAAGTGCAGCCGGCTGTCGTCAAAGCTGTTCGAGCAGCCACTCCTTTTCGAGCACAGATATCTCCCGCAAAAGCTTCTCCCGCAGCCGCGCCTTTACCGCCGCGCTCCGCAAATCCGCCCGCACCAGCCGCCGGATCCACGTGATGAAATGGAGGTGGTTCTCGCGGTGGTAGCCCACCTCTTTGTGTCGCCGCAGGTAGGCAGAGTAGCTGTCGAGCTGGCTTTCGAGCGCGTCGAACGAACCCTGTTCATAGAAAATCCTGACAAGCATTCGCCGAGCGTCGAGGTTGTAGAGCGGCTCTTCGGCAAGGGCGACTTCTTGCAGCAGGAGGAGGGCGTCGTCGTACTTTTTCTGTTGAAAGCTTGCCTTTGCCTTCGAGAGCGCAAACAAGTTTTCCCGGTCGTTCAGAGGCAAAAAAGGCTTGAAATCGACCAAGAACCTGTCCACCCAATCGAATTCGCCGAGGTGGGTGCCGAGGATGGCGGCGTTTTTATAGGTGTACTTCGACAACCGGCCGTTGTCGAGGAGTGCCCCCGAATCGAACCCGGATTTGTACAAATCGAAAGCCTCGCGCAGGAAATCCTTCCTGCCTTGATTGGCCCGGCGGATGCAAAAATTGATGGCCGCGATGTGCAGCTCGCCGAATTCGGAGGTCGAAAACTGCCCCTTTGAACAAAGCAAAATCTGTTTCAGGGCGGCGAAGTCGGCCTCGTTCTCCGAGCTTTCAAGACATCGAAGGGTGTGAAACCAGGCCATCACCACCGGGATTTCATGGAAATTCCCCGCCTCGACATGGGCGACGGCCGAATCGAGCAACGGCACCTCGGTCCTTTTTCCCGAAAAATTCTCGGCCGTCCTGACCGTGCAGCCCATGCCCAACAGCGAGGCGACATTGCTGATTGTCATTGCCCGGATGAGGGGGCCGAGCCGCTGCTCGTTGGCCCGGTTCTGTTTCAGCTCGGCGTCGCATTCATCGAACAGGAGCTGAAAGTGCTGTCGAAAATGGTTTGCGTCTCGCCGCTCCATCGACTCGTGGCGAGCAAGCGCATCGGGCAGTTCGCGCAACCGAAGCTCCTCCGCTCCGAGTCTTTTCAACGCCTTTTGTAGGTAGACCTGCTCCTTCGACCCGTCGGCCCGCATCTCCTCCACAGCCAGCCATTGACGCAATATGCCGAGCAAAAAGGATGCGACGTAGCGAAGCTGCTGCATGTCGAACTCGGCGGCCTCGGGGAAGACCTTTTTGAAAACAAATGACCGTTCTAGCCGTGCCTCGCCTTTTTCGAAGCTCGATTCGAGGTGGTCGAGGAGCCGGACCACGTCCTCCCGCTGGTTGAAATAGGGTGAGCGGACAACCTTGCGCAGCTTTTTCCGGTCGCTTTTTGATAGCAGGCGGAGGAGTTTGACAAGGGTTGAGTCCTTCATTTTTTTGATAAAGCTATGTGTCGCGTTGCTCTGTCTCTGGTGTGGTTCTCTCCATTTTTTTGCCCATAGGCATGGCATCAGAACACAATCGGACCAAGCAAACATCCGAAACCCGGCCACAGCCGCCGCCCAACCGTAGGCCTTTTTTTGATAAATACCGGTTTTTGTCTATCGCCGCCGGCCGCTTTTGTTCGACATTTGGCCTCGGCTCCTTGCCAAGACCTTCCCGGTAATCCCCGACCGCTTCCCGCCTCCATTCTGGGATTAAAAGACAAGCATCCATGAACGGCCAACTCCGCTCCGTCCTCGTCATTTTCATAGCCCTCCTTGTTTGGGGGAAGGCTGCTCGTGCGCAGGGCTGGGAGCGCGTCTATAACCAGTTCCCTTTAAAAGGAGAGGTCCTCCGCGCCGTCCTCCCGACAGCCGACGACGGGCTGCTTGTCCTCGGCGTGAGCGGCTCCGACGCGCCCGAGGGACCGCGCTCCTACCTCCAAAAAGTGGACGCCGACGGCGAAATCCAATGGACTAGAGACGTTTACGCCGACACCTTCGGCCACGAGGCTTGGAAGATGGTCAGGCAAGCGAGCGGCCGCCTCGCCATCCTCTCCGCCGAAAAGGCACCCGGCAACGTCGTGCCGACATACTGGGTCTACACCTGCGACGAGGACGGCTCCAACGGCAGCGGCCCGCACCTGCTCGTCGCCACTGCCGAGGCGAAACGGGCTTGGGACATCGCCCCGAGAATCGGCGGCGGCTCCGTCGTCACCGGCCGCTACAAAATCACCTCCTCACTCTCGCTGGCCTACATCCAAGTTTTGAGCGACCTCGGCGTGGGGCAGCAGAGCTTTCCCATCCCCGGCTCCGACAGCCTCGCGCTGGTCTCGGTCGCCTCGCTCGAAGACGGCGGTTTCGTCGCCGCTGGTTATTTCCGCGAAGCGGGCGACGAGGACCCCTACCTCGTCCGCCTCAACTCGGCCGGCTCGAAAGTTTGGGACTTTCGTCTCAACGACCCGCCGACCGGCAGCCCTGACACCATCGCTTTTCACGAAGTCGCTGCCGCGCCGGACGGTGGTTTTTGGGTCGTCGGCAGCAAAAACCTGCTGAACGGCTGGACGCGGGACAGCTTTTTCGTCCAAAAATTCAGCCCGGCAGGCCAGCCCTTGTGGAAAAAGACCTTTGCTGACCACCTCTCTTATCTCGAATTCGGCGGCTTCGACCGCTCGAAAATCTTACCGACGGCCGACGGCGGCCTGACCATTCTCTACGAGACCTACCACGATGGGCCGGGCAAGGGCGGTGAGGACCTCAACCTAACCAAGCTCGACGCCAGCGGCAACACTGTCTGGACACGCCGCTATGGCCGCGAGAAGCGGTGGAACGAGTCGCCGTTCGATTTTTGCCAGACCTCGAACGGGTTCGCCGTCGCCTCGTGGCTCAACGACACGGTCTTCTTTTCCAATGACGGCTACCTGCTCCGAACCGACGCGCAGGGCCTGATTTCGACAAACCATGTCCAGGGCCGCGTCGTCTTCGACCAAAACCTCGACTGCGCAGCCAACCCCGGCGAGAAGAAATTGGTGGGTTGGCAGGTGCAAGTCTTGCGGCAAGGCCAACTGGTCGGCACCGCCCTGACCGATTTTGACGGGCATTTTTCCATCGACGCGGACACGGGCCAACTGGTGCTGAAAGCCGTCGCGCCGAACGCGGCTTGGGAGCTTTGCCTGCCAAGCCAGTCAGTCAATTTCACCCAGCCCTTCGACACGGCGACCGTCGATTTTCTATCGCAGCCCGCCAGCGACTGCCCGGTTTTGGAGGCAGACATTTCGACGCTGCTTCTGCGCCGCTGCTTCGATTCGCAATACACCATCACATGGGCAAACCGGGGAACGATGGACGTGCCGGGCGCGACGCTGCAAGTCGAGCTTGACCCGCACCTCTCGTTCGTCGCTGCCGACCACCCGCTGGCCAATCAGAGCGGGCAGACCTTGTTTTTCAACCTCGGGGACCTCGGAATCGGCGATTTCGGGCAAATCCACCTGACGGTCCACGTCGATTGCGACTCGACGGTCATCGGGCAAGCGCACTGCTCGACGGTCAAAATCCTGCCCGATGTCCTTTGCCTACCATCGTCCAACTGGTCGGGCGCCCATATCGAGGTCGAGGGTGATTGCCAGCCCGACGGCATTCATTTCAAGGTGAAAAACACCGGCACCGGCACAACCGTCGAACCCGTCGGCTACATCATCATAGAAGACGAACTGTTGCTCAACGTCGGCCATGTCAACACCCTTGGCCCCGCGCAGGACACGACCCTTGTCATCCCTGCCAACGGCCTCACTTTTCGCATCGAGGCTGAATCGGAGCCGAACGACCCGAACAGTTTTTCCAACCCGACCGTCGCGATCGAGGGGTGCGGCGCGGACACAAGTGGCACGTTCTCAACCGGTTACATCACAATTTTTCCCAACGACGACGGCGATCCGACGGCTGACACCGACTGCCGAACCAATCAAAGCAGCTTCGACCCGAACCGGAAGGACGGTTTCCCAACCGGCTACGGAGAGGGCAATTTCATCCTGCCGACGACCGAAATCGAGTACCTCATCCAGTTCCAGAACACGGGGACGGACACCGCCTTCAGTGTCGCCATCCGCGACACGCTCGACCCGTGGCTCGATGTTTCGACCGTGAAACTCGGCGCGTCGAGCCATCCTTGCGACCTGGAAATCCGTGGGAAGAACGTGCTGAAATTCACCTTCTCGCCCATCGCCCTGCCGGACAGCAACGTGAACGAGGCGGAATCTCACGGCTTCGTCGCCTTCCGTGTCCGGCCGAAACCGGACGTGCCTTTGAAGACTTTGATTGAAAACCGGGCTGCCATCTTTTTCGACTTCAACGCTCCGGTCATTACAAACCAGACTTTCCATCGAATCGACACGGGTTTCATTCAACACAAGCCGACGGTACGGGCTATCGAGCCGAAATCAGCCCTATTCAAATTGAAAATCTCGCCCAACCCGGCCAGCCGCTTTGCCCTAATTGAGGGGCCGGGGGTTTTGAAAAACAGAGCTGGAACGATAAGACTGCGCTCGGTTTTGGGCGAGGTTCTGAGGGAGGAAAAAGTCTTTGGAAAACGCCTTCCGGTTCATCGAGGCGGGGTGCCGAGCGGCATTTATCAAGTCGAATGGCTCGACGGCGGGCGGGTCGTGGCGTTTGGACGGCTGGTCTTTTTGTGAGTGCCGTCGAATACAACTACCTGATAATAAACGAGTTGAGCACATTTCTCCCGTCAATTGCCCGCATGAAATAGAGGCCGGGGGCACAGACTGAAGCCTGTGCAACATGCGCTGTCGGGAAGACCTCAGGCGACCATTCCATCCAATTTTTCGAGACCACGCGGCCGAGGAGGTCGCGGGTTTGAAGCTCGTTTCCCAGTTCCTCGACGAGGCCAAGGCGTATGAGGTCG
>JBGAWE010000176.1:0-9611 GCA_044227705.1 Saprospiraceae bacterium
CCCTGCGCAACATCTCGCCCGAGTCGTCGGAGGCCGAGGCCAACTACGTCCGCACGATTTCGGCGAAGACCGAGGACCTCGAAAGCCACCAAAACCACAACGACCAGGTTGACGGCGACCTCGCCGCCATCGACCGGGCGATGGGCGAGCTTCGGCACGAGCTGGCGAACGTGCCGCCCGGGCGGCGCGAGGCGGTCGTCAACGCCCTCATCGAGAACTATCAAATCAAACTGAAGATACTGGACAAAGTGCTGCAGCACGTCCAAACTCCGGCGGCCGAACCGGCCATCGCCGATTCTCTGAACCTTAAAAAAGGATTGCAACATGACACAAAGAGCATATAAAACCGCCCTTTTCAGCCTCTTTTTAGCCGCCTCGGCCCCGGCTCTCGCTGGCAACTGCCCGTGCGAGGGCGGAAAGGAGTTCACGAAGAACATCCACCGCGAGTTCGACCAGTTGCCCAACGGGACGACCGCCCTTTACAACAAGTACGGGAAGGTGGACGTGAAAACGTGGGGCGAGAACAAGGTCAAGATTGACGTGAACATCATCGTCAACGCCAACAGCCAAGCGGATGCGGACAAGATGTTCGGCCGAATCAACGTCGATTTTTTCAACTCGAGCGGCTATGTGAAGGCCGAGACCCGCCTCGAAGAAGGCAGCTCGAACAGCGGTGGCTGGTGGGGCGCCCTGACCTCGTGGAGCGGCTCCAGCACCTGTCAGGATTTCAAGATAAACTACGACGTCTACCTGCCCGCGGGCAACTCCATCGACTTGAAGAACAAGTACGGCGACTCCTTTCTCGCCGCCATCGAGGGGAAGTTGACGGCCGAGATCAAGTACGGCGACCTTCGCTCGGAGGGCGTTCGGAACGACCTTGCGCTCGACCTCGGGTACGGGAAGGCCAACTTCGTGAACGCCGTAAACGTCTCTGGCTCAATCAGTTACGGCGAGGTCTCGGTCGGCGAGTGCCGCGACATCACCCTCGACACGAAGTATTCGGACATGGACTTCAGCCGGGCCAACGACCTCAACCTGACCTCGAAATACGACGACTACAAAATCGGGGCCGTCCACAACCTGAAGGCGAACACCAAGTACGCAGACTGGAAGGTGACGAGCGCCCACAATGTCGACCTGACGAGCCAGTACACCGACCTCGCGCTCGGCTGGCTGGGCACCTCGGGCGACTTCGACATGAGCTATGGCAGCGTCAAACTCGACCAGCTCGACAAAGGTTTTTCGGAACTGACCATCGACGGGAGCTACACCGATTTTGTCATCGGCGCGAAGGGCGCGGGCTTCCGGCTCGACGCGTCGGGCAACTATGCCGACATCAAGTACCCCGGCTCCATGAACGTGCAGCGGTTCGACGAGTCGGGCAGCCACACCTCCGTCAGCGGCTCGATGGGCGACGGGAAGGGGAGCATCAAGGCGAAGCTGAACTATGGCGAGATGGTCATCAAATAGGCTTTGACCGATTTCTCGCTAATGAAAAAACCCTCGCCGACGGTTGCCGACGAGGGTTTTTTCATTTCCAGAACCGGAAGTTTTCAGCCCAGATAAGACTTCAAGGCATCCGTGTTGTAAGCCTTGCGCAGCCGCCGGATGGCCCGCTCCTTGATTTGCCGGACGCGCTCGCGGGTCAGCCCGTAGCGCTCGCCGATTTCCTCGAGCGAGAGCGTCGGGTAGCCGTTGAGGCCGTAGTAGCAGGCGACGACCTCCACCTCGCGCGGGGCGAGGATGGAGAGACCCTGCTTGACCTCGTCGCGCAGGCTCTGGGTCATCACGTTGACGTCGGGGCCGAGGCTCTCATTGTCGGAGACGTAGACGTCGAGCATCGTCGAGTCGCTGTCCTCGGAGGACATGAGCGGCGCGTCGAAGCTGACGTAGCGGTGCGTCCCGCGCATGGCGTTGTGGACGTCCTTCGGGGCGATTTCGAGGATTTCGGCCAGTTCCTCATCGGTCGGGTCGCGCTCGTTCTCCTGGGTGAAGGATATCCACGCGTCGTTGATTTTGTTGTAGGAACCAACCTTGTTGACCGGTTGCCGGACGATGCGCGAGTGCTCCACGATGGCCTGAAGAATCGACTGCCGAATCCACCACACGGCATAGCTGATGAACTTGAACCCCCGCGTCTCGTCGAAGCGGCGGGCGGCTTTCATCAGGCCGACGTTTCCCTCGTTGATGAGGTCGGCGAGGGAAAGACCCTGATTCTGGTACTGCTTGGCGACCGAGACCACGAAGCGCAGGTTGGCCTGCGTCAATTTGTGCAGGGCCTCGTCGTCGCCCTTGTGGATAAGCTGGGCGAGCCGCGTTTCCTCCTCCGGCGTGATCATCGGAATCTTCCCGATGTCCGTCAGGTACTTCTCCAGCGCGAGGGACTCGCGGGTGGTTATCTTGTTGGTGATCTTTATCTGCCGCATAGCGTGTCGTGATTTTTAAAGTCGATGATGGAAAATCAGGTGTTCAACCAGCCAGGATACGTCCAGTTCAACCAAACTGTTGCCAGCTTTTGTGAACGTCGAACGGGCCGGCCTCCATTTCGAGGCCCAAATTACAAAGCGGGTGAACAAAAAGTTCATCCGCCCTTTTTGCGAAAAGACAGGAAGGAAGGGCGGCACGTTTTCTCGGTAAACCAACTTCGTGCGACGGGGAACGAGTTTCCAAAGGCAGCCGTTCCCGGTGAAAATTGTGCCAAAAAGCCCGCCTTTCCGACCCAGCCTTGACCAAAGATCGCCACGCATGAAACCAGTTTTCCGCTTTTTCCACCGTGCCTTCACCGGAATCCCCGTCGCCATCTGGTGGCTCTCACTGTCGCAGCTCGTCAACCGCATCGGCACGATGGTCATCCCCTTTATGACCCTCTACCTGACGCAAAAGCTCGGTTTCCCCATCGAAAAGGCCGGTTTCGTCATGGTCTGCTTCGGCATCGGGGCCATCCTCGGCTCGCTCCTCGGCGGGCAGCTCGCCGACCGCATCGGCTACCGGCCGGTGATGATCGGCAGCCTCGCGGCCAACGGCGCGGGCTTCCTCTGCCTGTTGCCGCTGACGAGCTTTTGGGCCATCTCGGCGGGGGTCTTCCTGCTCGCGCTTGTGGCCGAGGGATTCCGGCCGGCCTCCTCGATGAGCATCGCCCGGTTCAGCAGCAGCGAGACGCGGACGCGCTCCTTCTCGCTCTACCGCCTCTCGCTCAACCTCGGCTGGGCGGCCGCCAGCGCGTTCGGCGGGCTGCTGGCGAGCTTCGACTATTCGCTCATATTCTGGGTCGACGGTTTCACCTGCCTCGCCTCCGCGCTCTTTCTTTTTCTCTTGTTCAAAAAGATACCCGAGAGCGAGGAAGCCGCCGCCGAAACCTCGGCCGCCGCCGAAAATGGCCCAGCCGCCGCAGCCGACCGCCCCGCGTGGCGCGACGGCCCCTACCTCGCCTTCACGGCCCTGACATGGCTCGGCGCGATGGTCTTCATGCAGTGCGTGTGGACGGTGCCGCCGTTTTTCAAGATGGGCCTCGGCTTCGGCGAGGCGGCCGTCGGGCTGCTCATGGGGCTGAACGGCCTCATCGTCTTCGCCTTCGAGATGCCCATCATCTTCACCATCGAGGGGAAAAGGCCGCCGCTTCGGCTCATCCGGCTGGGGCTGGTGCTCTACAGCCTGTCCTATCTGGCGCTCGTGCTGCCACTTGGGCCGCTGGCGGTTGCGGTGGCCTCGGTGGCGCTGATTTCCTTCGGCGAGATACTGGTCATGCCCTTCTCGACGACCTTCGCCACGCGTCGCGCCCCGGCCGCGCGGCAGGGCCAGTACCTCGCTCTTTACACGACGGCCTACTCGCTCTCCAACGTCCTCGCGCCGCTGTTCGGGACGCAGGTCGCCGCCCGTTTCGGGTGGAACGCGCTCTGGTTCTCGCTGGCGGTCGGGGCAGCGGTCTGCTGCGCGGGCTTTCTTTTTTTGGAGAAGAAGCTCGCCCCGCAGCCCGTTTTGCCCGTCGCAGAGGCCGAGCTTGAGCCGGTCGAGGCGGGCATTTGACCCCATTTTTGTTCAAAAAGAGTACTCATGCGCCTGAAAATTGGCACCTTCTGGGGAATCCCCGTCTACCTGCACTGGACGTTCGCCCTCATCTTCCTCTACGCCGCTTGGGAAGGCTTCACCGGTGGCTCCACCGACCCCGTGCGGGCGACGGCGTGGATGAGCGGCCTGTTCGCCGCCATGTTCACCTGCGTCCTGCTGCACGAGTACGGCCATGCTCTTATGGCCCGCCGCTTCGGGGTGAAGACGCAGGACATCATCCTCACCCCCATCGGCGGCATCGCCCGGCTCGAGGCCATGCCGCGCAAGCCGGAACAGGAGTTTTGGGTCGCCATCGCCGGCCCAGCGGTCAATGTTATGATTGTCCTGCTCCTTTTTTTTCCCGTCGCCTCGATGCTCGAAACGGACGGGCGAACCCTCTTTCAAGCCATCGGCGACGGCCTGAAAGCCGCCTTTTTTTCTGTTGAAAACAGCGGCTCCGAGGACTCGGGGACGGGCGGCGACGGCATCGGCTTCCAGCACTCGTGGCCTTTTTTCTGGCTGATGCTGCTGTTCATCAACTGCTCGCTCATTGTCTTCAACATGATTCCCGCCTTCCCGATGGACGGCGGCCGCGTCCTCCGCTCGCTCCTCGCCATGCGCACGACCCACCTGCGGGCGACGCGCGTTGCGGCCGTCATCGGGCAGGTCTTTGCGGCGGGTTTCGTCGCGCTCGGCCTGTGGAAGGGGAGTTTCACGATGCCGCTCATCGGCCTTTTCGTTTTCAACGCCGCCCGCTCGGAGTACGGGATGGTCAAGCTCGACGACCTCCTCGGCCGCTTCTCGGCGGGCGATTTGATGCGGCGCGAGTTCACCGAGCTGCTGTCGAACGACTGGATGGCGACTGCCATCGAAAAGTGGAAAGCCGGTTCCGAGAAGAATTTTTTGGTGACCGACCTCGACGGAAACCTCGTCGGCTCGCTCGGCGAGGCGGCCATCGCCCGCGCCGCGAAGGAGGGGAAGACCGCCGCGCCCGTCCTCGACTTTTGCAGCCCCGACCACTTTTCGGTCGGTGCCGAGGAGCCGCTGCGGATGGTCTTCGCCCTGATAAAATATCACGGTTTCCCCATCGTCGGCGTCCACGTCGATGGGGTCGGTGCCGGGGTTGTTGATGCTCCTATGCTCGATGCATTTTTGAAAAAAGGGAAGCTCTGACTCGCCGTGCGCCTGGGGCGCAACCCGCGCCCGCCCCGATCGTTCAGGACATGAAGCAATTGCCGGTACTATTTTTGCCGGTGATTGTCAGCATCTTATGAAACGAATCATCCCCCCGCTCGCCTTTCTGGCCCTCTTGCTGGCCAGTTTTTCCGCCCCGCCCCGCCCGTCCGAGGAGGAGGGCACGGAGTTCGTCCGCTTCCGTTTTCAAGGCCGTCAAATCGAGCTGCTCGACCGTATCCGCACCCTGCCCGAGGAGTGCTGGGGAGGCTGGTGCCAGTCGAACGAGCAGCTCGACACGCTCTGCAACATTTTTCTTTCGGACAAAAGGCGGGTGAAGATCATCCGGCAGGACGACGGCTGGTCGCCCGAGACCGGCATCGGCCTGCTCTTCGAGTTCGACCCGAGGACCGAGTCCTTCCCCTACCGCTCGTCAAGCGCGCGGCTCCAATTGGTCGATTTCCGCTACGGCGGCGCGCGCGGAACGCAGACCGACCGCTCCAACTACACCGGCGTGACGAGCGACGTGAGCAACGAGCTGAAAATCCAAGTGGAGGAAATGGCGGGCGACACGCTCATCGGCACCTTCAGCGGCGTGCTCGTCAACGGCGCGGGCGGCATGTCGCCCATCGAGGACGGCCGGTTCCGGGTGCGGGTTTTTTCTCTGAAAAATTAGGCTGTCAAGCCGTTGCGAACGGTCGGTTGTCTCGCAGCGCGGCGGCTCCTTCAATGGAGAAAATTTTTTTCGCAAATTTGGTTTAAAATATAAACTACTCTATTTTAGTGCCAAATTTACGAACGGGCGACACGCCTTTCTTTCACAAACAATTGAAATTCAGACGTTTAAAAAGCAATGGAAAAAGACTTCGAGACCTTCGACCCCCAGCAAAGCCTCCGCATCATCCGCGAAACCATCGACGTGGCGAAAAAAAGCGTCGGTGAAAACGGCTTCTATTTTCTCCTCTGGGGCGTGCTGACGGCCGGAGCCTCGCTGGCCGATTGGTACATCGAGAACACGATGCACCCCTCCTCCATCCACGGCCTCCCTTGGCTGGCGATGTTGGTCATCGGCTTCCCAGCGACGTTCATCTACGGCTGGCTGCGCCGCAAACGGGGCGAGAAGCCAGACACCATCGTCAGCAAGTGGTACGGTTGGGTCTGGGCCGCTTTCGGTGTCTCACTGGCCATCGTCCTGCCAATGGCCGGGGCGAGCCGGGTCTCGCCGGTGCCGTTCGTGCTGGTGCTGGCGGCTTTTGCCACTTTTTTGTCGGGTGTTTTGTTGCAGTTCAAGCCGCTGCGGCTGGGCGGGCTGGCGCTCTGGGCGGGCGCCGTGCTCTGTTTTTGGGTCGCGCCGGCCAATCATCCTCTCGTCGAGGCGGTCTTTATCGTGCTGGGCTACATTGTGCCCGGGCTTTTGCTCAACAAACAATACCGCGAACAGCAAAACCATGGAGCGTAAAGACCTCGACCCCATCCTCCTCTCGCAGCTCCGGCTCTCGGTGATGTCCTTTTTGATGGTCGCGCAGGAGGCCGAGTTCGGTGTCATCAGAGAAAAGACCGGCGCGACGGCGGGCAACTTGAGCATCCAGATTTCCAAGCTCTCGGAGGCAGGTTACATAGCCGTGACCAAGTCCTTTCGGGGCAACTACCCGCTGACCACCTGCAAAATCACGCCCGCTGGCGTGGCCGCTTTCGAGGCTTTCTATGAAGGGTTGAAGACCTATTTCAAGCCCTGACCATTTCCTTTTTCATGAAAATCACGATTCTCGGCGGGTTGCTCATCGCCCTCGCCCTGCCCGTTTTCGCCCAAAAAACGACGGTTTCAGGCCGCGTCACCGACAAATCGGGCAAGGAACCGCTCCCCGGCGCGAACATCCAACTGCTCGACACCTACGACGGCGCGACCTCCGACGCCGACGGCCGCTTCCGTTTCGAGACCGAGGAGACCGGCCAGCAGACCCTGCGCGTCACCTACCTCGGCTTCGACACGGTGTTGCAAAAAATAGAACTCGCGGGCGGGATCCTCGAGTTTCAGTTCAAACTGAAGGAGTCGTTCAACCAGCTCAACGTCGTCGTCATCACGGCGGGCGCGTTCGAGGCAAGCGACGAGCGGAAGGTGACCGTCCTCAAACCCCTCGACATCGTCACGACGGCCTCCGCTGGCGGCGACACCTACGGCGCGCTGAAGACCCTGCCCGGCGCGCAGGTCTCGACGGGCGACGAGTCGGGCCTCTTCGTGCGCGGCGGGACGGGCAGCGAGGCGCAGACCTTCATCGACGGTCTGCTGGTCAGAAACCCCTTCTTCGCCAGCACGCCCGACTATGCCTCGCGGGGGCGGTTCAATCCGTTTTTGTTCAAAGGGACGGTCTTTTCGACCGGCGGCTACTCGGCGCAGTACGGCCAGGCGATGTCGTCGGCACTCCTGTTGGAGACGCAGGACTTGCCCGAGCGGTCGGCCGGAACGCTGTCGCTGTCGAGCGTCGGGGTGGGCATCGGGGAGCAAAAGCTGTGGCGCGAAAAGGGCCGCGCCGTCGGCGGAAACGTCAACTACACCAACCTCGCGCCCTATTTCCTCCTCGTGAAACAGCGGCCGACGTTCACCCACAAGCCGGAGTTCGTCGGCACGGAAGGCTTTTTTCGGCAAAAAACACGTGGCGCGGGGATGCTCAAATTTTACGGCTACCTCAACCACGGCCATGTCGGCTTCAAAACGACGGCGGCCGACGGTTCGAAATCGGCGTTCGACATCAAGAACGGCGACGTCTACACCAACCTCACCTGGGCGGGCTTCGTCGCCGAGCATTGGAAGCTCAACCTCGGCACCTCCGTCGGCCTCGACCGCAACGAGATTTCGACCGACTACTCGACCAGCGGCCTGCGGCCCGACACGTTCAGGATGCGCAGCTCGCTGGCGCAGTTCCGGGCCGTCGCCACCCGCTATTTCGGGACGCTGACCGTGCTGCACTTCGGCGGCGAGCACCAGCGCGGCACCGAGGCTTTTGAAAACAGCCGGTTTGGGGAAAGCAGGATTGAGGACAACTACTCCGCCGCCTTTGCCGAGACCGACCTCTATCTCGGCACCCGGCTCGCGGCACGGCTCGGGGCGCGGTTCGAGAACGATTCCTATCTGAAAAAAAACAACCTCGCGCCCCGCGCCTCGCTCGCCTACAAGCTGCGGCGGCACGACCAGGTCTCGTTCGCATGGGGGCATTTTTACCAGAAGGGCGACAGCCTTTTGCGGTGGAAAGGCCAATTTCAGGACGCGCCCGGCTTCCAGCGGGCCGAGCATTACATCCTCAACTATCAGGTGGTCGCCGCGCTGCGGACGCTGCGGGCGGAGGCTTTTTACAAAAAATACACCGACCTCGTCACCACTCGCGGCGGCCTCGGCAACGACGGGAAAGGCCATGCGCGGGGCATCGAGGTCTTTTTTCGCGACAAAAAGACCTTCCGGGGCGTCGACTACTGGCTCTCCTATTCGTGGCTCGACACGAAGCGGCGCTTCCAATGGTACCCGCTCGAAGTGCAGCCGACCTACGCGGCCAGCCATGTCGCGACGCTGGTGGCCAAGAAGTTCTTCCCAAAAATCAAGACGAGCGTCGGCATGACGTACAGCTACGCGACCGGCCGCCCCTATTTCAACCCGAACCGCCCGGCCGCCGAATTCCTCGCCGACCGCACGCCCAACTACCAGAACTTGAGCCTCAACGCCAGCTACCTGACCAAAATCAGGGGCGCGTTCACCGTCGTCGTCCTCGGCGTGCAGAACGCGCTGGGGCAGGAGCAAATCTTCGGCTACCGCTACTCCGCCGACGGCCAGTCGCGCTCGGCCGTCACGCCGGGGGCGCGGCGGTTCGTCTTCGTCGGCTGCTTTTCGAGCTGGGGGATTGACCGGCGGCAGGAGGTTTTGGACAAGCAGTGACCAATCAGCACATCTCACCATCTCAACACTTTTCTCATCATGAAGAACACATTTTTCGCACTCCTCCTCACCGCCGCCGCCATCGCAGCGCAGGCGCAAACGGCCAACCCAAAATTCGTCAAGGCCATGGAAACCGCCCTCGCGGGCATGGACACGACCCGCTCGGCGGCCGGTTGGCTCGATCGGTCGAACGCCTTCGAGCGCATCGCGCAGAAGGAGCCGGGCGAGTGGCTGCCCGCCTACTACGTCGCCTACTGCCAGACGCAGGTCTTCAACTTTGAAAAGGACGCCAGCAAGCACGAGGCCATCGTGGCGAAGGCCGACGGCTTCCTAGCAAAGGCCGACTCGCTGCAGCCGCAGAACGCCGAAATCTATGTGGTCAAGAACATGGCCGCCGGGCTGCACATCCGCCTCAACCCGATGGCGAACGGTCAGAAGTACGGCATCCTCGCCAATCTGGCGATGGAAAAAG
>JBGAWE010000177.1:0-9444 GCA_044227705.1 Saprospiraceae bacterium
CAGCTCCTCGTTGTTGAAAGGCCCGTAGACCTCCGCCGTGTCGAAGAAGGTCACGCCCTGCTCGACGGCGGCGTGGAGGACGGCGATGCTGTCCTTTTTCTCCGGGAAGGGGGCATAGCCGAACGTCATGCCCATGCAGCCGAGTCCGATGGCGGAGACTTCGAGGTCGCCGCCGAGTTGCCGCTTTTTCATTTTTTTCAGTTTAAAAGATTGAAATTCAATGTTTTGGAAGCCTTCTGCTCTCAAAATCGTGGTTTGGGAAAAGCCACGCCAGCGATTTTAGGAACAGGAGCAAAAACGCCGACTTCGGGAAACCCACTGCCGAGATGACGGCGGCCAGCAGGTTCAGCCCCAGCGTTAGGTAGCTTTTCGGGCCGCCCTTGAACGAGCGGGCGAACTCGGAGTCGCGCCCATGCAACCGGCACAGCGCATTGACCAAGAGCAGGTAGGAGGTCACGCACAGCGCCATCAGAAGCGCGTAGATGGTGACGGTGATGGGCTTGAAGTTGTTCTCGCCCATCGCCGCCGTCGCGTAGGGCGTGAGCGAGAGCCAAAAAAGGCCCGCCATGTTTATCCACAGTGTCTTGTTGTCTACCTTTTTGGCATGGTGGAACAGATTGTGGTGGCTCGCCCAGTAAAGCCCGACGAAGAGGAAACTCAACGCGTAGCTGGCGAAGACGGGCCAGTCCTGTAGGTAGGTTTCCAGCGTTGGGTCGTGCGGGGTCTTGAACGCCAGCACCATTATCGTGATGATGATGGCGATGACGCCGTCCGAGAAGGCCTCGATGCGGTTCTTGTTCATTGGCGGGAGGTTCTGTTTGATTGGCCGCTGGCCAAAGTTTCAATGTTTCCCATCGCCCAGCGGAGCCGCCGAACCCTCGGGCACGAGCATCTTGGTGAACGAGAGCGACCCCAGCACCCAGCTGCCGCCCTGCCAGATGTACACCTCCGTCACCGTGAACGGATTGACCACCTCGTTGCCGCCGACGACGGCCGTCAGCCGGATTTTGCTCAACATGATGGCCGTCGCCCCGACAAACTGCACCGACGTTTCCTGGATTTCCGCGTGTTTGTAGTGGATGCCGCCGCTGCGGATGATGTCGAGTTCGCGCTGCTTGCCCCAGCTTCCGCCCATGTGGACGAAAACGGATTTTTCATCGAACAGCGTGGCGAGCGAATCTGCGTTCTTGTCGGCCATCCAGTCCCATTTCTTTTTGGAGAGGTTGAGGATTTCCTGCTCGGGGTTCGGGGCGGGCGCGGTTCCGCCAAAGTATTCCCTGTCGCTCACCGGTTCCAGCCAAATGGTCTTTCCCTTTTGGGCGGGCGTGGTGGCGAGGTAGCCGAAGCCGCTACCCGGCGTCGAGCCGTGCCAGTGTTCCACACCGGGTTGGCACTTGACCACGTCGCCTTTGTGGACGACCTGTTTGGGCCTGCCCCTTTCCTGATAGAAGCCCGTGCCCTCCGTGACGAGCAGGATTTGCCCGCCCGGGTGCGCGTGCCAGTAGAGCCTCGAACTGGTGTCGAAGGTCGCCACGGCGATGCTGTAGTTGAAGATGCTGTCCGGCTTGTTCAGCTCGTTGAGCCAGACGGTGCCGACGTGGTGGACGGCGGGCGACTTCTCGCCCCTCGGAAAGATTTGGTTGTCCTGTGCCACACCCCGGACAGCCAACACGATGGTCAACAAGGCCGTGAAAACCGCTGTTTTTTTCATGATTCTACTTTTTAGTGTGTTGAAAATCAACCGTTTCTGAACGCTGTCGGGCTGGCCCCGACCTGCTTTTTGAAAAAATTGTTGAAGTGCGCCGCCTCCCTGAAGCCGAGCGCGTAGGCCACCTCTGAGACGTTCCACGGGTTGTGCCGCAGCAGGATTTTGGCCTCCTGCACGACGCGCTCCGAGATGATTTGGGTTGTCGTCTTGTCCGTCGATTCTCGGACGGCGCGGTTGAGGTGGTTGACGTGAACATTGAGCTGCCGGGCAAAATCGGAGGCCGAGCGAAGCCCCACCTGCGGGTGGTCCTCCTCGATGGGGAACTGCCGCTCGAGCAGCTCGAGGAACATGGTCGAGATGCGCTGCGAGGCGTTCATCGCCGACCGCCCGAGCGACGACGAGGGCTGCGTCTTCATGGCAAAGTGCAGCAGGTCCATCACGAGGCCGCGCAGCACGTCGTATTTGTGGACGTAGTCGGAGGCGATTTCGGCGAACATCTTCTCAAAAATCGCCTCGACCTGCGCCCGCTGCTCGTCGTCCAGCTCGAAGACGTGCTCGCCCGTCGGCTGGAAGACGGAGTACTGCGCGAGGTTCCCGAATTGGTGGAAGAACTGCTGGTTGAAGATGCAAAAACAGCCCTTTCGGATGCGCTCGAGGTTGCTGCACTTGTACGGAATCTGGGGGTTGGAGAAGAAGACCGCCTGCTTTCCCACCCCGATCACGCGGTCGGCGTAGGCCAGCTCGATGTCGCCCTCCACCAGCATGATTTTATAGAAGTCGCGCCGTTTGTACGGCACCTGCGCGGCCTGGACGTGGCGCAGCACGTTGAAGTGGCCGACCTCGTTGCGGAGGTTGTCGGGCACCCAGCCGATGCGCCGCTGGTAGAATTCCTCGATCGATTCTGTCCTGTCCATGTCCTTTTGGTTGTGAAAATCAAGCTACCGCCCGACGTAGCTTCGGTTGAAGGAATAGTTGACACCCACGTTCCAGTCGAAGTCCTTCGCGACGATGTTGGTCTTCACCGCCTTGTTCATCATCGTCGAGACGGAGAACGGCGTGCCGCGCAGCGCGAGGGCGAGGTTGCCGAAGACGTATGCCCCGTCCCTTTCGCCGATACGGAGGTAATAAACCTGCGGGCTGAACCGCAGCGCGAGCCTTTTTGAGAGCGGCAAATCGGGCAACCCGGGGCGCAGCGAGACGAAGTAGATGTCGCTCGAAACCTCTTTTTCCAGCCCCTTTCCATATTGGGAATAGATGCCGAGCGAGAAACCCCGACCGAGCCGCCAGTTCGGAATCACCTCGAAAACCGGGAAAAACCGGCGCGCTTGGACGATCTCTTTCGCCGCGCCGTCGCTCACGACGGAGACGGTCTTGAAGTTGAGCGCGGGCAGGTGCGTCCCGACGGAGAGCTGGAAGCGGTCGCGACGGACCAGTTTGTACCGCCAGATGAAGACGAACGACCAAGGCTTGAAGTCCTCCAAAGAGTAGCGGAACTCCGGCTCGAAGCTCAACCGCCGCCTGCCGCTCACGCCGAAGATGGCGACGAGCGCGGGCTTGCCCAGCGTGAAGGTCGGCACGACCGAGAAGCCGTTGTTCGTCGCGCCGATGTTGCCCCGGAGGTTGAGAATGTGTTTGGCGGTGTCTGCCTTTTGCGAAAAACCGGAATGGGCGGCGGCCAAGAGGCCGAGCGAGAAGACGATGGTTCTGGGGCGGAAGCGGATGTCCATCGAAAAGTTGGTTGAAATTTCTGGGACAAAGGTCGACCGCCACCCGCGTCGGTCGGCTGCGGGGTTCAAACGGATGGTTGCAAATTTCAAACAACGGAGCCGCTCGGCAGCTCCTGGGCTAAAGCCCTTTCACCTCCAAATTGAGCCGCCCTCGCGCGCTCATGTCCAACCGGATGGAGCCTTTGGTGAGGAAGGTGCGCTCGAAGCGCAGGTCGTCGAGCGCGCCGGTCAGCGTGATGCCGGGCTGCACCTCGTAGCGTTCGAGGGTCTGCGCAATGGTCGTGCGGAGCGATGCCATGTTCTCGGCCATCGGGAAGGCGAGGCTCTTTTCCATCATCCGGCGGATGGCGCCCGAGAAGAGCCAGCTGGCCGATTTGAACAAAAAACTCTTCGTGTCCAGCTCGTAGTCAAAGTCTTGCATCAAAATGGAGTTGCTGGTCGAGTCGAATGCGGGGACGCCGGTGAAGTAGATTTTCCCTTTGAACGCGCCGCTCAACTTCGTCTCGACGACCAGCTTGTCGTTCTGACCGTAGAGCTTGATGTCCTCCACCTTGACCGTCCGGCCGGCCTCGGTGAAGATTTGGCCGACCATCATTTTTTGGGCCAAAGCCTCTGCCTCGCCGAACGGGACATCCGTCCGAACCTGCACCGCGAAATCATCTTTCGTGAAATTGGAGAAACGAAAAGCGGGCAGCGTCGAGTTTGGCCGGAAGGCTGGCTGCGTCCCGACGGTCACCTCGCTGATGGCCTCCACGCCGATGTTGGTCTTGATGACCTCGTCTTCCGAGCGCAGCGGCGTGAGGGCGAGCGAGATGGGCGTCGTTTTCACCCACATTTTGTAGTCCTCGGAGAGGAGCGACGGCGTTTGCAGCGCGTCCCATGCGGCCTGCACCGAGGGGCGCAGGCTCATCTGCTCGCGCACGAGGCGGTCGATGGAGGCGGTCAGGTCGCCTTTTGATTTGTTCAAAACGAGGTTGGCCAGCGACTCGACGGGGATGTCCCAGACGGAGGTCAGCAGCTTCGGTTTTTTGAGCCATTCGTGGCTCTCGACAGCCGTCCAAGTTTCGAGCGACCAGTCCTCGCGGATGTTGAAGACCGTGCGGAAGTTGAGCGCTAGGTCGCCCGAGACCTCGGCGGCGGTGAAAGTGAGGTCTTTTTTCACCCAGATGTTGACGGGGACGCGGTAGCGTATCTCGTTGCCCGAGAGGGACATCGTGATGGGCTGGATTTTCCAGACGCGCAGTTGCAGCCCGTCGTCGGCGAGGTCGGCGTCCTCATAAATCAGGTCGACGAGCTTCTTGTTGATGGCCGTCTCCAGCTCCGTGCGGGTGATGTTGACGGGGATGTTGATGGTCGAGACGAGCGGTTTGTCGGCCAGCGCGTCGTACTGCTCGGCGGGGGCTGGGGCGTTCGCAGCGACGTCCTGCGCCCGGGTTTTGGCCCAAAAAGGGGTGAAAAGCATGAGGAGGAGGGCTTTTGCCAAAGGTTTCATCTGACAAATTTTCGGCAAAACTACTGCGCTCTCCAGGCTCCTCGGGCGATTCGCCGCCGCCGTTGGCTACTCCTTTTCGACATACTGAATCGGCAGCGCGATGAAAAAGTCTGTCCCCTCGCCCTCGCGCACCTCGAACCACATCCGCCCGTCGAGCGCGTCAATGATACTCTTGCAGATGGGCAGCCCGAGGCCGGTGCCCGAGGACTTCGTCGTGAAGTTCGGCTCGAAAATCTTGTCCCGGATCTCGGCCGGGACGCCGCCGCCGTTGTCGGCCACCTTCACGACGGCCATGCCGTTGTCCTCGTAAATCGTCACGTCGATTTTGCCGCGCTGGCCGAACGGCACGGCCTGCAAACCGTTGAGAATCAGGTTCTTGAATACGCGGCCGAGGTGGCTGTTGCTCCCGAGCGCGTGGTATTTCACCCCTTCCGGCAGCTGGTGGAGCCGTAAATCGGCGTTGTCGTCGCCGCCGAACAGGTCGAAGACGGACTCGACGATGTTGTTCAAAATGACGTCGTTCTTCGGCGGGTTGTTGATTTCCGCATACAAATAGAAGTCGCCTGCAATCTCCGCGAGGTCGTCGATCTGGGTGATGAGGCGGTTGGAGGTCTTGCGCAGGTTCGCCTCGAAGTTGTCGGGGTCGATGGCGACCGAGCGTTCGAGCTGCTGCATGGAGAGCTTCATCGTGGTCAGCGGGTTGCGGATTTCGTGGGCGACCTGCCGCGCCATCTTTCGCCACGCGCCCTCGCGTTCCGACCTAGCGAGCAATCCTTTTGACTCCTCGATTTTGTCGATCATCCGATTGAACTCGCCGACGAGGTTGCGCAGCTCCTCGAGGTCGTCCTGTCCTTTAATATAGACGGCGTCGTTTTTCTCCTCCAGCTTGGTCGATTGCATCCGGTCGCCGAGGGCTTTGATGGGCTTCGCGATGGACTTCGAGACCTCGCCCGCGATGATGGCTGCCGCCAAAAGCAGGAAGACGTAGAGCGTCAGCAGCTTGCCGATGAAGTCGGAAACGTCTGTTCGGATGCCCGTCCCTTTCAGATAATACGGCACGCCGATGAACGCGACGGGCTTCTGGTCGCGCCCGATGAGCGGCAGGTAGTCTGTCGTGTACTCGAAACTACCCGTGTGCTCCTGGTCTATTTTCTCCGAAAGCCCCTGGTTTTTCAAAGCAAACAGGGCGTAGCTCGACATGATCGGGCTGACAGCCCCCATCTGCCGCAGGCCCGGCTGCGAGGTGAACGTGAGCCGCCCGTCGATGTCGTAGAGGTTCACGTCGATGGAGTGGAACTTGGCCAGCGAGTCGATGGTCGATTGCAAAGCCCGCGTCGTGAGGCTGCCCGAGGTGTTCCACTTGTCGGCGCTCTGCTCGATCTGGGAGATCATGGCCGAGGTCGACTTGTTGAGCTGCTCCTTGAGGTTGTCCTGCGAGGCGTCGTCGAAGTTCGAGTAGGTCAGGTAGCCGATGATGGCGAACGAGCCGATGATGACCGTCCCCATCCAAAACTGGATACGGCGGCTCAACGACCCTTTCGGCGTGAGATAAAATTGGAAATACTCGGGCAGGAAGTGGAGGATGGAGTTGATGCCCGCCAGCAGGATCATGAAGATGGACAGCGTGGCGAAAATCGAGCTGAACAGGTACATCTGTTTCAGGATGCCGCCCGTCCGTCGGCTCAAGATGACGACCGTGCTTTTGTCCGGGCTTCGGTAGGAGAGCACGTCGCGGTCGTCGCCGCGCTGCTTGTACCGCTTGAACTGGCCGGGGTTCTGCGGGAATGAGTCGACCTGCGTCGTGTAGTCGCTCAACTTGCCGACCTCCTCCACCCGCCGGTCGTTCTTGAAAATGGCGTACTGATAGCGCGGCAGCAGCACGAGGTTTTTGAAAGGCTGGCTGAAAAAGAGGTGTGCGAAGACGTTGGTCGGCGTCCTCCGCTCCCGGTCGACGATGAAATAGAGGCTCATTTGGTGCGCCGTGTCGAGCCTCGGGGCAATGGTCAGCCGCATCAAATAACTCGACCCCGTCCCGCTTCGATAGAGCCGCAGGTCCTGTCCAATGACCGGCTCGGCTCTGTGCCAAAAGCTGTCGAGCGAGGTGAACAGGCGGACGCGCTGCCCGTCGATGGCCTCGATGTTGTCCGCGTCGAAGCCCGCCAGCTCGTATTTGTAGTGCTGAAAGAGGTACCGCTTTTCAAAAAAGCGCTGGTCGACGAAGCGGCGCAGGCTGTCCATCCCCGTCTTGAACCGGTACGGCGCGAACATCCCGGCGAAGCCCGGCGCCGTCCGCAACTGGTTGCGAAGCTCCTCGAGCTGCACCTCCGCCAGCGAGTCGCGGTCGCTGGCCATGATGCCGGCATAGTGGAGGCGCGAGTTGTGGTCCTTGATGTCGTTGTACTTGAAAAGGAGGATCGTCGTGAACCACGAGAAGACGAAAAGCCACGCGATGGCCCATGTCATCTTGTTCGTCTTCTGGTCCACGAAGTAGTCGAACGCCATCGAGTAGATGAGCGAGAAGGCGATCATGATGCCGAGGTCGACGTCGAGGTCGTCCTTGAACTTCCACATCAGCGGCGCGGAAATGCCAACCGCGACGACCGAGGCCAGCGTCCGCTGCATCCGCGTCAGGTCGGCCGAGAAGACCGATATGACCATCCGGTGGCTGAACAGGAACATCGCCATCAACAGGAAAATCACCCCGACGATGGCCATGATGCTGTACATGTCGAGGTTGAAGACGTTCGAGAAGTCGAACGAGATGTTCGACGAGAAGACCAGCTCCCTGAAAATCCAGGCCGAGATGAGGATCGAGACGACGACGCTCATGTAGTTGCCCACGCTGACGGCGAAGCGCATCCCGACCGGCAGGTTCCGATAGCCGCGTACCCGGAAATGGCGGTGGAAAAAGACCATCAGCCAGAGGAGAACGCCGATGTTCAAAAGCATGTCGCCGATGGAGTTGCTCAAAAAAGGCGCTTTGAACGTCCGGGCGAACAGGTCGAGGCCCTCGAAGCGGCGGGTGAAGTCCAGTTTTTGGTTGAGGTAAATCAGGCTCCCCACGACGGGGATGAGGAGCAGCGCGCCGGTCGCCGCCTGATACCGCTCGGCCAGCATCCGCGAGGCCGTGTTGATGAAGACGAAGAAGGCGCAGAGGGCGGCGAGATAGAGCCAGAACTTGATGTAGAGAAAGGCCCGATAGTCGATTGGCTGGCTGGCCTTGAGGTAGCCGATGGCCGCGCCGTCGCGGTTTCTTATTGAAAAAGAAGTCGGCTCGTCGCTCAAGTCCAGCCCGCTCGGCACGTTGCTGTTCGCCGGGAAGGCCTTGTTCCCCACGAAGTCGGCGGCGGCAAAGGCGTGTTTTACGGGGATCAAAGTGTAGGCCGTCATGTCGCCGAACGGCTGGCGGAGCACCTCATAACTGCCCGACGGCAGCTTTTGCATCGACGGCTGGAAGGGGCCGCGCTGCCATTTTTGAATCATGGCGGCGTCCGGCACGGCCCGGTTGTTTGTCCAAAAAACGAGCGAGTCGCCCTTCACGAGGCAAATGGTGAACGGCTCGGCGGCGACCTTTGCCAACTTATCGCCGTGCGGCTCCGCGTCGGCGCCGTCCTTCGGGGGGCGGGAGAGGTGGGTCTTGAAAAAATCCTGCTCGTCGGAGAGCCATCGGGCGGCTGTTTTTTCCTTTGCCCGCAAATAGGTCTCTATGTCTTTGGCGTAGCGGCCGACCGGTTCGACGGATTTGCTCCAACAGTCAAAACCGATGGCCATCCCGACGAGGGCGATGGCCACCCCGAGGTGGATGAGCAGCTTTTTGCGCATGGGAAAGGAAGGCGTGTCGTGTTTCAGAAAAAGATTAGTTCGCGCTTTCAAAGTGGAGCTGGAGGGTCGGCCGGATTATGTGCCGCGTCACAGGTTGGTTCTTCCGGGGGTAAAAATATGCTGGCCTCTTTTAATCTGAACCCGATGCCACAACACTCTTTCGGGTAATTTTTTCACGAGGGGCTGTTGGCCGGTGTTGGTTCTAAATCATTGACGGAAACAGACTTTAGATATTCGAAAAAATAAACTGCAAGCCGCCCTGCCGCCTCGACTCGTCGGGGAGGAAAGTCCGGACAACACAGGGCACCACACCACCTAACCGGTGGGCCACCGAGCAATCGGTGGACAGAAAGGGTCACAGAGAACAACCGCCTCCGAGCAATCGGCGGCAAGGGTGAAAACGTGCGGTAAGAGCGCACGGCCTCCCGCAGCAATGCGGGACGCGGACAAACCTTGTGGGTTGCAATGCCAAATACACTTCGCTCTCCCCTCGGGGAGGCCGGTCGGCCCGATTGGCGGCAACGGCGGAGGGGGTAGGCAGCGTCAGATAAATGGCAGGGGCGGCGGCCGCTTTCGAGCGGCCGACGAACAGAATCCGGCTTACAGGCTTGCAGTTTTTTTTCGCCCTGGCTGAAGGCTAAACCGCCAGCTGGAACTCCCTCAAAGTGTCGTTGAGCGACACCTTTTTGTCGGTG
>JBGAWE010000178.1:0-9277 GCA_044227705.1 Saprospiraceae bacterium
CTCCCTGTCGACGGCGTCGGTGTAGTGGCGGGCGGCTGTCGCGGCGTCGAAGGCCTCGGTGAACTCGCCCTTTTTCAAATGGGCCTCCGCCCGGTCCATCATGCAACGGAAGTTGTCGCAGGGCTTTTGTGCGAAAAGCGCGGCGGGCAAGAGGAGGGCGGCGGCAAACAGTCTCGTCTTCATGGTCATTGGCATTTTTTCTCTTTCAGCTTCCGGCGGGTGGCCTCGACGGCGCGTTGCAGCTCCGCGTCGCCAGGAACGCGGCGCGGGAAGGTGTCGAGCTGCGTGAGCTGGTTGCGGTCGGGGCAGGCGTCGGGGACGGAGAGGATGACGGAGATGTCGTAGAGCGTCCGGTAGAAGGCCCCTTTTTCCTTTTCTTGTTGGATGGCCTGGAGCGCGGCGAGAGCTGTTTCCGCCTTTTTTTTCTGCAAATCGGCCTCCTTTTTCTGGCTCCACGCCTCCAGCCCCATCCACGCCAGCAAGATGACGACCATCACGGCCGCCATCAGGCCCCCGATGAGCTGCTTTCTTTTCGCCTCGTTCACCTCTTTTTCGCGGCGGGCACGGGCCTCCAGTTCGGCCTCTTGCTGGCGGGCAAGCTGCTCCTCGCGCCGCTTCGACTCGGCGGCGAGGGCGGCCAGTTCGGCCTTCAGCGCCCGCGCCGTATTGCGCGCCTTCATCAGCGGGCCGAGCAGGACGTCGTGGCTGACCTCGTAGTGGACGTTCGGCCCGAACGTCTCGCGGCGGATGAGGAAGCGGTCTTCGAGGTAGTCGAACAGCGGCTGTTCGACCGTCAGACCGTGCGTGTCGTGCATGGCCTTGACGAGCACCTCCTTCGGGAGGCTGACGCGGCGCATCTCCGCCAGCTCCTCGCCGATGACCATTTCTTCTTCGAGCAAAAGGTGGGCGGCGTCGCGGCTCTCCGAGGTCGGCAGGTCGGCCAGCTTGTCGGTGTAGTATTGATTGTAGATCTGCTCGAAATCGGGCAAGTCTGCCTCGCCGATTACGGTCGGCTGCTCGCCCGACTGCCGCGTCCGCGAGACGATTCCCTGCTCGATCGTCTGGCAGACCATCTGCAACTGGAACGACTCGATGGGCTGCTCGATGCCGAACTCGAGGGCGTTCGGGTCGCGGTTTTTTTTCAGCTCGGAGATGATTTTCGAAAGGGCTGCCGGTTCGTAGCCGAACGGTTTTTCCACCGCAAACCCCGGCCGGTCGAGTGCGGCGGGACGGACGATGGCCTCCTCGGCCTGCTTTTCCGATAGGGCTTTCAGTTCGTATCGAACCTGCAAAATCGCGGGCAGCTCCTCGCGCAGCCCGTTGAGCAGGTGGAGCCGGTCGGCCCGGACGGCGAAGAGCGCGTGGATTTCCATCGGCTGGTGCAGGTGCCGTTTGGCGGCTCGGTCGAGGCCCTCCATCGCGTCGCGCACGGCCTGCGGGATTTGGGTGTAAAGCAGCTCGGAAAGCTCCTGCCGGAACTGCAATTGGGCCTCCGCCGGGTAGCTGAAGAACTCCTCGAACTGGTCGAAAATCAGGAAGATGCGCTTCTGGACAGCCGTCCGGCTTGCCCGGAACTTGTTGTAGAGGCGGTCGCCGAGGCTCTTTTCTTTGAAAAAAGAGGCCACGCCCGCCGCCTTCCCGTCCGCCGCGAAAGCCTCCGCGAACCGCGCCGCGACCACCTCGCACGGCGACGGTGACTTGCCCGCGTTGAACAAGTTGAGGCGGATGTAGATGGGACAGTTCGGGATTTCCACGTCCTCGCCCGTCGTCGGGTCGGGGCGGATGTCGGGCTTCGCCAGCAGCTCGGGGATGACGGCGGCCTTGATGAGCGACGACTTGCCGTAGCCCGACTTGGCGAACAGCACGGCCAGCGTCTCGCGGTTGACGAGGTCGAGCAGGTCGGCGCGGTCGCGGTCGCGGCCGAAGAAGAGCGGCGCGTCGCTCGCCTCGAAGGGCTTCACGCCGGGATAGCGGTAGGTGGCGGCGGTTGTGCTCATTTCTTCTTCTTCGCTATGCGCCGCGCGAGTTCGACGATCTCGTCGGCGATCTGGTTCATGATGACCGTGAAGTCGCGGCTGTCCATTTTCGACTGGTCGTCGCTCGCCCGGCTGAAGCGCGAGGAGAGGTGCACCGCGTCCATCTCGAAATCGGTCGCCGTCGCGTACTGCGCCAGCAGCCCGATGGCCTTGAGCATCTGCCCGTTGCGCACCTCCCGCACGATGTTGACCTCGGCCGGGGCGAGCGGCTCGGCGGCCAGTTGACGCAGGAAGGTCGAGCCGCCGACCGAGCCGGGGACGGTGAACTTGGAGGCCGTGTCGAGGAACTTGTCCATGAAGTCGCCGCTCGCCGGGTCCCAGATTTCGACGTTGAACTGGTTCGTCAGGAAGGCCTTCGTCTCGGGTGCCACATCGTGCGGCCCGGCGTATTTCTTGTAAAAAACCTTCCCGCAGAGGATCCGGACTAGGAGCTGCGTGTGCCACTTCTCGAAGTTGAAGCCGATGAAAACGTATTTTTTGATGCCGCCGAGCGCCTTTTGCAGCTCCTCCGGCATCCCCGCCGCGCCGAAGCTGGAGCCGATGAGCGAGTAAAGATCCTCGAAGTCGAGCACGATGCTCTCGTCCTCGAGGATGCAGCCGCTGATGTTGTAGATGAGCGGCTCCTCGCGCGTGGGGCGGACGACAGCGTCGCTGGCCTTGTCGCCCTTTCTGAAATAAGAGAAGCGGTGGCGGATGCCGAACTTGTAGAACACATCCGACAGGAAGGTGTCGGGGTTCGTCGAGATGATGAGGTGGAAGGGGATTTGGGCGATTTTCTTCAGCAGAGCCTCGTCGTAGCCGGCCGTCTGCGGGAGCCGCAGGCACTCGTTCTTGAAGTCCTTCGCCAGGTTCGACTTCACCTCCGGGTCGGCGGCGGGGAAGGCGAAGAGGCCGTCGGACTTGTAGTAGTGCGAAACCTGCCCGTCGTACTGCTCGGCGAGGCGGTCGCGGACGTACTGGTTCATCGGCTTGCCGTCGAAGCGCATGATCTCGGGGCCGACGACGAGGGCGCACTGCTCGTCGTGAATGAAGCCGAGGATGTTTTTCTCAAATGGGAACATGGGGGAGAGGATTTTTTGCCCCTCAAAATTAGACAGGCCCGCCGACCGTCCTCCCATTTGTTGGCTAAAATATGGATTAATCAAAACCGGAACCTGACCGTCCGCCGCTGCGGCTCCTCAAGCACGATGACGGCCGGGCCGCCCTCTATTTTCGAGACGGCTTCGAGCTGCCTGACCAGCTTCGGGACGTTGGTGCTCGTCACCACTTTCGGCCGCTCGCGCAGCTTTTGGACCGGTTCGAAAAAATGCTCCCAGTGCCCGACGAAGACCGTCGGCGGCTGCAACCGGCGCACGAGCGGCAGCGGGTAGTCGCGGGCGATGTTGTAGTTGGCGCCGCAGAGCAGGAGGAGGTCGCAGCCTTTTTGCGCGTAAAAATCGGCCGAAGGCCAGCCGACGGCCGAGTCGCAGGCCGCGCCGCCGTTTGAAAAAATTCGGAAGACCGGCTCGCTGCGCTCGTCAAGGAGGTCGATGGCGAAGTTGAAGTTGCGGCCCTCTTTGAAGTCGAGCGTCGAGGTCGGCGGCGAGGGAAGCGGTGCTTCGACTTCGCCGTTGATGAAAGGCAGTTTGTGCGGCGTGATGAGCCGGTAGTGCCCCGCGTGCATCGACGGGACGGCCGCAAAACGGATGCGGCCGCCGGGCGTGGTCTGGAAGGGCGACATCTCCGGCTCGCTTTTCAGGCCTGCCTTGCTCGACTCTTTTTTGAAAAACCTTTCGAGGTCGACGAGCTGCCGCGCCGTGTCGCGCACTAGGTTGGGGAATGAGCGCAGCAGGTTGACCGCCGTCCGGCTGGCGAAGACCCTTGTGCGGCCGCCGTCGAGGTTGTTTCCCAGGAGTGATGGCAGGTCGGCAAGGTGGTCGTAGTGCGCGTGTGAAATCAGCACGGTCTGGATTCGCCCGCGCCGGTCGGTCGCCTCGCCGAGCCGCCGCTCGAAAAACTCGCGGACGAGGGCCGTGTCCGTCCGGTAGTGGTTGGAGAGGAGGCGGCCCGTCGTCGGGTTGGAAAAAAAGGGGTCGATCCACAGCATCTCGCCCGCCCACTCGATGAGGTAGCCGCCGCAGCCGGTGTAGTCGATGAAAACCGAGCGGTCGGCGGCGCCTTCCCGGAGGTCGAAAACGGTCTGTTCGCGGTTGAAGTAGGGGCGGAGTAGCCCAGCCCGGTAGGTTTTGCAGCCGCAGAGTAGGGCCAGCAGCAGGACGGTCGGAAGTTTTCCCATAGCCCGACGGAGTTGTTCGATTGAAAAAAGCTGGCCGAAAAGTAGGCCGCCCGCTACTCAACTGCGGCCGGCCACTGCATCGTCAGGCAGTGCAGCGAACCGTGCCACTCGACAATCGGCCGACAATCCACGCCGACGATTTCCCGTCCGGGGAAACAGCCTCCCAAAACTTTCAAGGCCGCCGCGTCCTCTGGCACCCGATAGGTCGGGACGAGCACCGCGCCGTTGATTATCAGGAAGTTGGCGTAGCTGGCGGGCAGCCGGTGGCCGTCCGTTTTAGAGAAACACGGAGTCGGCCAGGGCAGCGCAACGAGTCGGTAGGGCTTCCCGTCGGCCTGCCGGAGCTGCTGGAGTTCCTCCTCCATTTTTTTCAAATCAGCAAAATGGCTGTCCGCCGGGTCGTCGCAGGCTTGGTAGACGATGGTCTGCGGGTCGCAAAAACGGGCGAGGGTGTCGATGTGCGAGTCGGTGTCGTCGCCCTCGAGCGCGCCGTGCTTGAGCCAGAGGATTCGGGAGAGGCCGAGCAGTTTTTTGAGCCTCGCCTCGACCTGCTTTTTGGAAAGATGTGGGTTTCGGTTGGGCGAGAGGAGGCAGTCCTCCGTCGTCAGAAGGGTGCCGAGGCCGTCGGTCTCGAGGCTGCCGCCTTCCAAGACCATCCCGCCGACGCGGCGGACGGGGCGGCGCGGCGCGTTTTTGTACACCTTATTATAGGTGCCCCGGCGGAAAAGGGCGGCCGTGATGAGGTTGTCGAGGAAGGCGTGGAACTTCAGGCCCCAGCCGTTGAACATGAAGTCGAGGACGACGGGCCGGCCGTTCTCGAAAATGGTGATGCCGCCGTGGTCTCTTGCCCACGAGTCGTTCGACGGGACTTCGGCCAAAAACAGCCGCTCGGCGGGCAGGTGTGCGAGGAGCTTTTTCGTCTCCCTCAAGTTTTCACAGACAACCACGACTGGCTGGAAGCGGGCGACGGCCTCGGCGATGTCGACAAAGGGTCGGAGGAGGTCTTCGCGCTCGTCAGGCCAGTCGGCGGCGGCGGGCGGGAAGGTCAGTTGGACGGCGGCCTGCGGAGCCCATTCGGCGGGGAAGGTTCTTTTCGGACTGGTCATATTTTTCAGAAATATCAGGGCGGCAAAAGTAGGCAGGCGTTTTTCCGGGCAAAATCAGATGACGATGGCCTCGGGCAGGCAGTGCGTGGTGTCCAGCTCGACCAGCTCCGTTTCGAGGGTGACGGTTTTCGGCGCGAAGAACTCGGTCAGATGTTCGCCGGACTTTATCAAGTGGAGGAGCCGCTCTGCGGCGAGGCGGCCCACAAGGTCGCCGTCGTGGCGCAGGAAGGAGACCCTCGGGCGGAGGTAAAAAGGGAAGACCCCGTCGCTCATGCAGACGACGGAGACATCCTCGGGCATCCGTACGCCGAGATCGACGAGGGCGGGCAGAGCACCGGTGATGGTTTCGTCGCTCATGCAGAAGATGCCGTCGGGCGGCTCGGGGGAGGCCATCAGCGGGCGGATGCATTCGGATGCCTCAGCGGCGTTGTTCGCAAAGAGCAGGTGGTCGGCGGAGATGGGGAGGCCGTGCTTTTTCAGCGCATGGCGGAAGCCTTCGACGCGGCGGCGGGTGATGGGCATGTTCTCGTTGCCGAAAATTCCGGCGAGTCGGCGGCAGCCAGTGGCGTGGAGGCGGTCGACGGCGGCGGCGGCGTCTGCCACGTCGTTGAGCTTGATGGTGTCGATGGGCGCGGCCTCGATGACCTTGTCGAACTGCACAACGGGGATGCCCGCGTCGTGCAGGGGGGCGAGGTGATCGGCGTTCTCGGTCTGGCGGGAGCAGGCGATGAGGAGCCCCGCCACGTCGTTGTCGAAACAGATGTGGACGTTCTCGATCTCGCGCTCGAGCGACTCGTCGCTGTGTAGCATGAGGAGGCTGAAGCCGGCCTCGTGCAGGATTTTCTCGATGCTGCGGATGACGGAAGGGTAGAAGAACATGGTGCCCGCAGGGATGATAAGGCCGACGAGGCGGCTCGAGCGCTGGCGGAGGTGAACGGCCATGTTGTTGGGCCGGTAGTGGAGGCGCTCTGCCAGCTCTTTCACAGAATTGCGCAGCGAGGAGCTGATGTCTGGATGATCTTTGAGTGCCCTGGAGATGGTCGAGGGGTTCACGCCGAGCTGCTGCGCCAAATCTTTGATGGTCGTCCGTTTCATGCCTTCTTTTTGGTGGCGGGAAGGTAGGCGCCGCCTGAAAGGAACTTACCAACAGCAATCGTTTGCGCAAAGGTTTGCGGCAGGTTGCGGCGATTTCGGGCTTGCCCAGATTCGGATTTCAAAACAAGTTTGCCCTCGCAGATTCGCACTTCCAACTATTATTTGGTCAATAATCCAGCCATTCGCGCTTTCTTTTAGGGCGGCTATCGAGGCCGCCCTAAATTTTTTCCCCGCGAAAAAGGCCGGCAGCGAACTTGGCTGGGCAGTCGTTTGGCGAGCGTGATTTCCCTAATCGGAAGATTCGACGGCGGCCTCGAGATTCTTAAAAAAAAATTAGCCGCTCCGAGGGCCGGAACCATGTTTTTCTACCTTCGCCCTGCTTAGTGTCTCCCAAACACACCGACTTTTTTCCCCGCAAAGACCGGATGAACCGAACCAGAACACTGGATTTTCCCGGCAAGCGGCTCCCGCCCAACGGGTCAGTCTTGAACCAACTCATTTTTCATTTTTATCAAACTAAACCCATTTGTATGAAGCTACAACTTAACGTAGTCAAAGGCGGGTTGCTCTTCTTCGCTCTGATGCTGATGAGCAATATGGCCATTGCCCAGCGGACGGTGAAGGGCAAGGTCTCCGATGCGGAGACCAAAGACGGCCTCATCGGGGCCAGCGTGTCGGCCGTCGGCACGACCAGGGGCACGGTCACGGACATCGACGGCAACTACAGCCTCGACGTGCCGGCAGGTGCCACGCAGATCCGCTTCAGCTACACCGGCTACGCGGAGCAGACCATCACACTGGGGGCCGCGAACGTGGTCAACGTGGAGATGGCCAACAGCACCGTCCTCGACGAGGTGGTGGTCATCGGCTACGGCGCGGTGAAGAAATCCGACGCGACGGGAGCCGTGAGCACCCTGACGGAGGCGAACTTCAACAAGAACGCCATCGCGCCCGAGCAACTCATGCAGGGCCGTGTGGCTGGTGTGCAGATCACGAGCAACAGTGGCGACCCCGGCGCGGGCATCAACGTCCGCATCCGCGGAACGTCGTCGGTGCGCGGCAGCAACAACCCGCTCTTCGTCGTCGACGGCGTTCCATTGACGAGCGACGAGACGAGCGGCGGCTCCGGCGGTCGCGGCCTCGGCAACCAAGCCGCCCGCAACCCGCTCAACTTCCTCAACCCGAGCGACATCGCCACCATCGACATCCTCAAGGACGCGTCGGCAACGGCAATCTATGGTTCGCGCGGCGCCAACGGCGTGGTGCTCATCACCACCAAATCGGGGCAGGGCAGCAAGGGGACGGTCGAATATGGCTACACCCTCGGCGCAGCCAAAGCGGCCAAACGGTACGACCTGCTCGACTGCCCGACCTGTGTGGCGGAATGGCAAAAGCTCAACCCGGGTGTGTCGACCTCCGAGATTGACAAAGGTGCCAACACCGACTGGCAGAACCAGATTTTGCAGACCGGCATCTCCCACAATCACACCCTCTCGTTCGGCAGCGGCGACAAGAGCGGCGACTACCGCTTTTCGCTGGGCTACCTCGACCAAGATGGCGTCATCAAGCAGAGCGGCATCAAGCGCGTCTCGGGCCGCTTCAACGGCTCGCGCAAATTCTGGGACGACCGCATCAAGCTCTCGACAAGCGTGACCTTTTCCAAGATACACGACGACGGCTCGTTCATCACCGAGAACTCGGGCTATGAGGGCGACCTCTATTTGAGTGCGCTCAAAGCCAACCCGACCTTTCCGGTTTGGGCCGATGCGGATGAGACCATCCCCTACCAGCGCCTTGACGCCGACGGCAACCCGCTCCTCTCGGAGCCGAACCCGGTGGCCATCCTCAAGTATGGTCGTGACTACACTAACACGCTGCGCGGCCTGGGCAACATCAGTGCCGAAGTGAAGCTGACGGACGACCTCTCTTTCAAGACGGTGCTCGGCACCGACCAGTCCTTCTCGGGCCGCAAGAGTGCCCTGTCGAAAGACCTCTATGCCGGCCCCGGCATCGGAGGCTTGGGCCGTATGTTCACCGCCGATGTTCGGGCGGGCAACAAGCTGTGGGAGAACTACGCGACGTACAACAAGGCGTTCGGAAACCTCGACTTCACCGGGGTGCTCGGCTACTCGTACCAGAAGTTCAGCTATTCGCGGACGCGCAACGCATACCGCAAGTTCTCGACCGGCGACCTCAACCTGATGCTCAACAACACGGCCTCGGCCGGGAGCGCGGTGGTCATCAACTCGGAGGAACGCTCCGACGAGCTTCAATCGACTTTCGGCCGCCTCAACTTCGGCCTCATGGACAAATACCTGCTCACAGCCTCGCTGCGGGCGGACGGCTCGACGAAGTTCGGCCCAAACAACAAGTACGGCTACTTCCCCTCTGCCGCCTTCAAGTGGCGCATCATCCAGGAGGGCTTCCTGCCCAGCGTGTTCTCCGACTTTGGCCTCCGGCTCGGCTACGGCATCACCGGCAACCAGGAGATTCCGCACAACCTCTACGACGATCGCGTCCGCTATGCTGACCGTTCGCTCGACGACGGCGGCAACCCGCAGGGCGGTGGCCTTGCCTCTGTCGCCTTCCGCAACCCCGATCTGAAGTGGGAGACGACGACCCAGTCCAACCTCGGCCTCGACTGGGCCTTGTGGAACTACCGGGTCTCGGGCACCATCGACCTCTACAACAAGGAGACCAAAGACCTGCTCATGCAGCTCTTCTCGGCGCAACCCGCACCGACCGAGTATGTTTGGAAAAACCTT
>JBGAWE010000179.1:0-9419 GCA_044227705.1 Saprospiraceae bacterium
GGATAAGTCCGGTTGCATTTTTTCCAAGACGAGGGTACATGGGACAAAATCGGGGCACATCCTGGTCAAATAGGCCTTGCGCCAGCCTCAAATGGCGAAAAAGGTCATTGGTTTTGTTTTTCTGCTTTCCTTGGCTTCCGAAATTCGCCGCCACTTATGGATGCCCCCGTTAAAGTCTTTGTCTCCTATTCCCACAAGGATTCCGCTTTTCTGGAAGCCCTCAACGTTCATTGTTCCAGTCTCCGACGCAGTCAGCAGATTGCGCTTTGGACGGACAACCAAATAGCCGTTGGCAGCCTGTGGGACGACTCTATCAAAGAAAACCTCCGTGCCGCCGACCTCATCCTGCTGCTCATCAGTGCGGACTTCGCCGCCTCTGACTTCATCTGGGAAGTAGAATTGGCCGAGGCGATGGCCCGCCACAAGGCCAAGACGGCCGTGGTCGTCCCCATCTTTTTGCGCTCTTTTGACAGCGATGGGCAACCTTACATGTTTTTGCAAGGCCTGCCCGGCGGCCCCAACAAGCCCATCGAACGCCCCGGCAACGACGAGGCATGGACGATCGTAGCCAAAGGCATCAGAGGGGTCGTCGCGACCATCCAAAATGGGAAGGCAGCGGCCGCCCCTTCTCCCGTTTTGCCCAATCTGACCACAATCCAGCCCGGCAGTAAGTCAAAACTGCCCGCCCAGCCCGACCTCTCGGCCATCAGCTACGACCATTGCCTGCGGCCCGAGCTGACCCGTTCACTGGTGCAGACGCTGTTTGTCCGCCGCGAATCGGTCAACTTGGTCGTGAGCTTCGGGCAGGGCGGCGAGCGTATCCCGACGGATGTCGCCGCCTGCCGAATCCCGCAAACACTCGTCGTGGATGTGCTGATGAAAAACTACGTCCGCTCGTGGTCGGGTTTCATGGCCGACATCGCCGGGCAGACCGGCATGGCGCAGCGGGGCGAACGGCTGCTGATTTTCCTGCGCGGCTTCGAGTTCCTGCTCAACGAGAGCAACCTCGACGGCGGCTACGACGACTTCTTCTACGGCGAACTCAACGCCCTGCGAAACCGCCCCGACATCCGCCTCGCCGTCAAAACGCCCAAGCCGCACAACACTTTCCAGTTCCGGGGCCAGTCGTCGTGGCTGACGATGAACGTCGTCTCGATAGCCGCGCTCTCGCTGCGCGACCTGCAAAGCGAGGTGGCCCGCCGCCCAAATCTCGCCGCCCATGCCGACTGGCTCATCGGGCAGCTCGAGTTTGAGGCCGCGCCCTATCTCTTTCTCGAAAAAATGGACAATGCACTGGTGCAAGAATCTGCTCTCGACCAAAAGGAGATGGGGAAGATGCTCCGGGCGTGGAGGGAGGAGGGGCGGCGGTGATGCTTATCTAAAAATAGCTCTTTTCAAAATGGAAGAAACGGTGGAGGCTAATAGACTTCTGGAAAATTCCCGCAAGGCATTTAGGCTGTTGGCATTTGAGCCTGATTCATTACATGACTATTTTAAGTCGATAGAGGAAGAGGGGGATAAGCTAAAAACATATCTCACAACATGCTTAATAATCTCTTTTTTGTCTCTTTGCCTGTGGGCGTTAACTGCATTTGTGGTAATTGAGTTCGGGCTCCCCACTCAATATCCTAGCTGGTTTAAGAAAGGTATCTCAAAAAATTGGAGTGGTAGTGGCTTAAATAACCTATCAATATTCAGTTGGGTCACACTCCCAGCTTTATTAGGGTCTTTAGCTGTCAGTATACCTTTTGGTCGAATTATCAACTATCCACTTGGACTAGCATTTTGCCTTTCCGCTGGAGTAGCTTTCTCCTTTGGGGGCGCTATAATTACTGGTGAATTATTTAACCAAGTTAACTGTCTGGAAAGTGTAGGCCTTTTGGTAATTATTATCTTTTTTCTCGCGCAGGGGAGGTCGCCTGCAATAGTAACTCTAAAAACGGTGCTTTCATTTGGAGTGATTTTCGCCCTCTCGCTTGGTTTTGGATTGAACATACCTTTTGGTATATTCTTTGGTATTTTCTTTGGCCTAATTGCCGGCCCCTTTTATGTTGAGAGAGCGAGCCCGGTTTTGAATAATACAGGAACAGTTCTTTCCAGTATATTAGTTGGCTTGCTTATCGGGGTGTCTTCCTCGCCCAATGGAGTTAACGTTGGAATAATGACTGGAGTGGCTGCAACAGTAGCAACAATTTTTACCTCATTTCGAATTCCATTTTATCTCTGGTATTGTGTGAAATCTACTCTATCGAATAAATACACATTATTGAGCAACCCATATAACTGGGATTGGGCTATTGCGTTCCCAATTTTGAGTTTAAACAAACGGCTATCCAACAATGCCTATGAGAACTCACGTGCTGCCTATTCCTTCGTAGGCTTCCTTAAAAGTAAGAGACCACATCAAATAATTCTTGCCCATCAAATCCTCCACGCTGCGGACGCAGGCAACCTCGCCAAAGCCGCCCTCGACCGTCTATCCCCCGAAGGGTTTGAAGTTCCCCGCTTCCCCGACGACGCAGGCAAGTACCTCCCCACCGATGAATGGTACACCCGCATGACTACCACCCGCCAAGCCCGAATCGACAGCTCCATCGAAAGCCATATCCACACCCGAATCGGGAAGTTCAACGAGTTCCGCGCCGAACTCGACAAGCTGAAAAACCAGACCATCCGCGAGTCCTCATCATGGAACGGCTACTACCTAAAAGCCCTCGCCCGCTGGGAAAAGGCCGCCGCGGAGGAGGCCGCCCGCCTCGAACTCATCGCGCAGACGGAGGAGCCGGTCTGCCAGAACATCTACCGCCGGGGCGAAAAGCTCGACCCGAGGATCGACGGCGACCTGTTCCTCGGCCGCGACGAGGTGCGCCGCCGCTTCCAGAACAAGGTGATGGAGGCGCGCACGATGCCGCTATTCTACATCCAGGGCCAGCGGCGCACGGGCAAGAGCACGCTCATCAACTTCCTGCCGACGTTCCTCGACAGCGGCTTCGCGGTCGTCGCCTTCGATTGCCAAGAGGGGGTTCGCAGCATCGGCGGCTTTTGGGCGGCCCTGCTGCGCGAGGTGCGGCGCGGCCTGTCGAGGCCGGGCGAGCAGACCGGCGCGGCGCCGGACATGCCGGAGGGCTGGCTCGACGCCTTCGACATCTTCCGCAGCGAGGTCGACCGGCTGGCCGAGGCGAAGGGCAAGCGCATCATCCTCGCCATCGACGAGGTGGAGGAACTGCACCGCTGCCTACTAACCGACCCGGCGCAGGGCGAACAGCTCCTCGGCGCGATGCGGGCATGGTCGCAGGCGCAAAGCCGCGTGGTCTTCCTGCTGGCCGGGGCCGATTTCTTGAGCGAACTGCGCGGGCCGGACTGGGCCAACTTTTTCACGCAAGCCGAGCGCTTGCGCATCGACTGGCTCGACCGAGCCGACACCGAGCGGCTTATGCTGGCCACTAAAAGACTGACCTACGATGACGGCCTGTTGGAAAAAATCTGGCTCGACACGCAAGGCCACCCGGCCATCTTGCAGAAAATCGGCAGCTCGTTCGTGGAAATCGCCAACCGCAAAGGCTCGGCGCACATGGCCGAGGCCGACTACGCCACCGCCCTGCGCGACGCCATCCTCCACTCCGACAACGGGGTGATAAACATCTTCTGGAACCAGTTCTGCGCCAACCGCGAACTCAAGCCGGCCGTCGGCGCCATCGCCGAGGGGCGCGAGATCGACGACCGGCGGGCCATCGGGCTGCTGTCGGAGCATGGGTTCATCGTCGAGAAAGAAGGGAAGTGGCGGCTGCGGGGGCCGCTGTTTGAAAGGTGGGTACGGGAGTTTGGGTACGATGTCTGACAAACAAAAACGGCCCGGCCTCCAAACAGGAAACCGGGCCGACCCCGTTTGCCGGAAGCCTTTGGCGCAGGGGTTTACGGTTGGACGATCAGCCGCCGCGTGAGGCGAGCCTGTCCGGTTTTCATTTCGCAGAAATAGAGTCCACTGGGCAAGTTGGAAGCGTGGAAGACGACCTCGTGGAAACCTCCCTCCACAACACCGTCGGCCAGCGTGGCGACGGTTTTTCCAAAGATGTCAACGATCTTGAGCGAGACCGGGGCCGTTTCGGGCAGGACGTAGCCAATTGTTGTCTCGCCACAGAATGGGTTGGGCGTGTTTTGGAAAAGCTCGGCCGCCGGGCTTTTCCCTTTCAAACTGGTCGAGCGGTCGTCGACACTCCCGCCTTTCAGGTTGATGTTCCCGATTTTCAGCACCCCGCCCGCGTCGGCAGTCAGTTGGCTGCCGGGCGCGATGGTCACGTCGGCGTTCGAGCCGTTCGGGATGACGGTCACATCGTAGCCAGCGTTCGCCGTCAGGCCGGTGACAAGCTGCGCGGTCACGGTATTCGGAATCGAATAGGTCGTCGTCGAGAAGCCTCCGTTCCAGGCGGAAGGAAACATGACGGCCATGTTCTTCACCACGGCCCCGTCGAAGGCCGTGCCAGCCGTGCTTTGGACGAGGGTCGCGGCATCTTTCACCCCGTTACCGTCGGCGCCCTGAATCACGTTGAGGAAGCGGACATCGCTCGGGTTGGCCGGGTCCTCGATTTTCAGTTCGGAATTAGCTGTTTCCAGTTCGGCCGTCGAGTTGATGTTCTCGGTCGGAAAGGCGGTCAGCACGGAGGCCGACGGCATCAGGTTCGACAGGAAGACTTTCTGCCCGCCTGCCGTCGTGACCGTCGCGTTCTTCCCCGAGATCGACGGCATGGAAGCGAACTGTAGGAAAAAACGCTTGTAGCGGTTGGCCGTCTTCGATTTCGCCCGGTCGTAGACGACGATATGGTCGGGGTTGAGCCAGACGATGCTGCGCACCGCAAAGCTGATGTCGCTCGCGCCCGAGTAGCGGTTGTAGAGATTCGTCGCGTCGCCCGTTGCGTATGCGAAGTTGGCGCCGGTGCTGGTCACGACCGACGGGTCGCCCGCGCAGAGGCCTTCTTTCCATTGCGCTCCGCGAGCCGAAATCGGGGTTTCGTACCACTGCATATTGGGCGGCACATCGTTTTGCAGGGCGAGCGTGTTGTGGAACTCTCCGGTGGTGCCCACGCCATCATTGGTGTAGCCGCTCCTTTCCTTGATGAGCCACTCCCCTTTTCTGAAAAACTCGAACTGATTGCCGTCGCCCGATTGGTGGTTGATGCTCGTCCAATGGCATTGCCAGTTAAACCAAGACTGGTTGGCCGACCAATCGCTGCGGGCATGGAGCTTTTTAAAGGAGTTGTCGAAAAAGGAGGTCGGCAGGTTTGGCCTCGGGTCTGGCGGGTTGCTCCCGGCAGGGTCGAGGAGCATGAAATAGAGGATGCCCTGCGTCGCGTAGCTGTTCGGCCAGATGTTGGAGATGCGCTGCGCGAGGAGGCCGCTCCCTCCTTGCAGGACGTTGCGCGAGTACCAGCGGCACTTGTCGAGGTGCGTCTGCTGGCCGCCGAGCGCGATGTCGAGCAGGCCCATCGAACCTGCCACGTCGATGGCCTCGGGCGTGATCCAAGTGCGCAGGAGGTCGCCGTAGTTGGCCTGCTGAAAGACCGGCCCCATCCACGAATAGCCCGAAAATGTCTTCGATTGCGGGGTGATTTGGTTCAACAGCCCGTCCATCATCCGGGTCCAGTAGGCGGAGGTGACGAGCTTGGCCTGCTTTCCGATGACCGCCTCGCTGGCCCAACCGGCATTTTTCAAAGCGAGGCATTCCTGGGCAACCCACCCGATGCTCTGCCCATAGAGAGAGCTTTCAACAGAAAGACCACCGCTGCCCATGCCCAGCCCGGCGGCCGGAACGCCGTAGTCTGCTGCGACGATGGCGGGCAGCTCATACTGGGCGTATTGCTGGTAGAGCCACGCGCCCGTCGCGTTGAAAAGATAGCTGCGCAGGCTGTTGCCGAGGGCGGAAAAATGGACGTTGGCGTTCACCGGAGCGTCGTCCGCCGCGTCCATCGCGAGCGACATGAAGGTGAGGTTCCGGGCATGGCCGCTGAAATAGTTGTTCAAAATCCCCCGGTTGGTGATCTGTATGGCCTTGTCGTTGCCGAGGCCGATGGGCGTCGGGTGGTTGTACGCGGGCAGTTGCTCCGAACACCAGCGCATGAAGACGGTGCGGATTTTCTGCTTGTCGGCGGCCGTCAAAATCGGGTTGCCGTTTCCATCGACGGCGTTGTAAATCATGTCAACCGTGAGCGGGCAGCCTTCTCCGTATATCCTCGAGCGGTCATAGGTCATAAAACCGGGGTCGCGGAACGGCACCCCCGCTGCCGGCCCGAGCAGCGCCCGGTCAATGACGTACATCAACAGGTTCCTCGCCCGCTGCGCATGCAGCGGGCGGTTAGCCGCGACCGGGTCGATGAGCGACCAGAAGGCGAAGAACTCGGCATAGCTCTCCGTTACGGCGGCCGTCCAAGTCGTGCCGCCGTTGTCGGGCCAGTTCGGGTTGGGCTGGCCGCCCGGGAAGAAGTTCGCGTTGTAGTAGTTGACCGCCGAGTTGAGCGCGTTTTGCAAGGCGATGAAAGCCACGTTGCCCGGCGTGGACGCCCAATTTTGGAGGCGAGGGATGTCGGCCTGCGTGAACAGGATGCGCGGGTGCGACGTGACCGCCGCCGGGTTGTCGGGCATCGTGGTGAACTGCCTTGCCCCAGAGACCGGCCCCGTCGATGTGGCGTTGGCCGCCTGCACTGTCCAGAAATAGGTGGTGTTGTAGTTCAAGTTTTGGGCGAAACGGGTCGTCCCGGCCACGTTGTTGTCGGTGAAGACGAGGTTCGTCATCCCTGCGTCGGTGGCGATGTTGACCTTGTAAAAGGTCGCGTTGCTGACCGCGTTCCACGTCAGGTTGGCCCCGAGAACCTGCAACGTGGAGTTGTTCGACGGGAAAAGAAGCCCCGGCGCAGTCAGTCCACTCGGCGGTGGCGGCGGCGGCGTGACCGTCCCGACCGTGAAAGTCCACGTCGCCGCCCAGCCACTCGACTGATAGGGGTTGGCGGCGTGCTTGGCCTTTATCCGCCACAAGTAGCTCTGTCCGGCGACGAGGTTGTTGAGCGTGAGCGTCGTGCCGATATAGGTTGAGTCCCAAAAGATGTTGTTGCTCTGGTTGGGGGTGCTGACCGAGACCTTATACTGGTCAGCCCCGACGACGGCCGCCCACTTGATGGTGACCGTCGTGGGCTGACCCGTCGCGCCGTTGGCGGGCGAGAGCAGGACGGGCGTGGGCAGCACCTGCCCCTGCGCGAAAAGCGGCAGAACGACGGCAAGCAGCCATGTGAATTCGAAGTTGGGAATGTTGATTTTCATTGAAAATGAAGTTGTGTGGTTATAGAAAAGATTGATTTTCAATTGATTTTGGATTGGCAGCTATCGGTCGGGGGCGTTTCGTCATAATTGATTTTTTTGAAACCGAATCTACCTTCACCTCCCAATCCCGCCCGGTCATGCTCCGTACCCTTTTGCTCGACGACGAACGGAAAAGCGTCGAATCCCTCGAAATCCTGCTGGCCCGGCACGTGCCCGAGGTCGGCGAAGTCGTGGCAACGACCCGGCCCGACGAGGCCCTCGACCTGCTCAAAAACTTCCGCCCCGACCTGTTCTTCCTCGACATCGAGATGCCCCAGATGACCGGTTTCGAACTGCTCGACCGGCTGCCCGAGCGGCCGTTCGACGTGATTTTCACCACCGCCTTCGACCAGTACGCCATCCGCGCAATTCGCTTCTCGGCGCTCGACTACCTCCTCAAACCCGTCGAGCCGAGCGAGCTGAAGGCCGCCGTCACCCGCTGCATCGACCGTCGCCGCTTCGCCCAGCCGCAGACCGAGCAACTTGAAAACGCCCTCGCCGCCGCCCGTTCAGGCTCGCCGAGAATGGAGCGCATCGCGTTGCCAACGGCCGATGGCGCGCGGCTTTTCGAGCTGGGCGAAATCGTCCGCTGCGAGGCCGACCGCAACTACACCGTCTTCCACCTGACCCGGGGCCGACGGATTTTGAGCGCGAAGACCCTGAAAGATTACGCCGCCCTCCTCTCAGAGCAGGGCTTCGTCCGCGTGCACAAGTCTGACTTGGTCAATCTCGACTTTGCCGAAGGCTTCTCCCCGAGTGGTTTTCTCAGACTCGCCGACGGCAATCAAATCGAAGTCGCCCGCCGCCGGAAGAGCGACGTCGAGGCGGCTTTGGCATCAAAAACCTTGAATTACGGGAGATGAAAAAGCAATGCTGCAAACGTCGCGGCCCGGCCACCGGGCTTCCAAGCTGGGTTTATCCAGCGGCGGTGCGGCTTATCCAGCGGCGGTTTTGTCCGGTGGATAAGTGTTTTATACAGCATCCACCCGCCTGTTCGACTTTTGTTTCGAGATGAAAAAATGCTCGGCCATCCTTTTCGCGGCCCTGTTTCTGTATCAAAAAAACAGCCCGTCCCAACCATCCGCCCCAGCTTGGCGGCAGGCCCCGATCCCCGTCCTGGGCAGCGTCGGCTTTTCGAGCGAATCTATTTTCGCTGCGGCGGAGGACAGGCGCGGACTCCTGTGGCTTGGCTACACCTCTGGCCTTTATAAGTACGACGGCAACCGCCTCGGCACCTTTCAGAACAACCCGAGCGACCCGCACAGCATCACTTTCGGGCAAATCCAGCACCTCATCGCCGGCCGCGACGGCCGCTCACTCTGGCTTGGCAGCCGGACGGGCGGCATCTCTCGGTTCGACCTCGAAACCGAGACCGCGCAGAGCTTCCGCCGCGACGCTGCCGACTCGACATCGTTGGCGGGCAATGAAATTGGCGGCATCTTCGAGGACGACGACGGGCTTTGGGTCGGGACCAACCAGTTGACGCTCCAACTTCTTCCAAAAAACTCGACCCGATTCCGCCGCTTTCCCGCGTTCATCCGGCCCGGCGACGGTTCGAGGGCCGATGCTTGGGCTTTGGGGAAAATCATCGCTGACCCGCTCGACTCTGGTGTGCTTTGGGTCGGCAGCAGGTTCGGTGTGTATCGTTTTGAGAAGAAAACGGCCAGTTTTCGGCTCTTCCCATTTGAAAAACCGGTCGCGTTCAACTACGACCCGTCGCCCCAACAAATCTGGGCGCAGCCCGACGGGGCGGCTGTCTGGTCGAGCTGCCTGACCAACGGCCTTGTCCGATTCGATGCGCGGACTGGGCAGCGCACGCAGTTTGCGCGCCTGCCGATGCCCCTCCCTCGGGCCAACGAAGTCCGCGCCTTCTGGCCAATTTCTGATTCTTTGACGCTGGTCGTCATGGTCAACGAGCGTCCGTGGGCCATCCATCTGCCGAGCGTGCGCGTCGAGTTTGACTACCCTTTTGACAGGGGGAACGAGCTGTTTTCGAGCAAGGTCTTTCTGTTCAAAGACAGCCGCGACCAAATCTGGGCGGCCAATCCGTCACGGCTTTTTCGCATGACGCGGGA